>NZ_JBKJWH010000073.1:0-10670 GCF_046716805.1 Mycetocola sp. | reverse complement strand
CCGAGGGATTCCAGTACGACGCCGCCGTCCAGACCGTGACTCTGACGACCAGTGCCACGGCCTACTGCATCAACGTCGCGGACACTCGGTACACCACCGCCGACTTCCTCTACGACAGCAGCGTCGGCAAGCCCGTAGAAGGCGCAGCCTGCAGCTTCTGATCCACGGCAAGCTGCACGATCAGCCTTGCGGCTGGGCAGGGGCGGTTCCTTTCGGGGGACCGCCCCTGAGGCCGTCATTCGTTCTCCTAAGGGGTCAGCATGCAGCGGGATGAGCCTGAGCGTGGCTTCACTCTGATCGAGCTCCTCGTCGTCGTCATCATCATCGGCATCCTCGCCGCGATCGCCATCCCCGTGTACCTCGGCGTGCAGAACAACGCCAAGGACTCGGGCGTCAAGAGCGACCTGACCAACGCCAAGACCGCGGTCATCGCGATCCCGATCTTCCTGGGCCAGCAGGAGCAGGCAAAGGGCAGCGCGGTCGAGTCGGCGATCGGTAATGCCAAGACGGCGATCGTCGCCAAGATGGTCGACACCGAGACCTTCCCGACTGACGCTGAGCTCACAGCAATCAAGACTGCTGCGACGGGCGGCGACACGAAGGTCACGCTTACGGTTACCGGAACCATCGCTGCGTTTTGCATCCTCGGCACCCACAGCGACGTCAAGGTCGGAGCGGCCATGAAGCCATGGGCGGCGGATGACACCAGCGGAGTGGTCGAAGGAACGTGCAACGCCACTACCTTCAAGGTAGTTCCAACGACATAGTCCAGTAGAACTCTGCCGAGCAGGGCGTCGGAAGGTACGACGCCCTGCTCGGCTTCTTTGGTTGAACCGCCCGGAAGGAGGCCGCACCGTGCAGACGCCACAGCGCCCTTCCGCCGCGGAGGACGCAGGACTCGGGATCGTCGAAATCGTCGTCTCGATGTTCCTCCTCGCCCTCCTCGCGATGGCCTTCCTCCCGCTGCTAATCCAGGGCATGACGGCATCCGTGACAAGCGCGACGGTCGCAACCGCCAGCCAGCTGCTCAACCAGCAACTGGACGCGGTCCGAGCCGTGCCTCCCAATTGCTCCGATGTGCGGGCGTTCGCCGCTGCCACTGTTCTGCCGACCACTGACCCGCGGGGCACCGAATTCCAGCCCGACTCCGTGGCTGGCACCTGCCCAGCGAGCTATCCAGGTGTCGTCCGCGTGGAGGTGACCGTCACTAAGGCAGGAAGCTCGCTTCCCCTCGCTGAGGCGGTCACGATGGTTTATGTGGAGTCGGCTACTGCACCTACGCCCACTCCGGTGCCGACGCCATGAGGACCGAACGCGGGTTCACCCTCATCGAGTTGCTCGTCTACATGATGCTCGCCACCGTCGTGCTTCTCATCGTCGGGGGCATTCTCATCAACTCTCTCAAGGCGGAACAAACAGTGCGGAACTCGGTCGAGGGTGCCGACACCGGCCAGCTCATCTCCCAGTCCGTCACCAAAGCGGTGCGGAACGCCAGCGCCATCCGGCTCACCGCTCCTGCGACCGACAGCCAGCTCCTCACGGCCCGGACTACCGATGCCACCACCGGCTCGGTGTGCCGCGCCTGGTACTACGGCGCAGGAGAGGTACGCATGACCACGTCAGCGACGGCGATTCCCACGCCGACAGCCACGGAGGCGCGAACCTGGACTCTCCTCGGCGAGAACATCCGCCAGGTCGCCGGCGCGCCCGTCTTCGCCCTGACCGGCGCAGACCGTCAGGTGGATCTCACCCTCGAAGCTGCGACCGGCAACGGACGCCCCATCCTCATCAAGACGTCGGCCTTCAGCCGACAGCCCGTGCCCGCGACCGGAGTGGAGACTGCGCCATGCTTCTGAAGTTTCCCGCACGGCGGCACCCTCGCGAATCGGGCAGCGCGCTCATCGGCGTGCTCGCCCTCATGATGGTCACCGCCGTCATCGGAGTGACGATCGTCACCGCCACCGTCCACGGCCTGTCCGTGACGAGTTCCGCACGGGCCGACGTCCAATCGCGCGCGGCGGCGGAGGCGGGAATCGACGTCGCCGTGGTTGGCCTCCAGACAACGTCGAGCTGCTCAACCGCAGGCGCCGTCTATGAGTCGACGACGAAACCACTCTTCCGTGCTGCCATCGAATACGAATCGGCCGGCATCTGGGTGCCCGGCTGCCCGCCCCCCACCGCAACACAGGTGCGGATCAAATCGACTGGGACAGCGGCTACCCCGGGCGTCGCCGGGGCAACCTCAGGCAACCGCAGCGTGATCCAGGCGATCTACAACTACATTCCCGACTACGTCACCGTTCCCGACATCGACGCGGCCGTGTACGCCCACACAATGGAGGGGGACCTCAAAAGCTTCAACCTTGCGTCGTCGGACAACAGCATCGCCGCTGACCTGCAAATCAAGAACGGCGACGTCAACTGCATCAACAACGCCAAAATCGCTGGCGATGTCATCCTGGGAAACGGATCCGCCAATCTCGACAACTGCGAGGTCACCGGCTCGCTCCACGTGTCGAAAAGAATTTTCGCCAGCGGCAGCAGCCGAGTTCGCGGCGACATCATCGCGGTCGGAAACGGCGTTGCATCACCGAGTGAAGTGGTGACGGTCAAAGGCGGGACTGTCGTCCACGGTGACATCTATGCCGGTGGCAGCGTAAGCGTACTGAGCAGCAGTGCATCTACGGCCGAGGGGAATGTCACCGTGGCTGGCACCACCTCGAGCGTTGCAAAGGTCGCGTCCGGTTCCACAGTCAAAGGAAGCATCATCTCCAGTGGGACCATCTCGGATGCCGGCGTGCCGGGTGGTACGCGGAGTTCGGCGGTCGAGGGACTGCAACAACCGCCAGTTCCGCTCATTCCAAACTGGACGGATGTCGCCTACCCGTCGACGACCTGGGCCACGAAAGGCTACGAAGAAGTGCTCTGGACAGGTGTATGCACCGTGAGCAACGGGCATCCCATGTGGGCGACACTTTCTGCCCGCACGATCCCGACAGTCGTGAACGTGCTCAGCATCTGCCCGGACGGTCTGAAGACCGACTCAAATATCGACACGCTGAACCTGAAAACCAACATCGCATTCATCGCGCACGGATTCGATTTCACCAAGTTCAACGTGACGAACGTGCACCCGGATGCAGTGAACCCGACCCAGAAGAGTCTCTGGTTCATCGAGCCGGACAACACCGCAGACGGCGTACCCACCTGCACGGCGGACTCAAACGGCATCAATATGAACAACGAATCCAACATCCCGAACACCGTCGCGGTGATGGCGTACACGCCGTGCAAGATCTTCAGCGACCGCGACGGATGGCGTGGTCAGCTTTACGGCGGCGAAGTGAAATTCGGCTCGCAGGCAAAACTGACCTTCGTTCCCGTCGGCATCCCGGGAGTGGACCTCTCAGGGGGAGTGCCGCCGACAGTTGTGCTGAGTGGAGGCCACCTCGGCAACCGGGTCAGCGTCCGGGAGCTGGGGTAGCGGTGGTTGGTCTCCTGGCGACCGGCGCGGGGATATTCGGTTCACTGATCGGGTCGTTCCTCAACGTCGTCATCTTTCGTGTCCCGGCTGGGCGTTCGATCGTCGCGCCACCGAGCGCGTGCGGGGGCTGCTCTGCACCCATCCGCCCCTGGGACAACATCCCTGTGCTTTCCTGGCTGCTGCTGCGCGGCCGATGCCGGGACTGCCAGATCGCAATCTCGCCACGGTATCCGCTGGTCGAACTCGGGACGGCGGTCTTCTTTGCGGTCATCGCCCTCCGTTTCGGAAGCGCCATGACCGATCCATCCCTGCTCGTCGGGACGGTTGTCACCGTTCTCGGCTATCTGTACCTCGGTGCGATCAGCGTGGCCCTCGCCCTCATCGACATCGACACGCGCAAACTTCCGAACGCGATCGTGCTGCCCTCGTACCCCGTGGCCGCAGTGCTGCTTGCCACCGCCGCGCTGCTCGCATCCGAACCGGGCCGGATCGCCACAGCCCTGATCGGAGCGACCTGCCTCTTCGGGATCTACCTGCTGCTCGCGCTGATTTACCCGGGCGGAATGGGCTACGGAGACGTCAAACTGGCCGGCGTACTCGGTCTCTATTTAGGCTGGCTGGGTTGGGAAGCTTTCGCCGTCGGCGCATTCGCCGCTTTCCTCCTTGGGGGAGTGTTCAGCCTGATTCTGGTCGCCCTGAGGCGGGCAAATCTGAAGAGCGGGATTCCGTTCGGTCCATGGATGATCGGAGGCGCGTGGGTCGGCATCCTCGGAGGAGAGCAACTGGCGTCCGAATATCTGTCATTATTCGGTGTGGGGTAGGGGGAAGAATGACGGCACACATTGTCGGCCTGGACATCGGCGAGACCGCGGTGCGCGGGGTCGAAGTGCGGATGATGCCCAAAACGGGGCCAAGCATCCTGCGATACCACGAAGTTCCACTTCTCGACGGCGCCGTGCGCAGTGGTGAAGTGCTCGAAGTGAACACCGTCGCTGCCGCCCTCAAACGGTTGTGGCTGGACGGCAAGTTCAAGACCAAGGACGTCGTCATCGGCATGGGCAACCAGAAGGTGCTCGCCAGGGACCTGACTGTCCCCCGGATGCCGCTGGCCAGCATCCGGGAATCGTTGCCGTTTCACGTGCAAGACCTCATTCAGGTTCCCGTCGCGGACGCGCTTCTCGACTTCTACCCGATTGCCGAGGTAGAGAGTGAGAACGGCCCAGCCGTGAGCGGCCTGCTCATCGCAGCAGTCAAGGAAGCGGTGATGATCAACCTCCGGGCTGTGCGCGAGGCAGGTCTGTCTCCGGTCGGTGTGGACCTCATCGGTTTCGCACTCCAGCGAGTGCTCGGCAGGTCGACCGGTGAGACCACCGCCCTCATCGACGTGGGAGCGTCGACGACGAACGTCGTGCTCGCGATCGACGGCGTGCCCCGCTTCGTCCGGATCATTCCTGCTGGCGGGGACGATGTCACGCGCGCACTTATGTCACGACTCGAGATCGAGCGGCAGCAAGCCGAGGGTCTCAAAAGGAGCATCGGTCTGGCTCCGGCTTCCGTTCCCCCAGAACTCCGCACTGCCGCCGGGGTGATCGAGGAAACATCGGGTGAGTTGCTCAGCAGCTTGCGGAACACTCTCAAGTACTTCGCGAACACCCGCCACGACGGGACCGCCCATCGGATTGCGTTGACCGGGGGAGGCGCGCGGCTTTCCGGGTTCGCGCAAGCCCTTGGTGCGATGACCCGGGTCCCTATCACCCCGATCCAGCCGTTCGGTGCCGAGCCCGCTTCCGGCTCCCGAAAACAGGTCGCACCTGTCCCCGACGACGAGGACCGCCGCAGCCGCATGACGGTGGCTCTCGGGCTCGGACTGGGAGTTGTGGCATGAGCGCCGCACAGCCGGACCTGACGCTCGGTGGCGTGCCACGAGCAGACCTGCTGCCCCAGGAAGTCCGCAACGAACAGCGCGGCAAGGCGCTCGTGCGTAAACTTCTCGTCGGTCTCGTCATCCTCGCCGTGCTCGTGGCTGGAGGTTTCGCCTTCGCCACGGTGCGCTCGATAACAGCAGGTGTCCTGCTTGCCGCCGAACGTGCCCGCACTGACGCGCTGCTCGCTGAACAGCTCACCTATGCAGAGGCCAGGAGCGTGAACAACGCAATCACCCTCGCTGTCACAGCGAGAGAAGTCGGAATGGCCACGGAGATTGACTGGGAAGCGTACCTGGCCGAGATCGACGCGACGATTCCGACCGGAATCTCCCTGACGTCGATCCGGGTGGACTCCATCTCACCCGCAGAGACCTCGGTCGCTCCTGAGGCGCCGCTGCAGGGGGAGAGCGTCGCCACCATCTCGATCGAGGCGACGAGCCAGACCGTTCCCGAGGTCGAGATTTGGCTCGATCAGTTAGAAAGCCTGACCGGATTCGCCGGAATCGCGCCCCCGGTGAAAGTTGACGGGAACGAACAAGCCGGCTTCGTCGTCGCCATCCAGGTGCAAGTGAACAAGGAAGCCTTCCTCAACCGATTCGCCGAAGAAACCGAGGGCGACGAATGACCCGGACAAAGCTATGGATAGCAGCCATCGCGCTCGTCGCCGTGGTCGTCGTGCTCCTCGGCTGGTTCACCGGCATTGAGCCGCAATTGGCCGAAGCCCGCAAGGCAGACGACGAACGTGCATCCGTCGCGACCGTGAATCAGGCGCACGAGCAGACCGTGCTCACGTTGCGAAAGCTCGACGACCGGCTTCCCGAACTGAAGAACGAGCTCGCCGCTCTCCGGGTGGCGTTGCCGAGCGACCCAGCCGTCTCGACACTCCTGGGTCAGTTGAACGAGCTTGCGTTGAAGAATTCGGTGGGCATCGAGTCGATCACGGCAGGAACCCCCCTCGAACTGACGCCTGCGACACCCGTGCCGGAAGCGGCTGCTCCTACGCCCGCCGATTCAGCGGGACCTGAATCAGCCGCTGGCGAACCGACGCCGGACGCACCTGCTGCGGTGCCGGTGACGACGGACCTCGTCTCGATTCCGGTCACAGTTATTGTGACCGGCGACGTCGGGCCGATGGCCGACTTCCTCAAGAGTGTGCAGTTCGGCCCCCGGCTCTTTCTGGTGACCGACATCGTGATCGACATCGAAAGCGCTGGCGGCAAGATGACGGTTGACGGGCTCGTCTACGTGCAGCCAGACCCGAAGGCGGAGCAGCCTGCCGAGAAGCCGGCGGAGTAGCGGCATCCGTTGATGAGTAAGCACGCTGTGGCGGCTCAGTGCGCTCACGCGGCGTCTCGATCTGTAGAATAAATCTTCGATTCTATCTGTGAATAACTTTCACTTTTCTCGAACATTTTGGTAGAATGAAGCATGGCTAAATTATCCGAGCAGATTCGAGAGGTCGCCCTTCGGGTGTGTGACCAACTCGCTCGGTATGAAGACGCCATCGCCGCAGCTGACGAGGCTGGAGTAGCCGCAGGCCCGGAGCCGGCACTCGAGCCTGCCGAGGCTTCCCCCACCGGTATCGCTGATTCCAGCGGTGCCGGTTCGTCGTTAACGAGGGCATCGTCATGCACGGGCACCTCCGCAAATATTGCGCCGTTGTCGATGGTTCTGGATCAGGCTCCCAACGTCGATCTCGAAGCACTGCTGCGTGACGCTGCCCGCGCGAAGTCCGAGTTCGATGAGGTGATCGCAGCAGGGGCCGGTGTGGCCGCGAAGCGTTCGGCCCGTGATCTCGGCTACGCCGGCTGGGCGCAGTCGACAGGTGACCGCACTGCCGTGAACCTGATCCAGCGGCTGACGGGGTCGACGAAGAACGAAGCTTTCCGACAGATGCGGCTCGGCGAGGCAATGGGCGAAGCGGATGCCGCCACTCACCCCGTCGCTTTTCCGCCGGAGCAGCCGAGCGACGATCGAGTGGTCGACACCGATGGGTTGCTCGAGATCAGTCCAGATCCGGACAGCCCCGAAGGCTCGAGAGACATTGGTGGGGCGGTCATGCGCCCAGCGCCGGTAATTCCCTGGCACGAGCCGTTGACGCGGGCGGCCCGCGATGGGGTCATCAGGTCTGAATCGGTGACAATTATCATGCGTGGGCTTGGAATCCCGAATGATCGGGTCGATGCCGAGACGTTGAGGGCCGCTGCCGAGGAGATCATCGAGGATGCGGCCGGGGTGAACGCCGATGAACTCGGATTCCGGGCCCGCCAGGTCCGCGACCGGATCGATCCGGCTGGCGTGCAGCTGAGATGGAACGAACGCTACGCCAACCGGAAGTGGCGGTTCGGCCGTTCCGATGACGGCACGAAGACCGCTTATGTCACCTTCGAGGACGAAGGAGCGGCGTGGATGGAATCGATCGTCGGCGCAGCCATGCGTGCGCGCCGCGGAGGCCCAAGAATGGTGGACCCCGCCGAGGCGGAACGGGCAGAGAAGCTTCGGCTCGATCCCCGGACGAACGACCAGATTGTGTACGACACCCTGATGGGCGCCCTGCGCGTCGGAGTGCAGGCTGAGCCCACCGAAACATACGGGTCCAGGCAGCCGGGCGTGCGCCTCGTGATCACCCAGGAGCAACTGGACACCAGAACCACCGGTGATGACGGTAACAGTCGCTCCACCGGGACCGGATATTTCGAGGACAGCAAGGACACAGTCCCCGCCGGAATGATCGAAAAGCAGATCTGCGTCAGCGGCATTCGCCCCGTCCTGATGGACACGTCCGGTACCGCGCTCGACGTGGGCCGCGAGCAGCGACTGTTCGGAACCAAGCCGCTAATCGCGATGTCGATTCGCGATGGAGGCTGCCGAATCGACGGATGCGACGTGCCGCCGTCGTACTGCGAAGCACACCATATCAATGAGTGGGTAGCGCACGATGGGTGCACCGACCTAGCCGACGGGGTATTGCTCTGCCCGTACCACCACCACCTCGTGCACAATCTCGGCTACCGGATCGTGCGGATCGAAGGTGAGTACTATTTGATCCCGCCGCCGGGAGTCGACGGCGAGCGGGAACCGATCCGGATGCCGTCGAAGTCACCGTTGGAGAAGGAACGGCTTCGACTCCGAGCGACAGAGACACGAGACGCTGCCGAGAACGAAGCAGCGGCCGCCGTGGCCAGCGCCACCGAGGAGGCTCGACAGGAGCCGGACGATCGGGTGCCGGGGGAGAGCTCCGCCGACCCGCCGTGGGCAGACCGGAGGACTGGCTGACTCGGGTACTTCGGCCGCACGTGGCTCCACGTGAGCGGCAGGAGGGGACCGGCAGGTGCGGAGCAGGAGGTGCGGGCAGGGGGGAGCGTGCAGGTGCGGAGCGGGGGTTCGATTCGCTGCCTCACTTCGCTTGGATCGTGAGCAAGGCCGCTTTGCGGCCGCGTCGACGGGCTGGCGCTACTCGATCACCAGAGGAGGCGCCGCGTTCGGGCCCTACTCAATCACCAGAGGAGGCGCCGCGTTCGTGCGCTACTCGATCACCGGAGGAGGCGCCGCGTTCGGGCCCTACTCAACCACCGGAGAAGTGACGAGCATAAAGGCGAATAGGTGGCCGGCAGAAAGGAATACGAGGCGGGCATAAAGGAGCGCGGCGCTGCGTTACCCCACTCGTAACCGTGCGTCACTCAACTTTGCACGCGGCACACAGCGGCCTACGCTCGCTGCTGAGGCATCCGCAGAGTCCGATCGACCGGGATGCCTCATCCACTTCGAGAAGGAAACCCACCACCATGTCTTCACGCTCCGTTTTCTCAAGGATTGCTGCCGTCACCGTCGCGACCGGGCTCGCCGTCACTCTCGCCGGTTGCGCAACGGCATCCGGCGGCGGGAGCGCTTCGCCGAAGGCCAGCGACAGCGCCCTTGAACGGGTGACTGAAGCCGGCGTGCTCATCGTCGGAACCGAAGGCACCTACAAGCCGTTCAGCTACCACGAAGGCGGAGCAGGCGACCTCACCGGGTACGACGTCGATGTCGTCACCGCCGTGGCCGAGAAGCTCGACCTCGACGTGCAGTTCGAAGAGACCCAGTGGGACGGCATCTTCGCCGGCCTCGAGGCCGGCCGGTTCGACATCATCGCCAACCAGGTCTCGATCAACGAAGAGCGCGAAGAGAAATACACCCTGAGCGACCCGTACACGATCTCGCCCGGCGTCCTCATCGTCGCCGAGGACAACACAGACATCACGTCACTCGAGGACCTCGAAGGCAAGACCACCGCGCAGTCCAACACGAGCAACTGGTACGCGGTCGCCGAAGAAGCCGGCGCCACCGTCGAAGCCGTTGAAGGCTGGGCACAGGCCGTCGAGCTCCTCGAGCAGGGCCGCATCGACGCCACGGTCAACGACAAGCTGACCTACCTCGACTACCTCAAGCAGAAACCGGATGCCGGCATCAAGGTCGTCGCCGAAACCGAGGAGGCCTCGCAGAGCGCCTTCGCCCTGAAGAAGGGCAGCGACGACCTCGTCGACGCCATTAACGAGGCGCTTGCCGAACTCAGCGAAGACGGCACACTGGCCGAACTCTCCGAGAAGTACTTCGGTGAGGACGTGAGCAAGTAACAGCGGCACCTGCGATACTGCCCTCATGGTTTCCGAAGCCGCATGGGAGCTTTTTTGGAGCTCATTGTGGCCTCTCGTGTCCGGGGCGATCGCCGGAACGATCCCGCTCGCGCTGATCTCGTTCGCGCTCGGGCTTGTTATCGCCCTCTTCGTCGCGTTGATGCGGCTGTCACGCAACAGGGTCGTCTCGAGCACCGCACGCGGCTACATCTCGGTGATTCGCGGCACTCCGTTGCTGGTCCAGCTCTTCATCATCTTCTACGGGCTGCCGTCGATCGGCCTCACGATCGACCCCTGGCCGAGCGCCATCATCGCGTTCTCGCTCAACGTCGGCGGGTACGCCGCCGAAGTGATCCGCGCGGCGATCCTTTCCGTGCACAAGGGCCAGTGGGAAGCCGCGTACACGATCGGCATGTCCCGGGCGCGCGCCCTTCGCCGGATCATCCTGCCGCAGGCAGCCCGGGTCTCGGTGCCTCCGCTGTCGAACACCTTCATCAGCCTCGTCAAGGACACCTCGTTGGCGTCGGTGATTCTCGTCACCGAGATGTTCCGCGTGGCCCAGAGGATCGCGGCGTTCAGCCAGGAATTCATGCTCGTCTACATCGAAGCCGCCCTGATCTACTGGGTGATCTGCCTCGTGCTCTCATC
>NZ_JBKJWH010000072.1:0-2529 GCF_046716805.1 Mycetocola sp. | reverse complement strand
GTAGATGAGGGTGCTTGCGGGCGAAGTGGGCGGCGTCGACGACTTCGGCGGTGTGCCGTGGCCTGATCACGAGACCGGGCGAGCCTCCCCGCAGGTACGTCGAACGCACTGACCCGTACCCCACATCGCCTGGTTCGATCACCCGATCGGTCAGGCTTGTCGGAACCTGGTCATACGCGATTCCCGGGGTGCGGCGGGCGCGCACCGTTGCGCGCCGAATATTGGCATTGTTGAATCCGCCGGGCAACGCACGGTGGGCCGCGTTGCGGAGCGCTGGGATGACTTCCTCCGCGAACTGTTGCATCGTTGCTGGGTCATCCGGCCGGAGGATGAAGGTTCCGACGCCGTCTTCGACGACGAGCGGCAGCAGGTCGTCGACCCACTGCTGGCTGGGGCCGACGAGGAATCCGGTCCTCGACGCTTGGAATCGCCCGGAGATGTTCACAAGTCGGCGGATCTCACGCGGATCCCGCCCTGCCTCGACGGCCGCGTCATCGATCACCCGGTTCGCTGCGCGGAGTTGTCCGGGCTTCATGTCACGGATGGATTGCAGCCAACCGTCGGCTTTGCGACCGATCAGCCGGAGCATATGCGGCTCAAGCCCACCGAGCCAGATGGGAATGTCGTGCGCGGGTTCGGGCCCCCGCTGTGCGCCCTCGACACGGTAGTAATCACCGACGTATCGCACGGGGCCGCGGTCGGGAGACCAAATGTCGCGGATGATGTCAATCGCTTCTTCGAGCGCTTCGGCAGACTCGGCTGGTGTCAGCCGGTCGACGGCCCGAGCTTCTAGTGCGTCCCATGACGCTCCCGCGCCCAGCGCCAGGTTGAAGCGGCCACTCGAAAGCAGGTCCAGGCTCGCCGAGGCGCGAGCAGCGACGGCCGGGGTGCGCATCGGCGTGTTCGAAACGTTGGGGGCGATGCGGATCCGGTCCGTGTGGCCCGCCAGCCACGACATCAGGGTCCACGTGTCAAGGAACTCCGGCTGATCAGGATTGTCCTGCACGGTGACAATGTCATAGCCGAGCAACTCACTCAACCGCGCGCGATCAACTGCCGTCTCCGGTGGCTGGTTCACTGGCTTGATCAACGTGCCGAACTCCAAGAGATGGCCGTAGTTCATGAGAGGCAGGCCATGTTCTGGGTGCGGGTGTTCCAAACGAGAAGCATGCGTCCAGCCTTTCAGGAGTGGAACAGCTTGCCCAGTTGGCAATAAGCCGCTTACTATAGGTAAGCAGGCGAGTAGGCGAGGAGCTTACTAATCTATCTCGGTCTGGAGACACCATGAGTGATGCAGAATTCGTCCACATCAACGACGAGGAATGTCGTCGATTCCAAGCATCAGCCGAGTTAGCAGGCCGCAAGTGGAACGCCGCTATTCTCCTGGCTGGTGCGCGCGGCGCTCGCCGGTTCACGGAATACCGGGGTTTGGTCGACGGTATCTCTGATCGCCTGCTGGCGGCTCGGTTGAAAGAGCTCGAAGCAGAAGGCCTGATCGCTCGCGACGTGCAGCCAACGACACCGGTGTCGGTCAGTTACGCGCTCACCAGATCCGGTCGGGAACTGATTTCGTTACTGCACCCACTGGTCACCTGGAGCCGATCACGGACCGACGCAACACCGCCGGTGAGTGTCGTCTCAATGTCAGGCCCTCGGGAGTAGCGCCAGCCCGAACTCGGGTTCTGCCAGGCCGTCCGGTGCAGAGGTAGCAGCCGCCGAGCTCCGCGTCTGGTCCCGCCGTACGCAGCGTTCATCGCCGAGTCGACGGGCCAATTTCTGGCCGGCCGGCAATGCGCCAGCGAGCGGGCGCAGAACATCGAGGATCGTTTCCAGCTGCTCATCTTCCGTGAGTGCAGCGATTGACGCATCAAGGCGGCGTTCGACCGCGTGGATTTGGTTTTCCAGGAGCGCGCCCCGAGCGGTGAGGCTGATCACGCTTGAGCGGCGGTCTTCCGGGTCGGTCTCGCGCCGAATGAAACCTCGTTCGCTGAGGCGATCAACCAGGCGACTGGGCTTGTCGCCGGACTCTGAAATGTGCAGTCTCCCGAGCGCAGTCAGCGTAAGCGGCCCGAAGTCACCGAGTATTCGGATGACCTCGCTTTGCGAGGGAGTGACACCAAGGGGACGCAGCATCGCCGCGAACGCTCGACTGCTATCACGCTGGATCGCCAAAGCCAGATAACGGAGCTCTTCCGCCTTCCTCATAACCGTCTCCTTTCTTGAGCGCGTTTTTCTTCGCCGCTAGCGAAGCTGTTTCTGATGCTCTCCTGCACGCACGAGACAGTTCGGAATTCAAGAACCGCGTGAGGGGGTGGCGCGAGAGCGCTCTGTCTCTCGGGCCACCCCTTTCCGTACAACCCCCTATCGATGGGGGCGGTGTGGTTATGGAAGCAGGAGGGTCGGCTGGTTCGCTCGTGCGTTTCCGAACCGCTGCGCGACGTCTTGCCAGTTGATGATGTTCCAGAACGCTTTCACGTAGTCAGCCTTGACGTTGACATAGTCGAGGTAGAAGGCGTGCTCCCACATGTC
>NZ_JBKJWH010000071.1:0-45997 GCF_046716805.1 Mycetocola sp. | reverse complement strand
TTGTCGGAGTCGTCGTCGTCGTCTTCTTCGTCGTCATCGTCCTCGTCATCGTCCTCTTCCTCTTCGTCTTCGGCGTCGTCGTCGTCGTCATCGGAATCGTCGGCGATCTCATCGACATCCACGCCGTCGACATCACCGGCATGGAGGATACTGAACACGTCTTCGTCGTCGTCATCGTCGTCGCTGTCGTCGAGAACCGCGGCTGCCTCAGCGAGGGCACGCGCCTCGTTCTCCGCGACCTCCTGGCCAGCCTGATAATCGGCGAGGCGTTCGGACCACGGCACCCATTCCGGGGCGAGCAGGGCGTTGTCGCCCGGCATCAGTTCCGTCTCGAGCACCGTCACGGTTTCTTCATCGCCGACGCGAGAGAGGGTGACGGTCCAGTGCCACCCCGGGTAGCCGCGGAGCTTGCTGTCAAAGAAGAGCGAGAGAACGTGATCGTCCTCAGCGACATGGCCGACGGGGTCGCCGATGGTCTCGGCCGGGGTGACCTCGAGCAGCGCGGCGCGCGCCAGATCGGCCGACGCGAGCAGGACTTCGTCGGCGACCGGCGCCGGGCGGGGAACAGCGGGTTCCTCGACAAGGCTCGATACGTCGCCGGCGTCCTCTGTCGCACCGACCGATACAGGCCCATCCGTCACAGAAACGGCCGGAATGGCCGGTGCGTCGACAACGTCTGTCTCTGCAGCTTCCTGGGCCACAGGGCCGCCCTCGAAACCGCGGTTCCGCGATTCGCTCCCGGCATCCGTTTCGGGCGCCGCAGCAGCCTCCGACGGGTTCTCGCCGGAGTCGCGTGGCTCGTGCGTCGGATCGATGGTGGAGTTCTCAGTGGTTGTCATCGGAGTGCTCCTCTGGAAAAGACGGCGGGCCCAGCCTGGCGCGGCGATCACGCGTCCAGTTCGTCGGCCACGCGTCGCAGCAACAATGCGACCTTGCGACTGTGGGCGTTGTCGGGGTAACGGCCCCTGCGGAGGTCCCCTCCGAGGCCGTCGAGCAGTTTTACGAGGTCCTCGACGATGATTGCCATGTCGTCAGCTGGCTTGCGCTTCATCTTCACAAGACTCGGCGGTGCGTCGAGCACCCGAACCGAGAGAGCCTGTACTCCGCGCTTGCCGTCGGCGATACCGAACTCGAGGCGGGTACCCGCTTTGACTGAGGTCACGCCTGCGGGCAGAGCCGAGGCATGCAGGAACACTTCCTGGCCGTCGTCGCTCGAGATGAAGCCGAAGCCCTTCTCGTCGTCGTAGAACTTAACCTTGCCGGTGGGCATGGACGAACCTCGCTGTGAACTGGACACGCCGGTGTGAAGCCGACGTGCGGTGCTGTCGCCTCGGCAGGAGCCGCAAACGAACGGGACATTCCCCGCCCTCCCAGCTTAGAGCGTCAGCGGAATCCCCGGCACCTTCCCCGCCGTTGGGGATGGGAGCCCTATGCCGATACCCTGAGAACTGTGACCGATCCTCAAAAGCACAACATCAGCCGCTTCGAACGGGTCCTGGCATTCATGCTGCTCGCGCTCGTGCTGCTCTCCGTTGGCACGTTCGTCGCAATCATGATCGGCACGATGCAGGGAATGGGATCCGACGACTTCGCGAGCGGGCTCTGGCCTGTCGTCGTGATGGTTCCGTACATCGGTCTTCCGCTCGCCATCGTCCTCCTGATCGTCCTCATGATCTCCAGCGCCGTTCGGCGCGCGCGGGACTCCCGCCGAGACCAGCCGGAGCGCTGACCGTGGAACCGGCTACCTGATGACTGACATCCTGACCCTCGCCGACAACCTCCGTGCGCTCCCGGACGCCGCGCTCGAGACGCTCCTCACCGAACGCCGGGTGGCACCTTCTGCGCGCGCGCAGGATTTCTTCGACCTGGCCGAACTGCTCCTCGACCCCTCGAGTATCCGCGGCGCGCTCCAAAGACTCGACCGCCGGACCCTCAGCGTGCTTGCCGCAGCCACGACGACACCGCTCCCGGCCGCAGAGATCGCCGACCGGCTCAGCGCGTTCGGCGCCGCCGACGTGAATGGTGGTGACGTGGAGGAACGCGCAGCATTCGCCGCGGACCGCGCCCTGCTCTCCCGCGCCGAGGGCGGCTACGCCGCGATCGACGCGGTCGAGGCAGTGCTGGCAACCTGGCCGACGCCCGGGATTCCGATCGCGGTGCACCTGGTTTCAGCACCCGCTCCCGCCCTCCCCGCCGCAGCGTCTGAGGCTTCACACGCCCTGACCGACCTGAGCGCGGCGGAGCATGCCTTCCAAACAACCTCGGCGAGCGGTGAGCTGCTTCTGGAGCTTCTCGCCAATCCGGCACGTGAACTGGGCAAGGGTGGTCCGGCGCTGCCCGAGCGCAAGCGACTGGCGACGGTCATGCAGGTTCACGGACACACGATCGACGCCTACCTCGATCTGACGGTCCGCGCCGGCCTCGTCAGCCACATACCCGGTCTCTGGCTCACCGCACCCGCAGGCGAGGACTGGCTCGCCCTCACGGCAGGTGAACGGTGGCGAACGCTCGCTGCCGCCTGGCTCAACGCCCTCCCCTCACAGGTACGCACCGTTCTCAGCGGACGCACCCGCTCCACCTGGGGTTCTGCGCTGCACGACTACGCGCAGTGGCTTTACCCGGCGGGCGGCGACTGGATCAGGGGCCAGGTGGCCCGCGTCACCGACCAGGCCATCATGCTGGGGATCACCAGCGGGCCAACCCCCGACGCCCAGGTACCCAGCACGGCGGGGCGGATCCTTCTCGAAACGGATGCCGCGGCGGCGGCGACCGCGATGGCCTCCAATTTCCCCACCCATGTCAGCCACGTGTACCTCCAGCACGATCTCACCGTCATCGCGCCCGGTCCGCTTGAACCCGGGCTCGACGTCCGGCTTCGGACGTTCGCCGACCTCGAGGGACGTGCCCAGGCCTTCAGCTACCGACTGTCAGCCGAAAGCGTCAACCGGGCACTCTCCGCCGGTGAGACGTCAGCAGGAATGCTGGAGTTCCTTTCCTCTCTCTCGCTGACCGGCATCCCACAGCCCGTCGATCACCTCATCTCGCAGGCGGCGTCCCGGTTCGGCGCCATCCGGGTCGGTTCGATCCCTGACGACCACCCGGATGCGCTCCGCGACGCGAAGACCTATGTCCGCGCCGCGGACAGCGCCCTGATCGGCCTGCTCGACGTCGACCAATCGTTGGCCTCACTCGGACTGCGCCGGACGGATTCGGACCGGATGCTCAGCCGATTCGACCTGGAGGTCGTGTTCTGGGCCATCAGCGACGCACGGTATCCCGTCGCCGCTGAGACGGCAACCGGTGAGCTGATCGGTTTGCGCCGCCGCCGCGTTGCGCCGCCAGTCGACGCTCCTCCTCCCCTCCCCGACCACGGCATCCTGATCGGTCGGCTGCGCGAGGTCGAGAGCGACACCTCAACCGGCACGGATCTGGCCTGGATCGCCCGCCAGCTCGACGCGGCGATCCGCGCGAAGCAGACCGTCACGATCACCGTTGAGGTGCCGCGTTCCGGCCCCATGGATTTCGTGCTCGAGCCCACCGGAGTGTCCGGCGGCCGACTTCGCGGGCGGGACAAGAAGGCGGACATCGAGCGAACCCTCCCGCTGTCGAGCATCATCGCTTTGAAGTAGGCGCCGTCCTTCCACGCCCGACGCTCACGCCATCGCCGCCTGGACGGGCGGGCGAACGTAGCGCAGCAAAACCGTTCCATCCGAACTCAGCGCATGTGCGAGCGCCATCGGGCGTTGGACGCCCGCCGGCGTCCCCGCGGTGATCCGCCCGGCCCCTGGGCCTTCCGCGAATGGGCTGAGGGTGAGACACACCTCGTCGACGGTGTCCTCCCTCAGGAAGTCGCCGAAGAGATGCGGCCCGCCTTCGGAGTGCACCTGCGTAAGCCCGCGCTCGGTGAGGAGCAATCGCATCCGCGCCGTGTCGACGTGCTCGGCGCCGGCGACGAGCACGTCCGCGACCTCGGCGAGCGCTCTGCGTCGCTCCCCCGGCGCCTGCTCGACGGTGACGACGATCGGCCGCACCGGGGCTTCAGCGAAGATCCGGTGCGCAGGGTCCAGCTCAAGCCCGGCCGACACGATCGCGAAAACGGGCTGGTCGGGAAGCCCGTGCTCTCGGCGCCAGCGCACCGCCGGCTCGTCGAGTCGCATCGGGCCGTAACCTTCAGCGCGCACGGTGCCTGCGCCGACGAGAACGACGTCGCACAGACGCCTGAGAATGTCGAAGACCCGCTTGTCGGAAGGAGTGCCAAGTCCGGCGGTCAGAGCGTCGTGGGTTCCCGCCCCGTCGATACTCGACACGAAGTTCACTCTGAGCCACGGCACGGCACGGTCGTCGACCGCGTACAGGTCTGTGATCTCGTCATCGCTGAGCGTCGCGCCGCCCTGGAGCAGCGAAATACCGGGTTCAGTCATTGGTTTCCCCCATGTTGTGACGCAGACGCGCCGGTTGCCGGAAACCGAGGATCGCCTCCGTCATGCGTGCGGCCTCGACGGCCGGACCGACGTTGTGCATCCGGAGAATTCTGGCGCCGTTGACGATCGCGACAACGGCGGCGGCGAGCGAACCGTGCATCCGGCCACCGCGCTCACGGTCGAGCGTCTCACCGATGAAGTCCTTGTTCGACACAGCAGCGAGGGCCGGATAGCCCAGATCCGCGATCTCGGCGAACCGTCGGGTGAGTTCGAGAGAGTGCAAAGTGTTCTTGTTCAGGTCATGCCCCGGATCGATGAGGATTCTCTCGGCGGACACGCCGGCGGCCAGGGCGACATCGATGCGCTCGGTCAGGAACGCCGCAACCTCGGCGACGACGTCGGAGTATTGGGGGCGGGCGAATGGCCTGCGGGGTTCAGCGAGGCTGTGCGTGATGACGACTCCCGCAGAGCTGTTCGCGAGAACGTCGACCATGTCCGGGTTTCGAAGGCCGGTGGTGTCGTTGATCAGGTCGGCACCGGCATGGATGCTCGCGAAGGCCACCTCCGGCTGGAAAGTGTCCACAGAGATCACGACGTCGGATGCCGCCCGCACCGCCTCGATGACGGGTACGACGCGGTCGATCTCGGCCCGGACGGATATTTCCGGGCCGGGCGCGAACGGTGCTCCCCCGATGTCGACCATCTCGGCACCGTCGGCTATCGCTGCCAGTGCCGCGGCAACGGCAGCGTCGAGGCCGAATGTGCTGCCGCGGTCGTAGAACGAATCCGGCGTCCTGTTGACGATCGCCATCACCGCGACCTGCCGGGAGAAATCGAAAGTGCGGTGCCCGATCGTCCGCACAGGCGAGATGAGTTCCGGCGTCCGCGCGGCGTCTGCCGGTCGAGGGTTCGTCATGAGTCCATCGTGCCGCACCAACGACCATCGCGCACCGGCGACGTTCAGGAAGGACCCAGCTGACACGCAGATAATGGTGGCATGACTGGACCACGCATTCTCATCGTCGATGACGAACCGAACATCCGCGACCTGCTCACCACAAGTCTCCGCTTCGCCGGCTTCGCCGTACGCGCGGTCGGAAACGGTGCCCAGGCCATCTCAGCGGTCCTGGAAGAAGAGCCGGACCTCATCATCCTGGACGTCATGTTGCCCGACATGAACGGCTTCGGCGTCACCAAACGTCTGCGCTCAGCCGGGTACACAGCGCCGATCCTCTTCCTCACGGCGAAGGACGACACCGAGGACAAGATCATGGGCCTCACGGTCGGCGGCGATGACTACGTCACCAAGCCATTCAGCCTCGACGAAATCGTCGCCCGCATCAAGGCAATCCTCAGACGAACGATGCATGCTGATGAGGATGCCGTCATCCGCGCAGGCGAACTCACCATGGATCAGGACACCCATGAGGTTCTCGTCGGCGAAACGCCCATCGAGTTGAGCCCGACCGAATTCAAGCTTCTGCGATACCTCATGCTCAACCCCAACCGGGTGCTGAGCAAGGCGCAGATTCTCGACCATGTCTGGGAGTACGACTTCAATGGTGATGCCGGCATCGTCGAGAGCTACATTTCCTACCTGCGACGCAAGCTGGACCAGTTCTCAACTGAACCGCTCATCCAGACCAAACGCGGATTCGGCTACATGCTGAAGACAGCGAAGGCGTAAACCGAATACAGGTACATGCACGATCCAATAGCCGAGTGGTGGAACGCGATTTCACTGCGCACGAAGATCACCGGCGTGACCGTGCTCGTCCTGACTTTCGGTCTGCTCATCGCCGGGGTCGGCACGGTTGTGATGTTGCGTCCGGCCCTCGTCGACAAGGTCGACACCGACCTGATCTCTGCAGCGCAGTCCCCCGTTCCTCCCGGGTTCCTCGACCTGGAGGACACCGAGGCCGACAACGCCGGTGACATGGTCAAGGACGCGATGTCGTCGGACTACTTCACCGCGATCTATGACGCTGACGGACGGTTGCGTGCAGCCACCTGGCAGGACCGGCCGGAAGAATCGCTGCCGAAGATCAGCACGACGTTCGAGTTGTCGGATGCCGTCAGGAGCGACGGCGTGTTCGAACTGCAAAGCCTCGACCGCAAGACGACGTACCATGCCGTCGTCGTGCCGTACCAGTGGGACCACCAGGGCAATATCGGCGTCGTCCTCGTCGCGATCTCGATGCGCGAGACCGAGACGATCATCGCCACCTACCTGACGATCTTCTTCGGTCTTGGGTTGGGCGTGATCATCATCGGCGCCCTCCTCACCCGGCTTCTGGTGACGAGCACGTTCCACCCCCTGCGCGAGGTCGAGCACACGGCAGCGGCGATCGCCGACGGCGACTTCAGCCAGCGCCTCGCGGTCGCGACGCCGAACACCGAGGTCGGCCGGCTCAACCGCTCGCTCAACACCATGCTCGCCCGCATCGACCAGGCCTTCGCCGACCGGGCGCGCACCATCGAGCAGATGCGCCGTTTCGTCGGCGATGCCAGCCATGAACTGCGCACCCCGCTGGTGACGGTGCGCGGCTACGCCGAGCTGTACCGGATGGGTGCACTCCAGAACACCGAGGACCTCACCCAGGCGATGGAGCGCATCGAGAAAGAAGCGATCCGGATGGGGGGTCTGGTCGAAGACCTGCTGGAACTGGCCCGGCTCGACGAGACGAAGCCCAGGGTGCTGACCCCGGTTGACCTCTCCCCCATCGCCCGGGATGCCGCCCTGGACGCGAACGCGTCGTCTCCGCGGCGCACGGTGAGCGTCGTCGTCGACCACCCGCCGGCATTCGACACCGCACCAGAGCAGCCCCAGCCGGAACCGGTGGCCACGGCTTCAACGGTCACCCGTTCACCTCGGGCCGATGATGAGTCCACTTCGACGCGCCCGATCGCGTTCGCCGGTGCGACGCTCGCCCGGCTGCGACAGCGCCGGCCCCGCAAATCAGCCGACACCGGTGCCGTGATGACGTTCGACCCGACACTGACTCTTTCGGCGGAGCCGACTCCCGAAGTGCCCGCCATCGTGCTTGCCGAAGAGAACAAGCTGCGCCAGGTGGTGACCAACCTGGTCGGCAATGCGCTTCGGTTCACACCGGAGGACAGCCCGCTCGAGATCGGAGTGTCGGCGAATCCACAGAACCGAACCGCCACGATCGCGGTCATCGACCACGGCCCCGGCGTCCCGCCGCAGATCAGGGAGAAGATTTTCCAGCGCTTCTGGCGTGCCGACACATCCCGCACCCGCGAGACGGGTGGTTCCGGTCTGGGGCTCGCCATCGTCTCGTCGATCGTGGCTGCCCATCACGGCACGGTCTCGGTCTCCGATACGCCCGGTGGCGGGGCGACGTTCCGCATCGAACTGCCGCTCGCCGACGCTGCTTCTGGAGCACCGACGGCCGGTTGACCGGTCGTCGACCGTCGCCTTCGGGGTTCCTCCCCAGCCGCCCGACGGCGCCCATGTCGTCCACCGCTGGTTCGGCCGAAGGAATACCCGCCTGCTCGACGCCTACCGTCGACGAGACGGATGCCGTAACGCGCGCACCCGCATCCCGAAGGAGGACGACATGACCAGGTATCAGGTGGACAGCGACATCGTGATGGGCACGACGGCTTCCGTCCGTGCACGGATCGAAACGATCCAGCAAGAAGTCGGCGCGATGATGCAGCAGCTGACAGAGCTGCAGTCGACGTGGACGGGCGAGGCCTCGAACGCGTTCCAGGGCGTCGTCGCCGACTGGCGCGGCACCCAGCGCAGGGTCGAGGAAAGCGCCGTTCACATCAACACAGCGCTGGCGAAGGCCGGAACCCAGTATTCAGAGATCGAGAGGTCGAACGCCGGGCTGTTCCGGATCTGACAGTGCAGGACGGCACCGGCGACGAAACACAGCAGGGCGCCTCCCGAAGGAGACGCCCCGCTGGTGTTGCCTGGTTGCTCGGACTTAGAAGTCCATGCCACCGGTCGGGTCGCCGGCCGGAGCAGAGTTCTTCTCCGGCTTATCGGCCACGACGGCCTCGGTGGTGAGGAACAGGCCCGCGATCGACGAAGCGTTGAGCAGCGCGGAACGGGTGACCTTCACCGGGTCGTTGATGCCGGCGGCCAGCATGTCAACGTACTCACCGGTCGCGGCGTTCAGGCCGTGCCCGACGGGCAGGTTGCGGACCTTGTCGGCCACGACGCCGGGCTCGAGGCCCGCGTTGAGGGCGATCTGCTTGAGCGGCGCGTCGATGGCGACCCGGACGATGTTCGCCCCGGTTGCCTCGTCGCCCGAGAGCGACAGCTTCTCGAACGCCGTCTTACCGGCCTGGATCAGCGCAACGCCACCACCGGCGACGATGCCCTCTTCGACGGCAGCCTTCGCGTTGCGGACGGCGTCCTCGATGCGGTGCTTGCGCTCCTTGAGCTCAACCTCGGTTGCAGCTCCGGCCTTGATGACTGCAACGCCACCGGCCAGCTTGGCCAGGCGCTCCTGCAGCTTCTCGCGGTCGTAGTCGCTGTCGGTGTTCTCGATCTCCTTGCGGATCTGGGCAACGCGGCCCGCGATCTGCTCGGCGTCGCCGGCACCTTCGACGATGGTGGTCTCGTCCTTGGTGATGACGACCTTGCGCGCACGGCCAAGCAGGTCGAGCGTAACGTTCTCGAGCTTGAGGCCGACCTCTTCCGAGATGACCTGTCCGCCCGTGAGGATCGCGATGTCCTGCAGCTGAGCCTTGCGGCGGTCGCCGAAGCCGGGTGCCTTGACGGCGACAGACTTGAAGATGCCGGGGATCTTGTTCACGACGAGGGTCGCGAGAGCTTCGCCGTCGACGTCCTCGGCGATGATGAGGAGCTGCTTGCCCGACTGGATGACCTGGTCAACGATCGGGAGCAGGTCCTTGATGTTGGAGATCTTCGAGTTGGCGATGAGGACGTAAGGGTCCTCGAACACGGCTTCCTGGCGGTCGGGGTCGGTGACGAAATACGCCGACAGGAATCCCTTGTCGAAGCGCATTCCCTCGGTCAGCTCCAGCTCGGTGCCGAACGTGTTCGACTCCTCGACGGTGACAACGCCTTCCTTGCCGACCTTGTCGATGGCCTCGGCGATGATGGCGCCGATTTCAGCGTCACCGGCGGAGATGGAGGCTGTTGCCGCGATCTCTTCCTTGGTCTCGACCTCTTTCGCGTTGGCGATGAGCTCTTCGATGACGGCAGCAGTTGCCTTCTCGATGCCCCGCTTCAGCGAGATCGGGTCAGCGCCGGCAGCGACGTTGCGCAGACCTTCGCGAACGAGCGCCTGGGCCAGGACGGTGGCGGTGGTGGTGCCGTCGCCTGCGACGTCATCGGTCTTCTTGGCGACCTCCTTGACGAGCTCCGCACCGATCTTCTCGTACGGGTCGTCGAGTTCGATCTCCTTGGCGATGGACACACCATCGTTGGTGATCGTGGGGGCGCCCCACTTCTTCTCAAGGACAACGTTGCGACCGCGTGGGCCGAGCGTTACCTTGACGGTGTCGGCCAGAATGTTCAGGCCGCGTTCGAGGCCGCGGCGGGCTTCCTCGTCAAAAGCAATGATTTTTGCCATGTGGTTTTTCGTCCCTCCCGGACGTGATGAACGTAGTTAGCACTCTACGAATGCGAGTGCTAACCCGATTCTGGCACTCTCCACCGGTGAGTGCAAGCTCGTCCGAATCGAGGCATCCGCTCCCGGTACGCTTCCCACCACGCGACGACGCCGCCCACGCGGTGTGGACGGCGTCGTTGCGGAAACGCGGAACTCAGACGGGTCTTACGGCTTCCGCCTGAGGACCCTTCGCACCCGTACCGATTTCGAAGCTCACCTTCTGGCCCTCTTCGAGCGACCTGTACCCGGTGCTGTCGATAGCCGAGTAGTGGACGAAAACATCCTCCCCGTCTCCGTCGACGGTGATGAAGCCGAAGCCCTTCTCAGCGTTGAACCACTTCACGGTTCCGTTCATCGTGTGTTACTCCCATTGCTGTGTTCTCTCCGTGCAGGCAGGCGCCAGCCCGGGTCTGCCGCACCAAGGCCCGGCAATCGTACTGACGTGGCTGCCTGGGCTGTCCCGCCCGAGCACGATGATGACCAGTTCCAGATACTAGCGAGGAGAACTCACGCCCCAACAGGGGTTTGGCTCGGCACGTGCGGAATTTCTCGCCGTCCCAGCGAGGCAGAACGAGTAGAACGCGGCGTCACTCCGAGCGGACACTACAGGTCGGCGTAGTCAGCGCCCAGGACGACGGTGAGCTGAAGAACAGGTTCCTCGCCCTCCTCCACCGGGATCTGGAACTGGGTCGACAACTGAATGCTTCCTACACCGAGACCTTCGGCGAGGCCGCGTGCGGCGCCTTCCTGGGACGGATCCTCGTAGTACACGGTCGTCGTTTCGACATCCGTGACCGAGGCGTTTCCCGGCGTGATGCTCTGTGTCCAACCTGCCGCGTTGAGCTTCTCGATGGCTTCTGTGGCGAGCCCCCGCCTCCCGGTCCCGTTCAGCACCGTGACCATGGAGTCCGGGTCGATCGTGGCCACCGGAGTCGGCGCTTCGGTCGACTGGGGAGCCGAAGCAGCAGGAGTCGAGTTTTCGACGAAGTTCACTCGGTCACCGAGCAGTGTCAACCCGACGATGCCAGCAGCGACAAGGACGACAGTCGCCAGCGCAGCCCAGAGGAACAACAACCAGCCTCGACCAGGCGGGACCGGGGCTCGATGCGCTCCGACGCGCTTGAGGTCAGCGGGGACTTCGTCGAACCTGTCCTTGGCGAAGTTGTGTGCCATGTCGGTGGTGTGAGGTCCTCTGTGTCGCAGTCAGGCGGTGTACGGGCGGCGATCCGGAACCCGGGTCACAGAGCGCTGGGCTAATCTGCGTTGCGGGCTCGCGCTCGGCGTGCGGCCTGCCGGGTGTCGCGAAGCCTTTGCAGGCGCTTGACCAGGAGGGGATCGTGCACAAGAGCGGCGGGCGAGTCGATGAGCACGCCCAACAATTGATAGTACCGGGTAGGCGAGAAGCCGAACGCGGCGCGCACAGCCTCCTCCTTCTGCCCGGCATGCTGCCACCACCGGTTCTCGAAATCGAGGATCGCGAGGTCGCGCTCGCCGAGCGGTTCCGCGTGTCCGTGTGCCGATTTGCCCGTGTTGTCGTTCATCGCCCACCGCCACTCGGATTGCTGATTTCCCGACCTTCGCCGTGCCGCAATCCTAAACGGTGCAGCTTTCTCGATGACCGACACACCGCCACCAATTCAAGATCCCGCCGCCGATGCTCAGCTATCGCTCAGCCTGAACGCCACCCGGGAACACGTCCCGCCCGGAAGCGGTTAGATAAGAAGCAAGGACTATCCCGTGAGGAGCACAATGACCCAGCCGGTGAACAAGAGCAACGAAGAGTGGCGCGAGGAACTGACGAGTGAGCAGTACGCGGTGCTGCGTGAGGCGGCAACCGAGCGACCGTGGACCGGTGAGCTGCTCGACGAAAGTCGGTCGGGTCTGTACACCTGTGCCGCATGCGGCGCCGAGCTGTTCAAGAGCGGCACGAAGTTCGACTCCGGTTGCGGCTGGCCGAGCTTCTACGAGTCCGTCCGTCCGGAGGCCGTGAAGCTGATCGAAGACAACACGCTGGGTATGGTGCGCACCGAGGTGCGTTGCGCCTCATGCGACTCACACCTGGGCCATGTCTTCGACGACGGCTTCGGCACCCCGACCGGTGATCGGTATTGCATGAACTCGCTCGCTCTGAACTTCGCCCCAGTCGAGTAGCGTGACCAGACTCATCGACGTCGTCGCTGGCCGACGGTCCTGGTCGCGCGTGACCGCGGATGCCCCGACGCACGAAGAACTGCTTCCCCTCGTCGCAGCATCCGCCCGGGTGGCCGATCACAGTGCCCTTCGGCCCTGGCGACTGATCGAGTTGCGCGGGCGGGCGCGCGAGAAGCTGGGGGCGGCCATCGCAAAGGCGGAAGGTGACAAACATCCCTCAACCAAGCCGATGCGCGCGTCGCTTCTGATCGCCATTGTGGTGACGGTGAAGAAAAGCTCGAAGGTGCCGGCGTGGGAGCAGGAAACCGTTGCCTCCGGCGTGGCCCACATGCTCAGCCTTTTGCTCCACGACGCCGGGTGGGGCGTCTTCTGGCGATCCGGCCCATACACCCGCTCGAAACCCGTTCGCAAAATGCACCAGCTTGCGAAGAACGAGCAACTGCTGGGCTGGCTCTATGTCGGCGGAGTGCCGGCGGACGCCAAACCCGGTTCACGGAAGCCCGTCGACGCGGAGTCGCTCATCTCCGAGCTGTAGGGCGCATCCGAACGGTTGCGACACACACGGCGACGAGCGCGAGCGCGGCCCCGCACACGGTGGTCACGTCGAGCCCTGCTCCGCCCGGCACGACGACGTCGATGAAAACCGATCCGATCAGCTGTCCGGCGACAGTGCCCAGCCCGAGGACGAGAACGCCGGTGTGGGAGACGAGGAAGGCGTTGACGCCGATGAAGACGCACCCGAGCGCGCCACCGAGGTAAAGCAGCGGTTCCGCAGGCAGTCGCTCAGGCCAGCCAACGAACACGGCTCGGCCAAGCATGATGGCGACAAGCGCGAGCGTTCCGGCGAGGAAGTTGATGAAGGTCGCGGCGAGCGCGCTCTGCGCCCGGGCACGGACCCGACCGTTGACCGCTGACTGCCAGCCGGTGCCGAACCCTGCGACCAGAGGCATGGCGAGCATCCAGAGCGGCAGGTCCCCACCGATCTGCCCGGAAACCGACCACAGTACCGCGATCACGGCGAGCGCCGCCCCGAGGAGCCGGGGCCAGCTCGTCGACACGCTTCCATGCGGCCCGAATCCGAGCCGGTCAAGGATGAGGCCCGAAACCGTCTGACCACCGACCAGCGCGACGCTGAACAGCGCGACGCCGACGACCGCCCCGGTGACCCCCTGGGAAAGAACGAGGAACGCGCCGCAAAGACCGCCGAGAACCGTCCACCACGGCATGCTGCGATTTCGGAGCGCTTCGGCGACAGTGCCCAGACCGCGTCGTCCCCTACGAGCGAAGATCAGGCACACCAGGAGCAGAATCAGGCCCGATCCGAAAGAGATGGCCGCTGCGACGAGTCCGTCGCCGAGCGCCAGGCCGAGTGCACCGTTGAGGCGCGTCTGCACAGCTGTGAGCGCACCACAGATCGCGGCGAGGCTGACCGCCAGCGATGCCGGAACACGAGCGGGCGATCCCGTCGCACGAGCGGGCGTGCCTGAGCGTGGGTCGTGACGAGAGCCGACGGCCTTCCGAATGGCCATACCCCTCCCGGGCTTCCGCGGGTGAGCCCCGGCGGCATCCCCAGCTACTATCTTGGACGATCCGAACCCGACCGGTTCGCAATTTTCATGAGACTCATGGCCACCGGGTGGCGCAACGCCTCGTCCGGCGCGTTCCGGGCACATATCCGTGATGCGCAGGGGCAGTGGGCTCTGACGCAGGCGAGCATGCTGATCGGAGGAAAGCAGGAAGACCACGTGGCTGTGTCCATCCCCGGCGATCGCAGGCCATCCGACATCCGTCATGGTCTCGCACCTTTTCGTCACAGCGAATACCGTGCAGAACCGGAAGAGAGCCGCCTGTCGGATTCGAACCGACGACCTGCGCATTACAAGTGCGCTGCTCTGGCCAACTGAGCTAAGGCGGCGTGTGCTCATCAATCATAACGAACCCCTGCCGTTCATCCGGCCATGAGATCCTTGAAGGACACCACCACAACAAGGAACACGTATGCCCGAGCAGTCCGCCGTCCCGTCCCTCACCGAAAGCACGGGGCGCGGTGTTCTTGACCTCGCGATACGGTGCGGCGAGGTCATCTTCGCGTCAGGCGCCAGCGCGGAGGACGCCACGGCGACGATGCTCGCCGTGACGCGGGCATACGGGCTGAAGGGCTGCGAAGCGGATGTGACACACACTGTGATCACGCTGACCTGGGATGATCCCACGTCCAGCGACACCATCGTCCGCTCCCGGAATGTGAAGTACCGAACCATCGACTACACCCGGCTGACGAACACGTCGACTCTGATCGGTGAGCTCCTGCACGACCCGCTGCCCCTCGCCGAAGCTCGGAACCGGGTCAATGCCATCATCACCGCCCGACCGATCTACCCCTGGCCGGTGCGCCGGGTCGGGTGGAGCCTCGTCGGTGCCGGGGCAGCGTTCCTGCTCGGCGGCGGGCCGCTTGTCGTCGTGGCCGCCTTTGTGGCCACCTTCTTCGTCGACATGCTCACCCGCAGGCTCGCGAAGACGCGGATGTCCGTCTTCTACCAGAACCTGGCCGGCGGCGCTGTCGGCCCGCTTGTCGCCGCGGTCGTTCACTTCATCGACCCCGCAGCAAACTCATCCCTGGTCGTCGTCGCGACGATCATCATGCTGCTGGCCGGGGTGACCTCCTTCGGCGCCGTCCAGGACCTCCTATCCGGGTTTTATGTGACCGGAACAGCGCGGGTCCTCGAAGCCCTGCTGATCACCGGCGGGCTTGTCGCCGGCGTGGCCGGAACGACCATGCTGCTCGCTCGATTCGGCCTTGCGCTCGACATCGCACCATATTTGGCACCGTCGTTCTCCGACCTTCCGCTGCTTCTGGTGGCGACCGTGGTCATCATCCTGGGTTTCGCGCTCGCGGTCGAGGTGCCGCCGCGCGCGATCTGGGCCGTCAGTGTGCTCGGCATCCTGGGGTACCTGGTCTACACAGCTGGTCTGGCGGCGAACATCGGCGTCAACTGGTCCGCCGGATCCGCCGCCTTTGTCGTCGGCGTCTTGTCCGCCGTGGCTTCCCTCATCGTGCGCACTCCCCCGCTGCCGCTCGTCGTCTCGGCGCTGATTCCGCTGGTGCCCGGCTTGATCCTGTTCCGCGGCCTGCTGGAACTCAGTGTGGGGTCGATCGACGGGCTGCTCAGCATGCTGGAGGCGGCGTCCGTCGCCGTGGCCCTCGCCGCGGGCGCCATTCTCGGCCAGTACCTGGTCCAGAACGCGCTCGGACCCGCGCGGCGGATCCAGCGTCGCTTCGTGGGCCCGCTGATGGGCGTTCAGGTGCGGCTGGGCCGCAAACGGGACGAGAAGATCTAGCGCGTTGCTACTGGGCCGGAGCCGGGGCCGAGGGTGACGGGCTCGAGCTCGGGCTCGGGCTCGGGCTCGGGCTCGACTTCGCGTAGGTCTCGCTCGCGACGGAGAGCACGAAGGCCTGGAACTCCTTCTCGTCGGTGATCGAACCGGTGTACTGCTTGTCGTTGACGAGAACGGTCGGGGTCGCCTTGACCTTGTCGAGCGACGAGTGCGGCACTGCCTGAGTGGTTGCCCGGTCGGTGGCCGACTGCACCCAGGACTTGTAGCTGGCGTCGTCGATGCAGGACTCGACCTTGCTCTGGACGGGGCCGGCCGGGGCGGTGCCTGCGTCGGTTTCAATGGCTTGGGCGACGATCTTCTTGAGATCCTCGTCGGAGTGGCCTTCCGTTCCCTCTTCCGGCTGGCTCTCGAACATGAGGGTGTTGAAGGCGAAGAAGTTGTTCGGCGAGTAGTTGGCCACGCAGGCAGCCGCGTTGGCGGCCCTGAGGGAGTATTGCGAGCCGGCAGATCGTCCGGTGAGAATGGCGATCGGGTGGTACTCGACGGTGGCCGTGCCGTTCTCGGCCCACGTGGCGAGCTGCTCAGCGTTGGCGTTTTCGAACTGACCGCACACCGGGCAGAGGTAGTCGACGTAGATGCGGATGTTGGGCACCTTCGGGTCGACGGAGGTTGCGACTGGCGCTGCACCGGCGGCGAGAGCTGGTGTCTCAACGGCTTCGAGCTCTGATCCGATGACGATGCCGTCGCTCGCCATGTTCATCGGCCCCGGTGCCGGAGGGCGGATCGCGCTCGTGAGGATGAAAGCGACGCCGGCGATGACCGCCAGAACAACGACCACGATGCCGCCCTGCACGAAAACGCGCTTGCGCTTCTCCTGCTTGCGCTGCGCATCCCGAAGTTCTTTCGCCTTCTCACGGGTCGCCTGACGACGCTGGTTCTTCGTTGGAAGAACTTCCGGTGCGTCGTTGTCCATGAATCCTCGCTTCGGTCGGTGGGCAGTCGGCTTCAGCTCGTCTCTGCCGAACTCAACCCCACCGATCGTAGTTGCGCTCTCTGGGAAATGCCCAAACGGATGCTGGAAGCGGCATGCGGGTGAACCCCGGGAACCCGCGCCTTCCCGGGTGCTTTCTGCCATACTGATGATCTCGCGACCGAGCACCCGCCCGGTCGCGCGCATGCAACGCAGCACGCAACGCATGGTTCCATTCACTCGGATCGTCCGGCACGTACCTGCCGGTGAAGGAGAAAAACATGTCATCCGTAACGTTCGACAACGCGACACGCCTGTACCCGGGCGGTACCCGCGCCGCCGTTGACAAGCTGAACCTCGAGGTCGCCGATGGCGAGTTCCTCGTGCTGGTCGGCCCGTCCGGTTGTGGTAAGTCCACCTCGCTCCGCATGCTCGCCGGCCTTGAAGAGGTCAACGACGGCCGCATCCTCATCGGTGATCGAGACGTCACCGACGTGCCGCCGAAGGACCGCGACATCGCGATGGTGTTCCAGAACTACGCGCTGTACCCGCACATGACGGTCGCCGAGAACATGGGCTTCGCCCTCAAGATCGCCGGTATCAACAAGGACGAGCGCGCTGCGCGTGTTCTCGAAGCTGCCAAGCTCCTCGACCTGGAGGAGTACCTCACCCGCAAGCCGAAGGCGCTCTCCGGTGGACAGCGTCAACGTGTAGCCATGGGTCGCGCCATCGTCCGTCAGCCGCAGGTGTTCCTCATGGACGAACCGCTGTCGAACCTCGACGCCAAGCTCCGCGTGCAGACCCGCACCCAGATCGCGTCGCTTCAGCGTCGCCTGGGGGTCACCACCGTCTACGTCACGCACGACCAGACCGAGGCCCTCACCATGGGCGACCGGATCGCCGTGCTGAAGGACGGAATCCTGCAGCAGGTGGGAACGCCGCGTGACCTGTACGAGAAGCCGCAGAATGTGTTTGTTGCCGGGTTCATCGGCTCCCCGGCGATGAACCTGCTCACGGCTGACGTGGCAGACGGAGGCATCCAGTTCGGAGCCCGCGTCGTCCCTGTCGACCGCGACGTCATCGGCGAGACCAGCGCCAGGCAGGTCACCGTCGGTGTCCGCCCCGAAGACATCCAGGTGTCGACGGAGCCCGGCAACGGCCTCGAGGTGCAGGTCGACCTCGTCGAGGAACTCGGCGCTGACGGCTACCTCTACGGTCACGCGGATGTCGACGGCAAGCGCACCGACCTCGTAGCCCGAGTCGACGGCCGCATTCACGCCCACGCCGGCGAGAAGGTGTTCCTCATCCCGACGCCGCGCCACGTGCATGTGTTTGATGTCGAGTCCGGCCTTCGCCTCGGCAACAAGGCTGTCGTTCCCGACTAAACAGTTCTCGCGCCGGCTGAGAGGGTCCTGCCCTGTCAGCGGGCGCTACTGTTTAACCACCATGAGCGCATCACTCAACATCACCGCGGCCACCGTCGATCCCGCGCTTCTCGATCTCCCCTGGAATCTCCCCCTCGAGGATTGGCCGAGTGAGACCATCGCGTCCCTGCCCAAGGGCATCTCGCGGCACCTGGTGCGGTTCGCGAACCTGTCCGGCTATGTCGTCGCGGTCAAGGAGACGACCGCTGAGATGGCACGTGGAGAGTACGACATGCTGCGGACGCTGCAGCGCATGGACATCCCCTGCGTCGATCCGGTCGCTGTCATCACCGGGCGGTCAGACGACTCGAACGACCCCCTGCCGAGCGTTCTCGTCACCAGGCACCTGAAGTTCTCGCTGCCTTACCGTGCCCTGTTCTCGCAGCAGCTGCGCCCGGACACCGCAGGCCGCCTCGTCGACGCCCTCGCGGTGCTCCTCGTCCGCCTGCACATCGCCGGCTTCTTCTGGGGTGATGTGTCGCTCTCCAACACTCTGTTCCGCCGGGATGCCGGGGCTTTCGCCGCGTACCTCGTCGATGCCGAGACCGGCAAGCTCTATCACGGCGGCCTGTCGAACGGCCAGCGTGAGAACGACCTCGAGATCGCCCGCGTCAACATCGCCGGTGAACTGATGGACCTCGAGGCTGGCGGCCGGGTCGACGACGACCTCGATCCGATCAAACTGTCCGACGGGATCGTTGCCGCCTACCGGTCGCTGTGGAAAGAACTCACCGGGTCCGAGATCTTCTCGTCCAGTGAACGCTGGAGAATCAACGAACGGGTAGCTCGCCTGAACGCCCTGGGCTTCGACATCGAGGAACTGGCGATCAAGACCGACGAGACCGGGTCTCGAGTTCGGATCCAGCCGAAGGTCGTCGACGCGGGGCACCACCAGCGTCGCCTGCTGCGCCTCACCGGGCTCGACGCCGGTGAGAACCAGGCCCGCCGGCTGATCAACGACCTCGACTCCTACGGCGCCACCTTCGCGAAGGCCAACATGGACGAGGAGATGATGGCGCATGAATGGCTCATCCGCGTCTTCGAGCCGGTGGTGAAGTCGATCCCGCGTGACCTCAAGGGGAAGCTGGAGCCGGCTGAGGTGTTCCACCAGCTGCTCGAGCACCGCTGGTTCCTTTCGCAGAATGAGGGCAGGGACATCCCACTGTCCGAGGCACTGACGAAATACATCAATGACATCCTGCGCCACCGCCGCGACGAAGCCACAGTGATCGCTCCCCCAACGGGATCCGTCACCCTGCCGATCGACGTCGTCGACGCCGCAGAGGTGAATTGGCGCGATCGGGTCTGACAAAGTGAACTGGCGCGACCGGGACCGAGACCCGACCGCGCCAGAGGAGCGATTGCTTCGTCGCTACTTCTTCGACTTCCTGGCTGACCGCAGCTTTGAGATCTCGTAGAGAGTGACGGATGCCGCGATGCCCGCGTTCAAGGATTCGGTCGCCGAGGAGATCGGGATCGAGACGATCGCGTCGCAGGTCTCGGTGACGAGGCGGGACAAACCCTTGCCCTCGCTTCCGACGACAATGACGACGGGACGGTCGGCAAGCTCCAGACCCGGGAGGTCGGTGGTTCCGCCGCCGTCCAGGCCGATCACGAAGACGCCGGCGGCTTTGAAGGCCTTGAGGGTCTGGGTCAGGTTCGGCGCCATGGCGACCGGGGTGCGTGCTGCGGCACCCGCGCTCGTCTTCCAGGCGGATGCCGTCAGCCCGACGGAGCGACGTTGAGGAACGATGACGCCCTGTCCTCCGAATGCCGCCGTCGAGCGGATGATCGCTCCGAGGTTCCTCGGATCGGTGATGCCGTCGAGCGCGACGAAGAGCGGCTTCTGGCCTCGGGAGATCACTGTCTCGAGCAGGTCGTTGGGGTGCGCGTACTCGTACGGCGGCACCTTGAGCGCGAGTCCCTGGTGAACCGAGTCGAACCCGGCGAGCCTGTCGAGCTCCGGACGCATGACCTCGAGGATGGGAAGTCCGCGTGCTGTGGCGAGGGCAAGGACTTCCTTCACCCGGTCGTCGAACTCGATGCGGGTGGCCATGTACAGCGCCGATGCCGGGATCTTGGCGCGCAGCGCCTCCAGCACCGAGTTGCGGCCGGTGACGATCTCGCTGTCGTCGGCCTGCTTCTGCTTGGGTTTGCGGCCGGCGACCGGGGCGGTGCTCGGACGAGCGCCGCCCGTCTTCGCCTGGGCCTGATTCAGGCGGTCCTTGGCGATCTTGCGCTTGCCGGCGGCGTGGTAGGTGCGGTCCTCCGCTTTCGGGGTCGGCCCCTTGCCCTCGAGCGAGCGACGGCCGAGGCCGCCTGTGCCCTTCGCGGGGCCCTTCTTGGTCTTTCGAACCGCCCCTGGGCGGCCTGCCTTACTGGCCATCAATACTCCAATGTGCACCTGTCGAGGTGTCTTCAATCGTGATACCCGCCGTCGTGAGAACGTCGCGGATTCTGTCGGCGGCTGCGAAGTCGCGTGCCGCCCTGGATTTCTGGCGTTCGTCGAGAAGCTGGTCGACGAGGGTGTTGAGAACCCCGGAAACTGCCTTGTCCTGACCGCGGGACCATTCAGCCGAGAACGGGTTGATGCCCAGAATCTCAGTCATGGCCATCACCTGCCCTTGCGCGGCGGCGGCCAGGGCGAGGTCTTCGCCGTCAATGCTCGCGTTGCCTTGCCTTATTGTGTCATGCAATACGGCAAGTGCCTGCGGAACGGACAGATCGTCGTCCATGGCGGCGGCGAAGGCATCCGGAATCTGCTCCGTGCCTGTTCCGGCGAACCGGGTGCCGGTGAGCCTGCGAGCGACCCGCTCGAGGAAGCTTTCGATCCGGTCGAGGGCCGCCTCCGCCTCGGCAAGGGCTCCGTCGTGATAGTCGATCGTGGAGCGGTAATGGGCCTGACCCAGGTAGTAGCGCACCACGATCGGTCGTGCGGCGCCGAGCAGGTCGGCGGCGTACACCGAGTTGCCGAGCGATTTGGACATTTTCTGGCCGTTCACGTTCACGAGACCGTTGTGCACCCAGTACCCGGCGAACCCGTCGCCGGCGGCGGTCGACTGGGCCAGTTCATTCTCGTGGTGCGGGAAGCGCAGGTCGAGGCCGCCACCGTGGATGTCGAACGCCGCGCCGAGGTACCGGCTCGCCATCGCTGAGCATTCGATGTGCCAGCCCGGCCGACCGTCGCCCCACGGGCTCGGCCACGAGGCTGAGACGGGCTCGTCGGATTTGTGGCCCTTCCACAGGGCGAAGTCGCGGGGGTCCCGCTTGCCGCGCGGATCGGCATCCGTCGCGGCATCCATGCTGTCGATGTTCTGACGGGTCAGCGCGCCGTACTCCGGCCAGCTGCGGACGTCGAAGTACACGTCACCCGACCCGTCCTCAGCGGCGTAGGCGTGAGAGTTCTCGATCAGCCGTTCGATGATGGTGTGCATCTGCTGGATGCTCGCGGTCGCTCGCGGCTCATAGGTGGGGGGAAGGATGCCGAGTGCCCGGTATCCCTCCGAGAACTCCAGTTCGGTGCGGTACGCGAGCGCCCACCACTGTTCGGTTTCTGTGGCGTTCACCAGGACTTTGTCATCGATGTCGGTGACATTGCGCACCAGGGTGACGTCGAAGCCCTTGTAATTGAGCCAGCGGCGCATCTGGTCGTAGACCAGCGCTGAACGCAGGTGCCCGATGTGCGGCGATGACTGCACGGTGGGTCCGCAGACATACATCCCGACCTGCCCCGGGACGAGAGGTGTGAAGTCGCGGAGGGCCTGTGCCCGGGAGTCATAGAGTTGCATTGCCACCCGTCAAGAGTACTGGCGCGAAACCGTCGCCGTCGCGATGGCGCACACGCCTTCGCCTCTCCCCGTGAATCCGAGACCGTCGGTGGTCGTCGCCGAGACGCTGACCGGAGCGCCGAGCAGGCCGGTCAGAAGGGCTTCGGCCTCCTGGCGTCGAGGGGAGAACCGGGGGCTGTTGCCGATCAGCTGGACGGCGACGTTGCCGATGAGGAAGCCTTCTGCTTCGAGCCGGGAGCGGGCGGCGGTGAGGAAAACCTCGCCGTGGGCGTTGACGAATGTGGGGTCGCTCGTGCCGAACATGCTGCCGATGTCGCCGAGGCCTGCCGCAGACAGCAGAGCATCGGTGATGGCGTGGCTCACGGGGTCGCCGTCGCTGTGCCCGGAGAGGCCGCGCTCCCCCGGCCAATGCAGCCCGGCGAGCCAGAGTTCGGAGTCGTCGTCGAACGCGTGGACGTCGGTGCCGATTCCGGTGCGGATGCCTGCGGCAGCGGGTTGCGCGGTGAGCAGCCCTTCAGCGCGGCGAAGGTCCCACGGTGTCGTGATCTTGAACGATGCCTGGTCTCCATCGATCACGGAGACGGTGTGGCCGGCCGCGGCGAACAGGGCGGCGTCGTCGGTGTGCTCGACAGTTGCTTCCGCATAGGCGGCGTCGAGTGCCGCGCGGGGGAAACCCTGCGGTGTCTGGATCGAGCGAAGTTCTGAGCGGTCGACCGTCTCGACGACCATGTCGTCGTCGTCGACGCGCTTGACGGTGTCCTGCACGGCGACGCCGGGAACGATACCGGACGCTGTCTGGGCGACGGCCGCCACCACGGCGTCGAACACTGCGGCCGGCGTCAGCGCGCGGGCGGCGTCATGCACGAGGACGATGCGCACCGATTCGCCGAGGGCGGCGAGCCCGAGGGCGACGGACTGCTGTCGGGTCGGGCCGCCGGCGACGACGGAGATGGAGGATGCGGCGGCGCCGCCGGCGTGCCCGGCAATCGCCTGAGCCTCGGGAACGAGGTCGGCCGGGACGACGACGACGACCTGCGCTTCGCGCTGCATGCCGAAGACGGAGGACAGCGACCGTTCAAGTACGGTGCGCCCTGCGAGGTCGACGAAGGCTTTGGGGCGGTCGGCACCGAGGCGGGTTCCGCTGCCTGCGGCGACGACGATGACGCCGACGATCGGAGCGCGACTATTCATGGGAGGAGCCTATCTGTCACCGGACACGACAAAAGCTCGACCCCCGCTGCGCGGTGGTCGAGCTTGTCGAGACCCCTAGGACGCGAGGACCTCGTCCAAAACGTTCGAAGCCTTCTCCTCGTCGGTCTTCTCCGCGAGGGCGAGTTCCGAGATAAGGATCTGGCGCGCCTTGGCCAGCATGCGCTTCTCGCCGGCCGAGAGACCGCGGTCCTGGTCGCGGCGCCAGAGGTCGCGCACGACCTCGCTCACCTTGATGACGTCGCCGGAGGCGAGCTTTTCAAGGTTTGCCTTGTACCGGCGTGACCAGTTCGTGGGCTCTTCAGTGAACGGCGCACGAAGCACGTCGAAGACGCGTTCAAGACCTTCTTTACCAATGACATCACGAACGCCGACCAGATCGACGTTCTCAGCGGGCACCTCGATAACGAGGTCACCCTGGGTGACGCGGAGCTTCAGATAAAGCTTCTCTTCCCCCTTGATGACCCGAGTTTTCACTTCCGCAATAGTTGCGGCTCCGTGGTGGGGGTATACGACGGTTTCGCCAACCTCAAAAAGCATGGATGTGTATCCCTTCAGCATCTACCAGAATACCACAGCGGGCATGCACTACAGTTCGCTCTGCGGCGGGCGGCGGCGAGACATGGCTAGGCTAAACTCGGACTCGTTCCGCATGCCGTTTCCGGTCGTGCATCCCTGTGTTTTTGGAGGACCTGTGAAGGCGCGTTTGATCGCATCCGTCGTGCTGGCGGCATCCGTCGTATTAGGCACCAGCGCGTGCAACCTGGTCGCCCCGCAGGCCACAACGAACAACTACGACCCCAGCGACGGCGTCAGCGGGCGCACCGGCGATCTGAAGATCCGGAATGCGATGATCATCGTCGGCGAGAACGGCACCGACGGGAATCTCGTGGCAGCCGTGACCAACGGCGGCGACGCCCAGTCGTTGTCGATCCAGTTCGGCGAGGGCGAGGACGAGACCGTCACCGCTGCCATCCCTGAGCAGTCGACCGTGTCGTTCGGCACTGCCGAGGACGACCCGATCCTCCTCGAAGGAATCGACGCTGAAGCGGGATCGCTCGTCGAGGTGTTCTTCCAGTACGGCAACGAAACCGGCGTGGAGATCCTCGTCCCGGTACTCGACGGCGCGCTCGAGGAATACAGCGACCTCGTCCCGGAGACGGCCACCCGATAGACCACGGACAAAGCGCGACGTCCCCTCGGGGACGTCGCGCTTTTTTGCCGGTCAGGCCACGAAACGGTAGCCGAGGCCGCGGACGGTGACGAGCATCCGTGGCTCCGAAGGGTTGGCTTCGATGCGGGACCGAATCCGTTTGATGTGCACGTCGAGCGTCTTGGTGTCGCCGAAGTAGTCACTTCCCCAGACCCGGTCGATCAGCTGGCCGCGGGTCAGCACCCGCCCGGCGTTACGCAGGAGCAGTTCGAGGAGCTCGAATTCCTTCAACGGCATGGGTGTCTCCGTTCCGCTGACCTCGACCGTGTGCCGTTCCAGGTCCATCCGTACGGTGCCGGCCTCGAGCACGGAGTCATCGATTTCCTCGTCGGTCCCGCGACGCCGGAGAACGGCTCGGATGCGAGCCAGCAACTCGCGGCTGGAGTACGGCTTCGTCACGTAGTCGTCAGCGCCGAGCTCCAACCCGACGACGATGTCCACTTCGGAGTCCTTGGCCGTCAGCATGATGATCGGAACGCTCGACACCGCACGCATCTGGCGGCACACCTCGGTGCCGGGGATACCCGGCAGCATGAGGTCAAGGAGAACCAGGTCGGGTTCATCGACCTGGAACGCCGCGACGGCACTCGGGCCGTCCTGGACGACGTCGATCTCGTATCCTTCTCGTCCCAGCAGGTAGGCGAGCGGCTCGCTGAGAGCTGCTTCGTCTTCAACGAGGAGAATGCGTGTCATGGGATGAGTCCTAACGTGCGTTGTCGTGTGCCGGGATGTCGGCGGAGGCTGCGGTGATCGGAATCTGGGCCGTCGTCGGTTTCTCCGGCGCCTCAGGGATCCGGATGGTGAACGTCGATCCCTTGCCAACGAGTGACCAGACCTTGACCTCGCCGCCATGGTTCTGCACCGTGTGTTTGACGATCGACAGACCGAGACCGGTACCACCGGTGTTCCTCGACCTGGCCTGGTCCACCCGGAAGAAGCGTTCGAAGACCCGGTCGCGGTCATCCTCGGGGATGCCGACCCCCTGGTCGGTGACGGCGATCTCAACGAGTCCGTCCTTGCGGGAGACCCCGACGCCCACCCGGCTGCGGGGCGGCGAATAGGTGATCGCGTTCGCGATGAGGTTGTGCACGGCGACGACAAGGAGGGCCTCGTCGCCGTACACCTTCGCTCCGCGGTCACCGGCGAAGATGAGCGAGACGCCGTTGGCTTCAGCGGCGACCCGGTTCTGGTCGAGCGCTGCTGCGACCACCTGGTCGATGGCGACAAGTTCCGGCTGGTGCAGGGCGTCAGCAGCCTGCAGCCTGGACAGGTCGATGATCTCGCCCGTCAGCCGAGCGAGCCGCGAAGCCTCGGTGCGGAGCCGGGCGGCGAACTTCCGCACCTGCACCGGGTCGTCGGCGGCAGGCTCGAGTGCTTCGGCCAGGAGGCCGACGGCTCCAATCGGAGTCTTCAGTTCGTGGCTGATGTTCGCGATGAAGTCCCGACGCACCTCGTCGAGCCTGCGGGACTCGGTGTGGTCCTGGGCGAGGACGAGCACGTATCGAGTGCCGAGGCGTGCAGCGCGGACCCCGAGGTGCAGAGTCGCGTCACTGAAGCGGCCACGGGAGATGTCGATGTCTGCGCTGATGGCCTCGCCAGTGTCCCTGACCTGGTCGGCGAGGCGGCCGATCTCCGTGTGCGCGATCCTGTTGTCACGAACCAGGCCGAGGGCGAGTGCGCCTGGGGAGACCTTGACGACGTTGCCGGACGGGTCGACGACGATGCCGGCGGTCTCAAGGGCGTCGAGCACCTGGCTGACGCCGTCCGGCACCGACGGTGTCACCACGCCGGCGACGCGTTCGCCCTTGCGGGCCGCATAGAACAGTGCCGCTGCAAATCCGCCGCCGACGATCAGTCCGAGCAGCGAGGCCGCAACCAGCAGCCAGGGAGAGTCCATACGACTAGGTTAGATGCATAGCGGTGGCGTGCTAGCCGGAGGACGGCTCTCATCAGGGCATCTGAGACGTTGTTCAGGCGTACGCCACCAAACGTTAACCTGCGCACAGCAGAGTGAAAGCGGGCTTGTTGCCTGGAGCCCGAATGCGGTGCGTCAGGTCCCGACATCCGAATGGAGATCAGATGCGTGAAGTATTCCAGCAGGAGCTGGCCGAGGTGCAGGAGCGGCTCGTCGCTATTTCCGAGCTAGTGGCGATCTCCATCACCAACGCCGTCCAGGCGTTCACCCAGTCCGACGTCACCATCGCCGACGAGGTGATCGAGAACGACGTTCGAATCGATGAGCTCACCGTCGCCCTCGACGAACTGGCCATCAACATCCTCGCTCGGCAGCAGCCGGTCGCCCGAGACCTGCGCATCGTCGTCAGCGCGCTGCGGATCAGCTCCTCCCTCGAGCGGATGGGAGACATGGCCGAGCACATCGCGCAACTCGCGCGATACCGCTTCCCCGAGCGGGCCGTTCCCAAGGGCCTGCGTTCGACGTTCGTCGAGATGGGTCGCCTCGACGTCGAGATCGCCCACAAGCTGACCCAGCTCCTGCGCACACAGGATGTGCGCCTGGCTGAGGAGATCCGGAACCAGGACGACAAGGTCGACGAGCTGCACGTCAGCGTGTTCGACAAGGTCCTCGGCGAGACCTGGAAAGGCAAGCCAGTCGCGACCGTCGACGCCACGCTCGCCTCGCGCTACCACGAGCGCTTCGCCGACCACGCGGTGTCCATCTCGAAGAAGGTTCAGTACCTCTCAACGGGTGACTGGATCGCTGACACCGACGACTGACTCTGCGTAATGAGAGAAGGGGCGTGAACCGATCGGTTCACGCCCCTTTTGTCGATTGAGTCTGGAGCTCTCGGGAAGATTTCGACTGCTTCGGTGCTAGCCCTTACCCTGTGAGGCGACCGCGGCCGCACCGGCAGCCGCTGCTTCCGGGTCGAGGTACTCGGCCGGCTCGATCGGGACGAAGTTCTCGTCGAGCTTGTAGACGAGCGGGATACCGGTCGGAATGTTGAGTGACGCGATCTCGTCATCCGAGATGCCGTCGAGGTGCTTCACGAGCGCCCGAAGCGAGTTGCCGTGCGCAGTGACGAGCACGGTCTTCCCTGCGGCGAGGTCGATGGTGATGTCGGAGTGCCAGTAGGGAAGCATCCGGTCGATGACGTCCTTCAGGCACTCGGTTCTGGGAACGTCGCCGTCGATTCCGACGTAGCGGGGGTCGTGTGCCTGCGAGTACTCGTTGTCGTCGGCGATGGGAGGAGGCGGAACGTCGAACGAACGGCGCCAGGTCTGGAACTGTTCGGCACCGTACTCGGCGAGTGTCTGGGCCTTGTCCTTGCCCTGCAGGTCGCCGTAGTGACGCTCGTTGAGCCGCCAGGTGCGCTTCACCGGAATCCAGGCCCGGTCGGCGACATCGAGGGCGATGTTCGCGGTCTGGATGGCGCGCGTGAGAACGGAGGTGTACTGGATGTCGGGAGTGAGACCCGACTCGTTGAGCAGTTCACCCGCCCGGTTCGCTTCGGTGACGCCTTGGTCGCTCAGGCGGACGTCGACCCAGCCGGTGAACAGGTTTTTCTGGTTCCAGTCGCTGTTGCCGTGGCGCAGCAGGATGAGTGTGTATGGCGAAGACATGCCTCCACTCTATCGACCGGCTCCCTCGCAGCTGAACTCACCTGCTCCGGACGGGTACACGCGGCGCACCGCCTGATCCGGTCCGGAACGAATGAAATGGGCGCCGGCCGCGAGCGGAGTCCTACGAGGTGCGGCGCACCGCCCCGAGCCTCGGCAGCCGGGGCACGTCGGCGACGGCTCCCGCATCAGCCGGCACGATGACCTGCTGTGCGGCGGCGATGGAGATGCCGTCTTCGTCGACAGTCAGCCGGGCGGCAGGGTCGACGTTCCTGCGGATGACGGCGAGGGCGATGGGGCCGAGTTCATGGTGCATCACGGCTGTCGTCACGACACCGACGGATGCAGGTTCGCCGTTCCGATCGGCGAGTACTGCCGCGTTGCGCTTCGGGAGCACCGAATCGGACCCGTCGAGATGAAGCAGGACCAGTCGCCGGGGCGGATGGCCGAGGTTGTGGACCTTGGCGATGGTCTCCTGGCCCCGGTAGCAGCCCTTGGTGAGGTGAACGGCGCTGCGCAGCCAGTCGAGTTCGTGCGGAATGGTCTTCTCGTCGGCCTCCGTAGCCTTCCTCGGCCGCCAGGCGGCAACGCGAAGCGCCTCGGCCGCGAGCGATCCAGCCACAGGAAGGAGCCCGGCGGCAAGAACAGGAAGCTCTTCGCGTGGCACGAGGACCTCGGTCCAGCGCCAGTCGACTGACGGATGCTCTCCGCGCGCGTACTGATGGCCCCCGGCGACGACCTCACGCCACGGGTCGATCCAGACCAGGGGCACGCCGTTCGGAGAAGCGACGGCGAGGTCGAGGGGCGAATCGGCTGGCATCAGCCCGATGCGCGCGAATTCATCCGACCGGTCCGCGACCTCAACCCGGAGCATGAACTTCATCCGGTTCAACCACGCGACCAGCGGTTCGACCTCGTCCGCCTCGACCAGCAGCCAGGCCGTGTCGCCGTCGTCAAGAATCCCTGCGGCGTATTCGAGGCGCCCGTTCGGGTCGAGGAACAGGGTCTCGCTTGACGCTCCGACGGGAAGATTCGTCAGTTCCGCGGACGTCATCGAGTTGAGCCAGCTGAGCCGGTCGGGGCCGGCAACGGAGACGACGCCGCGATTGGACAGGTCAACGATCGCCTCGCCGGCGGCTAGCATCCGCTGTTCGATATTGGGGCTGCCGTAGTGGGAGGGCACACCCGCGTCGACCGCCTCAGGGAGCGCGACGGCGCCCGGACGGTTCAGGAACGGAGAGGGAACAGTCATCAGTCAACCTTTGCGAGTCGCCCGGAGGCGTGGGTGCGGAGATCCTGGCCGAGCGCGGCGATGTCCCACGCCCAGAGCAGGTGGCTCTCGACGAGTCCGTACATTCGAGTAGCTGCGGCATATTCCTTTGCCCCGGCTGTGCGCATGACGGCGTCGGTGGCGAGATCGATGCGGGGCCCGCGCACCTGGCCGAGGTACAGTTCGCTCACCCCGCCGGGGTGCACAAGCGAAACCTCGAGGTCGAAGCCGCCGTCACGATTGCGGAGGGACTCGACGTCCTCCGCCGTCTGGAACGGTCGCTTCCCGACCGCTGGCAACAGCGCCGGACCGGGGTCGCCGTCGCGCTGCGAGCGGTGCAGCCGCCAGTAGCCGGTCTCAGCGGTGAGGCCGGTGCCCTCCTCATCGAGGAGCCAGGTGTGGGAGGTGTAATTGAGGTAGGGCATCCCGTCGTGGCTGAAGCTCACGCGCTGCCCGAATTCGGAGCTGACGTCACCCTGGGCTGCGGCATAGTCGATGACCCCTGTGCCCTCCCAGACACCGAGGAGCCAGGACAACGGCACAAGTTCGGCGGGCAGGCCGGTCGGAATCTCGATCATCGGCGCCCCAGAGGTCAGCGCTGTCCGCGGAAGAGGTTGAGGAGCACGACGACGGAGATGCCGGCGATCGCAAGGCTGGCAAGCCCCAGAAGACCGACAAAGAAGAGTTCAAGAGCGACGAGGTCCATGGCAGCAGTCTATCCCTGGAAGAGTGTCGCGAGGCCGAGCAGGGCCGCAGCGACGGCGAGAACGCCCACAACGCCGACGATGCTGATCGACAACCGGTCGATGAACCCGATCTTCTGGTGCGTGAGCAGCTGCACAATGAAGGCGAGCAGTGCGCAGGCCGCGAGGGTGAGCGACAACCAGGTGAACCGCAAACCGACCGGTGCGAAGATCGCTACGAGGATCGCCCCAGCGACGGCGACGCCCCAGACACCGAAGATGCCGCGCCAGGTGCGCGACGGGGTCATCGGAGCGTCGGTCATCCCTCTATCTTGCCTGAATACTGTGCGCCCCGTGGTCAGATCGTCGCCCCGGTCCGGGCGGTAGCCGAGCGAAAGCTAGTATGAGTCCACGTAATCACTGGAGGTCACACGTGGCGCAACTGTTGATTCTGACCTCACAGGTCGACAATGACGTGCTGCCGTCACTCGGCCTGCTCAGTCACCGTGTGCGTCAGATCCCTGCTCAGCCTGCCCAGCTCGTGAACGCGCCCTCGAGCGATCTGATCATGATCGACGCCAGGACGGACCTCGCCGGCGCCAAGTCGTTGTGCAAGATTCTGCGGACCACAGGACTCGCAGTTCCGCTCCTCGTCATCCTGACCGAAGGCGGACTCAGCGCTGTGAGCGCAGACTGGGGCGTCGACGACGTCCTCGTCGACATGGCCGGGCCGGCGGAGATCGACGCCAGGATCCGACTTGCCATCGGGCGGCAGGCGCTCGAACAGACGAGCACCAAGATCCAGACATCAGGCGTCGTCATCGACGAAGCGAGCTATTCGGCGAAAGTCCAGGGCAGGCCGCTCGACCTCACCTACAAGGAATTCGAACTGCTCCGCTTTCTCGCCGCCCACCCCTCGCGCGTCTTCACCCGGGAACAGCTGCTCAGTGAGGTGTGGGGTTACGACTACTTCGGCGGCACTCGAACGGTGGACGTGCATGTGCGGAGGCTGCGCGCGAAACTCGGCGAACTCGAGCAACTCATCGGTACCGTCCGCAACGTCGGCTACCGCTTCAACGTCTACGAGGATGACAGTGCCCCGGCCGATTCTGCGCGTTCGTGACATCACGGATGCCGCGCCTCGCGCCGCATTCGACCGACTCGTTCACCGCGCCGTCGCCGTTGACGGGGCAGCCCCGTTCAACGACCAGGCGCTCATCGATGTGGAAGCCGGCTCCCGGTCACTGCTCTTCGCCATTGCTCCGCCGGAGTCGCCTAGCGCTGTGGAGCTCCTCGTCGGGGCCGCCCTGATCGGAAACGGCGAACTCGAATTCGTCGTCGACCCGGAATGGCGGGGCACCGGGGTCGGCTCGTCGATGCTCAGCGAGATCCTCGCGAACGCTCCCCCAAAGCTGCTCGCCTGGGCCCACGGCGATCACCCCGCCTCCCGTTCGCTCGCCGTCCGCTTCGGCTTCGACCGGGTGCGGACGCTCCTTCAGCTGCGGATGTCGCTCTCGCCTTCCCCAGGAACATCGTCCCTCCCACCGGGCATCACCGCGTTCAGGCCAGGAATCGACGACGTCGAATGGGTGGAACTCAACGCCCGGGTGTTCGCCAGCCACCCGGAACAGGGTCGCATCACCGTCGACGATCTGCGCGCCCGTCAGTCGGAGCCGTGGTTCGACGCCGGAGACTTCCTGCTCGCCCGAGACGAGTCCGGCCGGCTGCTCGGCTACAACTGGCTCAAAGTCGATGCCGACCACGGCGAGGTCTACGTTCTCGGTGTCGGGGAACCCGGCCGGGGCCTCGGTCGCGCCCTCATGCTTGCCGGCCTGGATCGGTTGAGGGAGCGCGGGGTTCGCACGGCCTCCCTCTATGTGGAGGGGGACAACGAGCCGGCCGTTCGCCTGTACCGCTCGCTCGGTTTCACGGATTACGCCGTCGACGTCCAGTACCGCAGGAGAGACACGGACTGATTCCCGCTGCCTACCGGCCGAGCCCCGATCACGAGTCCCCGATTGTTCACCGGCGCCTGACACGCATCCCTGCCCATCGTGACAAGATATTGGGATGGCAACACAGAGCATCGCGCACGACTCGGGACTCCTCGGCGACGACGACGATTTCGATCCGGTATTCGAACGGGACGATCCCGCACTCCCCGAAGGCCGTTACCTTGACCGGGAGGTGAGCTGGCTCGCCTTCAACCAGCGCGTCCTGGAGCTCGCCGAAGACCCGACGGTGCCCACGCTCGAACGGGCCAACTTCCTCGCCATCTTCGCGTCGAACCTCGACGAATTCTTCATGGTTCGCGTTGCCGGCCTCAAACGACGGGTTTTGACGGGGCTCGCCGTGCCGACGAACGTCGGGCGTGCGCCCGCCGATGTGCTCAGCGACATCTCTGACAAGGCGCACGAGCTGCAGTCCCGTCACGCGCGCGCATGGTCCGAACTGGTGAAACCCGACCTCACCGCCGCTGGCGTGAGTGTCGTCACCTGGGAATCGCTCACCGACGACGACCGTGAGAGCCTTCGCGACTACTTCGGACAGCAGATCTTCCCGGTCCTCATGCCGCTGGCTGTCGACCCGGCGCATCCCTTCCCCTACATCTCCGGGCTCTCCCTCAACCTCGCGGTCCGGGTTCGCAACTCGAAAACCGGCCGGCAGGAGTTCGCCAGGCTCAAAGTTCCGCAGATGCTGCCCCGCTTCGTGCCGGTCGACCCGTCTGCCTCCCTCGACCAGGTGCGGTACATCCCGCTCGAGGACCTCATCGCCAACCACCTCGGTGACCTGTTTCCCGGAATGGAGATCATCGAACACCACGTTTTCCGCGTCACGCGGAACGAGGATGTCGAGATCGAAGAGGACGAAACCGAGAACCTCATCCAGGCCCTCGAGAAAGAACTTCTCCGACGCCGGTTCGGCCCGCCGATCCGGCTGGAGATCACCGAGGACATGGATGATGTGACCCTCGACCTTCTGGTGCGAGAGCTCGACGTCACCGACCAGGAGGTGTACCGCCTTCCTGCGCCACTCGACCTCGGCGGCTTGTTCAGCCTCTCCGGAATCGATCGCCCTGACCTGCGCTACCCGCCGCGGGTGCCGACCACCGTCATGCAGTTCCAGCCGGTCGAATCAAACGCCACGGCCGATATCTTCCGCGCGATCAGCCAGCAGGACGTCCTCGTCCACCACCCGTACGAGTCCTTCGCGACGAGCGTGCAGGCGTTCCTCGAGCAGGCCGCCGCCGACCCGCAGGTCCTCGCCATCAAGCAGACCCTGTATCGAACCTCCGGTGATTCCCCCATCGTCGAGGCGCTCATCGATGCGGCCGAAGCCGGCAAGCAGGTCCTCGCGCTCGTCGAGATCAAGGCCCGGTTCGACGAACAGGCGAACATCACCTGGGCTCGAAAGCTCGAGAAGGCGGGCGTTCACGTCGTGTACGGGCTCGTCGGGTTGAAGACGCACTGCAAGCTTGCTCTCGTCATCCGCGAGGAAAAGGGAACGCTCAAGCACTACAGCCACATCGGTACGGGCAACTACAACCCGAAAACCAGCCGGATCTATGAAGACCTCGGCCTGTTCACCGCGGACGCCCAGGTCGGCAAGGACCTCACCAGGCTGTTCAACGAACTCTCCGGGTACGCCATCGAGAAGAAGTTCAAGCGGCTTCTTGTCGCGCCGCTCCACCTGCGCAAAGGGCTGCTCAAGCACATCGACCAGGAACGCCGGAACGCCGAGGCAGGCAAGCCGAGCGGCATCCGGATCAAGGTCAACTCGATGGTCGATGAAGCGATCATCGACGGCCTGTACCGCGCCAGCCAGGCCGGTGTGCCCATCGACATCTGGGTGCGCGGGATCTGCGGCCTCAAACCGGGCCAGGAAGGCATGAGCGAGACAATCCGTGTGCGGTCCATTCTCGGTCGGTTCCTTGAACACTCCCGGATCTTCTCGTTCGTCAACGACGGGGACCCGCACGTCTTCATCGGCAGCGCCGACATGATGCACCGCAACCTCGACCGTCGGGTTGAGGCTCTCGTCCGACTGGTTTCCCCAGCACACCTCACCGAAATCGCGAGCCTTTTCGATGTGGCCATGGACGAGAACACGTCGACCTGGCACCTCGATGCGGACGGCGTGTGGGAACGTCACTCAACCGATGAATCCGGTGTGCCCCTCGTCGACATCCAGGATCGACTGATGCTCAAGACGAGTCTCCGGCGCCGGCCGAGGGCTCGACGGTGACCACGGCGGTTTACGCAGCGGGCGCCGTGTGCTGGCGTCGAATCGACGGCAAGGTCCACGTTCTCGTCATTCACCGCACGAAATACGCTGACGTGTCCCTGCCCAAGGGGAAGGTCGACCCGGGGGAATCGCTGCCGCAGACCGCTGTGCGCGAGATCCTCGAGGAGACCGGCCTGGCCGTCGTGCTCGGGGTGCCGCTCGGAGTCTCCCGCTACCCGCTGATCTCCGGTCGGGAGAAGATCGTGCACTACTGGGCGGCCGAGGTCAGGGACGGGGCGGTTCGGGAGTCGACTTTCGTGCCGAACGGCGAAGTGGCCGCCCTCGAGTGGGTGACCCCGCGCAAGGCCCGCACCTACCTGAGCCATGCCCCCGACCTCGAAATCCTCGACACCTTCACGAAGCTGCTGGAGGAGGGCGTCAGCTCCACCTTTGCGATCGTCGCGCTTCGACACGGTAAAGCGCTTGCGGCATCCGCGTGGGCCGGAACGGATGCCTCGCGTCCGCTGACCGCGCGCGGCGTCGAACAGGCGACGAGTATCGTGCCCACCTTGCAGGCGTTCGGCGTCCGGCGGGTCGTCTCGAGCACGGCCGTGCGATGCGCGACGACCGCAGCACCCCTTGCGGCGGCATCCGGGCTGGAATTGCGCCGAACCGATCTGATCAGCCAGGACGCCTGGGAACGCGGCGAAGCAGACGTCCGCAAGGTCGTCGGCAAGCGGGTGAAGTCACGCAAGACCGCGGTGCTGTGCAGCCACGGGCCCGTTCTCCCCGAGATTCTGCGAGAAATCGCCCTGGCCACCGGCAGTCTCTCCGGTTCGTACCTGTCCAGCGCCGCCGACCTGCCGACCGGCGCATTCAGCATCGTGCACCTCTCGGCAACGAACCCGAGCTCGGGTATCATCTCGATTGAAACTCATGTACCCCGGGCCTGAGCCCTTCTCCCGATGGATGGTCGGGTGTCGTTAACCTCCCGTTCACCATTGTGAGGGACTCTCGTTAAGCCGGTTGCCTATCGTTCTTCGTGGGCCTGCACCGGTCCGTCCCGAAATCACAATGAATGGACACAATTCCGTGAAGTTCACCAAGTTCGGCCGCGTCGCGGCCGTCGCGGCACTCGCCGCTCTCACCCTGACCTCCTGTGCCGCTAACGAAGGCACAGCAGCCGGAGACAGCACCGATGTCGAGAGCAAGCTCACCGGCACCCTCGTCGGCGGCGGCGCATCGTCGCAGCAGTCTGCCCAGGAAGCCTGGGTTGCAGCATTCCAGGGAATGCACCCCGATGTCACCGTCGAGTACGACCCCGCCGGTTCCGGTGCTGGGCGCGACACCTTCATCGCCGGCGGCAGCGCCTTCGCCGGTTCGGACCGTGCGTTCAAGGACGAGGAACTCGCCGAAGACAACTTCGCAGCCTGCGTCCCGGGCACCGGACTTGTCGAACTGCCCGCGTACATCTCGCCGATCGCGGTTGTCTTCAACCTCGAGGGTGTCGACAGCCTCAACCTCGACCCCGCAACCATTGCAGGCATCTTCGCCGGCACCATCACCAACTGGAACGACGAAGCCATCGTCTCCCAGAACCCGGACGCCGAGCTGCCTGACCAGGCAATCACCCCCGTCCACCGTGCGGACGACTCGGGCACCACCGAGAACTTCACCGATTACCTCAACGTCACCGCACCTGACGTGTGGACCTGGGAAGCCGACGGCGTGTGGCCGGATGCCGTCACGGGCGGCGAAGCTGCACAGCAGACCTCTGGCGTCATCGACGCAGTCACCTCGGGCACCGGCACCATCGGTTACGCCGACGCCTCGCGCGCCGGTGACCTCGGCACCATCTCGGTGAAGGTCGGCGAAGAGTACGTGCCGTACTCCGCTGAAGCTGCCGCCGCAATCGTCGACGCTTCGCCTGCCGCTGAAGGTCGTGGCGAAGGAGACCTCGCGATCGAACTCGACCGCGCGTCGACCGAAGCCGGCGTCTACCCGATCGTCCTGATCAGCTACCTGATCGGCTGCACCGAGTACGAAGACGCTGACTCTGCCAAGCTCGTCAAGGAGTACTTCAGCTATATTGTGAGCGAGGATGGCCAGAAGGTCAGCGCGGAAGCCGCCGGTTCCGCACCGATCTCATCCGACATTGCCGAGAAGTCTGCGGCAGCGATCGAACTCATCAAGTAAACACTCCCCCGTTGACCCCGGTTGCCGCCTGAAAAGGCAGCAACCGGGGTTGCACCGGTTGCGGTCCGTCCGCCCCCTCCCCGTCCATCTCCACCCGAACCCCAGGGGGAACCCAGCAGATGTCGTCGCCAGCGGTTGTTCGCACCGAAAGCGCTCCGCCTCCCAAACCCGTTCAGCGCCTCGGCGACCGGATCTTCTCAGGATCGACGCTCACAGCGGGCGCGCTCATCCTCGCCACCCTCGCCGCCGTCGCCGCCTTCCTCGTGGTACAGAGCGCACCCGCCCTCACCGAGAACCCTGAAGACATCTCGATCTTCACCTCAGGTGAAACCTTCTGGACGTATGTCTGGCCGCTGATCTTCGGCACCCTCTGGTCATCCGCACTCGCACTCCTCATGGCCGTGCCCCTCGCTATCGGCATCGCCCTCTTCATCTCGCACTACGCGCCGCGCCGCCTCGCCCAGGGCCTCGGGTACATCATCGACCTGCTCGCGGCTGTTCCCTCCGTCGTTTTCGGCCTGTGGGGAGCGAACACCCTTGCCCCCATGGTTCAGCCGTTCTACCTCTGGCTCACCGAGAACCTCGGCTGGATTCCACTCTTCGCCCCGCCGGCATCCGGCACCGGTCGCACCATCCTGACGGCGTCGGTCGTCCTTGCCGTGATGATTCTTCCGATCATCACGGCGCTCTGCCGTGAGGTCTTCCTGCAGACTCCTGTGCTCCACGAAGAGGCGGCTCTCGCCCTCGGTGCGACGCGCTGGGAAATGATCCGCATGACCGTCCTGCCGTTCGGCCGCGCCGGCATCGTGTCCGCGTCCATGCTCGGCCTCGGCCGTGCACTGGGCGAAACGATGGCCGTCGCCATGGTGCTGTCGTCCTCCGGGGCCATCAGCTTCGCCCTTCTCACCTCGTCGAACCCGAGCACCATCGCCGCGAACATCGCGCTCAGCTTCCCCGAGGCGTACGGGCTCAACGTCAACGTCCTCATTGCCACCGGCCTGATGTTGTTCGCGATCACCCTCGTGGTGAATGCGATAGCGCGCTACATCATCAACCGCCGCAAGGAATTTTCGGGAGCGAACTAATGGCACAGACAGCAACTGCCCCGCCCCGGCTCTCCGGCTCGGGTTCCGGCTCGAGTAACGGTGTGAACGGTTCGAACGGCGGCCCGGGTGCCATGCCGAACGTCTACGCGAGTGGTCGCCTCGGCAAGTCGGTGCCATGGATCGTGCTCGGCGGCTCGCTGCTTGTCAGCATTGCGATCTTCGCGCTGCTTCAGGCGGCATCCGGGGGCGGCTTCAACGTCGCCGGCGCGGTCGTCCTCACCGGTGTCCTCAACGGGTTGGCCATCTACCTGACCGCACTTCTGGTCGAGGGTTCACGCCAGGCCAAGGACCGCCTCGTCACCACCCTCGTGTCCAGCGCCTTCATCGTCGCTCTGGCCCCCCTGATCTCATTGTTCATCACCGTGCTTTCGCGCGGAACGGCTCGATTCGACCTGCAGTTGTTCTCCGAATCGATGCGGAACGTCGTGGGTGAGGGCGGCGGCGTGCTCCACGCCATTGTCGGAACGCTCATCATGACGGGCATCGCGACGATCATCTCCGTTCCGATCGGTCTGCTGACGTCGATCTACCTCGTGGAGTACGGCCGTGGGGCGCTCGCCCGCGCGATCACGTTCTTCGTCGACGTCATGACCGGCATCCCCTCCATCGTCGCCGGACTGTTCGCCTATGCCCTCTTCGCCATTTTCTTCGGCCCGGGCATCCGGCTCGGAGTCGCCGGCGCCGTCGCGCTGAGCGTGCTGATGATCCCTGTCGTGGTCCGTTCGAGTGAAGAGATGCTGCGCCTCGTGCCCAACGAACTCCGCGAAGCAGCCTTCGCGCTCGGAGTACCGAAGTGGCTGACCATCCTCAAGGTGGTTCTGCCCACGTCGATCGCGGGAATCACAACCGGTGTCATGCTGGCCATCGCCCGAGTGATCGGTGAGACCGCTCCACTGCTGATCGCTGCCGGCTTCACATCCAACATGAATTACAACGCCTTCGAAGGACGCATGCAGAGCCTGCCCGTCTTCGTCTACAGCTCCTACGTGAGCCAGGGCACCGACGCACAGGCGTACCTCGACCGCGCCTGGGCTGCCGCCCTCACTCTCATCCTCATCGTGATGGCACTCAACCTCATCGCGAGACTCGTCGCCCGGGCCTTCTCCCCCAAGCTCGGCCGTTAGCACCAAAGGAAACCATGTCCAAGCGCATCGAAGTCAAAGACCTCAACGTCTACTACAGCAAGTTCCTCGCGGTGGAAGATGTCTCCCTCACGATCGAACCGCGAAGCGTCACCGCCTTCATCGGCCCGTCCGGCTGCGGCAAGTCCACCTTCATCCGCACGCTCAACCGCATGCACGAGGTCATCCCAGGCGCCCGCGTCGAGGGAGAAGTTCTCGTCGACGGCGACAACCTTTACGGACCGGGCGTCGATCCTGTCCTCGTTCGCCGGAACATCGGCATGGTGTTCCAGCGGCCGAACCCGTTCCCCACTATGTCGATCCGCGAAAACGTGCTCGCCGGTGTGACACTCAACAACCGCCGCATGGCGAAGTCGACCGCAGACGACCTGGTCGAAAAATCCCTTCAGGGAGCCAACCTGTGGAAAGAGGTCAAGGACCGGCTCGACAAGCCCGGCTCCAGCCTCTCCGGCGGTCAGCAGCAGCGCCTGTGCATCGCCCGCGCCATTGCCGTTGAACCGGACGTTCTGTTGATGGACGCGCCGTGCTCGGCCCTCGACCCCATCTCGACGCTCGCGATCGAGGACCTCATCGAGGAACTCAAGAACGAGTACACGATCGTGATCGTCACCCACAACATGCAGCAGGCGTCGCGTGTGTCGGACCGCACTGCGTTCTTCAACATCGCCGGTACCGGCAAGCCGGGCAAGCTCATCGAGTACGACGACACCAACACGATTTTCACTCAGCCGAGCGTGCAGGCGACGGAGGATTACGTCTCGGGGCGCTTCGGATAACGTCCGCGGTCCGAGTTCGGCCGGGGGGCACACGAAAAGCAGGAGATCCGATCGCATCTCCTGCTTTCGTCGTTTCCTCGGCTACGCCGTGTGGATGACGATGAGGGGGTCGGTGGTGGGCTGCTCCGAGCCGCCCGCCGGTTCCACGGTCACTCCGACGGCGTCGCCGGCTGCCATGGTTCCTTCGAGGATGCGCCAGCTGTCGCCGGAGCCCGTTGTGTTGAACGTTCCCGCCGAGATCGGTCCGTCCTCGCCGATGTACCAGAGTTCGTAGGTCTGTTCGTCGCTGAGCGAAGCGAGACCGTCGACGACGAGCACAGACTGGCCCAGTTCGCCCGACCAGACCAGGGTGGCGACGACACGCTTGTCGTCGCGGATGTTCGTCAGCTTGACCGTCTCACGCTGGGCGTCTGGCTGCGCATTGATGTGCGCGAGCTGCAGAGCCTCCGGAAGCCCGTTGCCGTTGTTGAGCGCGCTGGTGAGGCCGTTCACGCCGAGGAGCACGGCGACGAGGGCGGCTGCCGCAACCGCCGCTGAGAGCGGCTGGGTGTACCAGCGACGGCTGGCCTTGCGTTGGGCGCTGCCCTCAGGCCTGGCGGTGGCCGCTTTGGTGGTCGCGGCGGCTTGAACCGATGTCGGCCGAACGGGCTGCGCGTCAGGGGTGCCTTCCTGGGTCGACGCCACCGGGCCCGGTGTCACCGCGTGGTTCGAGGCATCCGTCAGAGAATTCCTGACGCGAGGAAGCTGCGGGGTCGAAGCAATCGCAGCGAGCACGCTTACCCGAAGGGCAGCGGACGGCTCGACCGGTTCAGCGTCGAAGCCGAGCAGCGCGGCAGCCTCACCGAGGCTTTCCGCCTCGCGACGAGCGTCGGTGGATGCGGCGAGGTGGCGTTCGTATTCGGCCTTTTCGTCTGCATCGAGTGCGTCGAGGGCGTACGCTCCTGCAAGTTGTGCCGGATCCCGGTTCTCGGTCATGATGCCACCCCCATCTCGTCTCGTAGTCTCATCATTCCGTCACGGAGACGGGTCTTCACGGTTCCGAGGGGCACGGCAAGGATGTCGGCGACCTCGCTTTGGCTGTATCCGCCGTAGTAGGCCAACGACACAGCCTGTCGCTGGATTTCGGTGAGCTTCGCCATGGCCTGGCTCACTCTCTCGTGTTCGATGGAGATTTCCGCAGCCTCTGCTACCTGATCGAAAGCCGCCGGGAAATCTCGGATGCCGATCCTCACGTCACGGTCCCGGCCCGCCTGCGATGCGCGAACCCGGTCGATCGCCCGGCGGTGGGCGATGGTCAGGATCCAGGAGGCGGCAGCTCCCCTGCCCGGTTCGAAACGGGTGGCGTTCTGCCAGATCTCCAGGAAAACTTCCTGGGCGACTTCCTCGGATTGGGCGTGGTCGAGGAGAACCTTGCGGATCAATCCGAGGACGCGAGGAGCGAGGAGGTCGTACAAGGAGGCGAAAGCCTGCTGGTCGCCGGCGGCAACGCGGCCGAGCAGCGCCTCGAGTGCCAACGGGACAGCGGCCACGTCGCTCTCGGTACCTGGTGCATTTTCCACAAGAACTAGCATGTCAGGTTCCTCGCCGTCGCGCTGACGCCGCTCGGGCGGGCGTCGATATGGTACCGGCGCCCGCCCTCGCGTTGAAGAGGTGTTACTCGATGTCCTGGTCTTCAGCGATGGCTCCGGCGATGGCCGTTGCGGTCATCGGCATGTGGCCGGCTGCTTCCTTCAGGAGGGTGTAGTACTGGGGGTCACCGGCGATGTTGGCGTCGATGGCGGCGATCAGCGTTGTGGCGTGCATTCCGAGCGCCTCTTCGACAGCGTCAGCCGGGAGGGTCGGGACGACCGAGTTCAGCAATTCGCCGAAGCTTGCCGCGTACGCGGTGAGGTCAGCAACTGCTTTGTCCGACATCGCCTGGTCGCCGGTCGCTTCGCCCAGGGTGTAGTCGACGAAGAACCCGATGTGCTCGCGCCAGGACTCGAGGAACGGCTCCTCGGCCTCGGGGTAGACGGATCCTACGGCTGCGGCGATCTCCACCGAGTTCGCATCGAGGGCTGCGACCGCGCCGGCCGTCTTGGCTTCGGTCAGGTCGCCGCCCGCGGCGAGTGCAGCGTTGATCGCTCCGCCTGCGAGGTAAACGTGATCGCTGAACAGGGCGGTCAGCCCGGCACGCAGTCCGGCGCCGTCACTGTTGACAGTGTCGACCATCTCCGTGCTCGCGGCGGGCTTGTCCTCGCTCTTGGACGTGGAGTCACTTGCGGCACCCATGCTGCAGCCGGAAAGGAGCAGTGCTGCGGCGAGTGCTGCGCCGACGAGTGGTGTTGCCTTTTTCATGACGTTCTCCTTGGAATGTGCCCTGGTGGGCGGGTATGACGGGGGTGGTTGGTTTCGATCGCCAGCGTCGGCGGTCATCCCTCTTCGACAACCACGGTGGCGTTCATGCCGTCGTGGATGTCGCAGAAGTAGTGGTACGTCCCGGCAGTCTCGAAGGTGTACGAAAACGTGCCACCTTCCTCGCCGAGCTTTTCGTCGAAGAGCCCGTCGGCGGCTTCGCTCGCGCGAAGGCCGGTGGTCTCGTCGACGTCAGAGAACGTCCCACTCGTGATGGTGTGGGTTATCGATTCTCCGTTGACCCAGGTGACCATGTCCCCGGCCGAGACCGTGAGGGTCTCCGGCATGAAGTTGAGGCTCACCAGGGTGACGTCGCTGTCAACAGCCTTTTGGGTGCTGGTTGATGCGTTTGACTCCGTCGCTGCCGGAACACTCGGTGTGCAGCCGGTGAGGCTGAGCGCACCGAGAACCAGCATCGCCGGGAGGGCGAGGCGGGTGCGGAACCGAAGCTGCGAAGTCATGCAAGCGATTCGGCACGGGGCGCGAACTGGTTTGCCCGGGACGCTCGATCCCAGCGAACTGCCAGACTTCGCGAAGCCGGGCCGCGCCACGTCGTCACATAAGCGCGTTAACTGAAGGTGCCGGGCCGCAAAACGCCTCTCGGCGGAAGGCCGCTCGCGGCGGCAAAAATTGGAGCCCGGGGTTATGCGGCCCGGCTCGACCAAGTGTAGCAAGCGCAAAGCGGCGATGAGGGGTGTTCACCAGCCGCGAACAATTGCGCGGATTCAGCGGTGCAGCGCGTAGATGCGGAGCCCGCCCTCCACGATGCGTACCGTCGACAGGTAGCCGCCCTGTGGCATCCCGCCGTCTCCCACTTCGCGCTGAACCTCGCCGTCGTGCGCGAAGCCGGGTGCCTGGCCCTCCCTCGGAAGCACGGCGGTGACGAGGTTCTGCGCGGTGAACGATTCCACGGTCGAGCCGACGGGCATCAGCCGCAACCGGGCGAGGACCGCACTGGTTCGCCGACCGAACGACAGCGCGGCTACCGCGTGGGCACGGCTCCGAGCGTGCAGGATGCGGATGTCGAGCACTCCGTCGTCCAGTCGGCGACGTTGTAGCGGGGCGGGGATGTTGGCATGGTTGCGGTTGATGCCCACGAACAACGACCAGGCCCGGATCGGCCGACCGTCCAGGACGAGCTCAACGGCTTCCGCTCGCCTCAGGACCCGGACCGCGGATACGATCCCTGCCACCCACTTACCGAGGAGAACCTCGTGTTCCTCCCGTTCAGCGACGAAGTCGGGGTAGATCCCCACGGATGCGGCGTTGAGCACCGTTTCGGGTTCCCCGGTGCCCAGCTGCAACTCGCCGACGTCGACGAGGAGTCCTTCGCCTGCAGCGAGCGCTGCGACGGCGTCCTCGATCGATCCAACGCCAGCGGTTCGGGCGAAATGGTTGAAAGTCCCGCCAGGCACGACGAGGAGCGGCAGCCCGGTTTCCCGAGCCAGGTGGGCGACCGACGCCGCCGTACCGTCGCCGCCGCAGACGCCGAGGATGCGCGGCCGCGGTTCGGCCTCGAGCGCCCCCTGGACGACCGCTGAGACGTCTTCGCCTTCGGCGAGGAGATGAATGTGCGCATCGGGGAGCAGGCGAGCGAGGATCGGTGCCGGGTCGGGCCGGGTGACGACCGCACGACCGGATGACGGGTTCCGCACCAGGAACACCCCGTCGCCTGTGGGGGCCGCCGGGAGCGGGATCGGAGTTCCGCCGTGCCGCTCGGGCGTGCGCCGCGGCACCGGGAGGAGCAGCCTGCCGAGAACGGCGACGCTTGCGCCGATGGCGATGCCGCCGAGGACATCGGAGAGCCAGTGCGCTCCGGTGTGTAGCCGGGAGTACGCCACGGCACCGGCGACGGGAGCCGTCACCGCTCCGATCTGCGGTGACTCCAGCGCGACACCGGTGGCGAACGCGGCAGCGCTGGCGGAATGCCCGGAGGGGAACGACCCGGATTCCGGGTGCTTCGCCAGGCGGCGCCCGACGGGGATGTCCTTGAGCAACGGCCGGTCGCCGCCGAAGATCTGTTTGCCGACGAGGTTGGCGAGCGCACTGGCGACCGTGAGGGATGCCACCCCACGCAGCGCGGCGCGGTAGCGGGTCAGCAGGATGAGGACGGTGGCAGCGGTGAACCAGAGAACGCCGCGATCGGCGGAGTGCGACAGCCGGACGAAACCGCGATCCAGCGACGGATGCACCCGGCGACCGTTGATCCGCCGGCCGGCCGCCGCATCAAGGCGGCGAACCCACGCGGGCAGAACCCTTACACGCCGAAGCACAACGAATGGGTGTGCCAAACGGCTCGGGCTCATGACGCAACAGTAGTGAGCGACGCCGTCGCGCGGGAGGGGTCAGTCGAGCGACTCGTGCCGCCAGAGCTTCGCACAGCTCGAGAGCTCGTCGGCCACGGTCGACAGCCGCAACGCTCGGGTCGTGAGGGTCGCGGATCTGGCGGGTTCTGCAGCATCCGAATCGTCGGCGACGCTGGCGCTGCCGGCCGCTGACACCCGGCAGAACGCTGCGGCCCTCTCGAGGGCGACGGCGAAATCACCGTCGAAGATGCCGCGGAGGATTTGGTCGGCCAGCGTGATGATCTCGTCGGGTCCGGTCGGCATTGACGCGCCGGCCACCACCGGGTCGATGGTGCCGATGATCTCGCTCCCCCGCTGGAACAGGAAGCTCGACTCGTGCGGGTCTTCACGGATCATCAACCGGAGCAGGTAGATCCGCCACAGAGCGCCGGGAAGGCTGCGCGGCGTCGCCCGCGACCAGAGTTCAGCGATGGTGTCGATGCCGTGTTCATCGGTATAGACGACCAACCGCTCGACCACATCCGGGTCCGGGTCGACGCGAACCCGCGCCAGGAGCGCCATCGCGGTTTCGTGCGCAATGCGGCTCGACTCCGCCGGGTCGATCCCGCCGACGAACGATTCGAAGATCTTGCCAGGAAATTTGGTGGGCTTGTGGAAGTCCTCAGCCATAAGCTTCCCCCTCTCGCAATGGGCAACGCTTAACGGTACTCCGCGCCCACGCCGTGTGGGTGGTCACATCGGTCAGCTGGAACCGGTAGATTAAGTGTGTTGGGGCCTCTAGCTCAGTTGGTAGAGCATCGGACTTTTAATCCGCGGGTCGCCGGTTCGAGCCCGGCGGGGCCCACCCTCCGTATCCGCATCACCGCCTCCTCAGGGCATAGTCTTGGCGGATGCTGACTGCAGGTGTTGATCTCGCCGCCGGAAGTAAGGGCACAGCCCTGGCCGTTCTCGACTGGCGGGACTCTCGAGCCACCCTGATCGAACTCCATCTGGGTGTCGAGGATGCTCAGATAGCCCGCACTGCCGGTAGCGTTGACAAGCTGGGTATCGATTGCGCACTCGGCTGGCCCGACGAGTTCGTCCACTTCGTCGTCGCGCACGCCGGCCACGATTCGCGTTCCCCTCGAGTCGACGGCGGCCTGGACTGGCGTCGCACCCTCGCCTATCGGGAGACCGACCGGGAAGTACGCCGCCACACGGGGCGGTGGCCGCTCAGTGTGTCCACGGACCGGCTGGGGCTCACTGCCATGCGGTGCGCCGGCCTTCTCGCTCGCATCGTCGAGGCCGGCATCGACGTGGACCGCGCGGGCGCGGGAGTCGTCGTCGAGGTCTACCCGGGCGCCTCCCTCCGCCGGTGGGGCTTCGAGACGAGGGGCTACCGTGCGTCGACGGAGAGCCGGGCGGCCCTTCTGCGGGGGATACAGCAGACGGCGCCGGAGCTGGACGTCGGGAGCTTCGCGGACCTGATGATCGCTTCAGCGGATGCATTCGACGCCGTCGTCGCGTCTCTTGCTGCGCGGAACGCGTTCCTCGGTACCTATTGGCCGCCGCCGCCAGAGCTCCTGGCGCGGGCACGCCGAGAAGGCTGGATCGCATTGCCCACCGGAGCGCTCGGCGATCTCTTCCCCGAGCGCCAGTAAGCCGGCACCACCTCCGCGAGTTGCCGGGGATGAGGGGTTGCCCCCGCTGTGGACCCCTCGAACCCAGCAATTCGCGGGGTCATTTCAGGTTCACCGGCACCACATGGACACAGCAGTAGCCATCCGTTCGCGGCTCGAAGTCGACCCGTCGGTTGCACTCCCCCGCTCCCTCGGCTGCTCCCTCCAGCATGGCCGCGTTGGCGCTGCAGATCGTCTGGGTATGGCTTCTCGCCAGCCGATGGAATGGGCAGTTGCTCAGAAGCAACCCACCGGCAGCGTCATCCACCGGTTCGTAGCCGGTCGACTCGAGGACGGCATCGAGGCTCCCTTCCGAGGCACCGAGGGCACGGCCGAACTCGGCGGAAACGCGGTCGAGGGTCTCGCGGATCGGGTTCCCGGTGCGATCCGACTCCTCGACGGCTGAGCTCAGGAGTTCGGCCGCGAGATCGTAATGGCGTTCGGGAACGGAAGCGGAAACCTCGGCCGCCGCCCCGCGGGTCAGTTTGGCCGGGCGGCCCCCGCCGGGCCCCCCCATACCGCGGGGCCCGGGGGAT
>NZ_JBKJWH010000070.1:0-3388 GCF_046716805.1 Mycetocola sp. | reverse complement strand
GCCCAGCCGACCCGATTCTCGTTGCCCCCGTACACCGGATCGCCGTAAAAGCCCTGCCGGGTGTTCAGCACCAGCAAGGGGAAGAAATCGAGGAAGTCCTCGTTGACCGGCTGGTTGCCTGCGGGCGCCCCACCCAGGCCATCGTCCTCCGCTGCGTCGAACGAGAAGTGCGTCGGCTTCGGCTTTCCCGAGATCTGCTCCAGCACATCGTCCTGCTGATCATCTGCAAGATCGATGAACCGTTCACCAAAGCTGCCTCGAGCGATCTCGTCGAGCTGTTTGACACCGTTGGCGTACAGCGCCTGGCGGAGCGCGATCCGCTCCTGCCAGGCCTTCTCCTCAAGTCCCTCCATGCGCAGCCAGCCGATCCCATCGGCCGCCGGGAACACGAACTGCGTGCCCGCCAACATCCGGTCGATGAATCGGACAACCTTCGCTTCCCGGGCGCCGGGGTGATGATCGGTCGGGATGATGCGAGCCGTGGCGGCCTCGATCGTGTCCCACTCGTCCTTGCTGAAGTGAATGGGCCCCTCGACGTCGCGCGTCGAGATGGGCACTGTTACCCACTCTGCCTGTCCCATGTGGTTGCTCTCCTGTTCTTTCGTAGTTCGGTCTCAGGACCAGGTGTGGCGATCGACGTGGAGTATCCGGTCGACGCACCGCCAGGTGTTGGCCATGATGGTCAGCGCCGGGTTGATTCCGGTCGCCGTCGGAAAGAAGCTCGCGTCGAAGACGTAGAGGTTGGGCACATCGTGTGTGCGGCACCAACGGTCGACGACGGATGTCGAAGGATCGTTGCCCATGCGGGTGGTACCCAGTTCGTGCGATGTGTTCCCGGTGATGCGCTCCATGTTGACCGGGACCACCTTGCTGGCCCCGGCTGCCTCGAGGATCTCTCCGTTCTTCTTGACCTGCCACTTCTCCTGCGCGTAGTCATTGGAGTGCGGTGTGTGTGTGATGCGTGCCACGGGCAACCCCCAGGCATCCGTCACGGTCGGATCGAGGTCGACCCGGTTGCTCTCGACCGGGAGGTCGTGGAGCAGGATGCCGATCTTCATTGAGTGGTTGAACAGTTCCCGGTCGGCGTCCTTGGCGGCGGAACCCCAGGTAGGGCGACCGGGGAAGCTCCAGTTGACCGGGTGCCCCAGCATCGACGGGAAAATCAGGGAACCCAGGATGTGGCCACGGCTCTCGACGGTCTCGTAGAAGTCGAACGAGCACCCGCTCATGTAGTGACCGGACCAGCCGTAAAGCGGGTCGCGGAGATCGCGGTCGAAGAGTCCGACCGAGAACGAGTACTGGTGGAAGGTCGCGTTCTTACCCACCTGTCCGCTGCTGTTCGCGAGACCGTCGGGGAACTGGGCCGACTTCGACATCAGGAGCAGCCGAGGAGTCTCGATTCCACCCCCGGCGACGATGACGGCCTTGGCGTGCTGCACCCACTCGTCACCGTTCTCATCCTGATAGCGGACGCCGGTCGCGCGGCCGTCCTTGCCGACGAGGATCTCGCTGACGTAGCAGTCGGACCGGAGGTCGAAGAGCCCCGTATTGACCGCGTCGGGGATGAAGCTGATCAGGGTCGAGGACTTGCCCGTGCCCGGGTCAGGGTACTGCTGCCAGAACCCGTTCTCGCTGAACGGTTGGCGCCCGCGATAGGGCTCGGTGACCATTCCCTGCGGCATGGGGAAACTACTATGGCCGAGCTTGTCCATGCCCGTCGCAAAGGTGCGGCCGATCTGGCTCAACGGGGAGGGCTTCGTCGGGTAGCCGCGACTGCGACGCCCTTCCCAGCGGTTGGCTCCGGCGAGACCGGAGGTACCGAACTCCCACTCGACACGCGTGTAGTACGGCTCGAGCTCGTCGTAGGTGATGGGCCAGTCCACGAGGCTCGCACCGGGCACGTCGCCGTGAATCGAGCGGAGCTTGAAATCGCTCGATGTCATCCGGGGCACCATTGCACCCCAGTGGGTCGTGCCGCCGCCGACGACCTGCGGCGTGGCGGAGAAGTTCGTGACGACCGCTTCTTCCGTGTCGTTTGCCCGGTAGGTGCGGGGTTTCAGTTTCGGCTCCTGCCAGATGAAGTTTCGGTTGAGGTACTTGAGCTCATCGCCCGACGCGTGCTCCGGCTTCAACCAGGGGCCGCGCTCGAGGCCGACAACGGTCATTCCCGCTTCGGTGAGGACCTTCGCCGCCGTCGCGCCGCCGGCGCCCGCGCCGACAATGACCACGTCTACTGGGTCGGGGTTCTTCTTGGTCTTCATGAGGTTGTGGCCTTCTGTTCTCGTGTGGTGGGGGCGGGCCGTCAGGCCACGTCCTCTTCGATTCCGTTACGGCCTACACGGGCCAGCGGCAGCAGGGCACCCCAGAGTTCGTCGGGAATGGTGAATTCGAGCAGCTCGACTGTTTGAGCGATGCGGCGTGGTTCGGACATCCCGACGATCGTTGACGTGACCCGCTCGTCGCGGGTGGAGAACTGCAGGGCCGCGGCCGCGAGGGGGACCCCGAAGTCGGCGCAGAGGCGTTCCATCGCTCCGACCCGCAGAAGGGTGGCCTGGCTGACCGGTGCGTAGCAATACGTCGGGACTGCCTTCGGGCCCTTCACCAACATCCCGCCGCCGAACGGTGCCGCGTTGATGAAGGCGACACCGCGGGCCTGTGCATCGTCGAGCAGGGGCTCGGCGGTCTGTTCGACGAGGGTGTACCGGTTGTGGCTGATGACCGCGTCGAATGCCTCGGTGGCGAGGTACTGAAGTTCGAGGTCGATCGGTCCGCCGGCGACGCCGAGGTGCTGGATAATGCCCTGGTCGCGCAGCTCGATCAGCGCTTCAAGCGGTCCACCGGGGGCGACGCCCTCTTCGAAGGTGATCTTCTCGGGGTCGTGCAGGTAAACGAGCGGCAGTTTGTCGAGGCCGAGACGTTCAAGGCTCTCCTCGACGGAACGGCGGACCCGGTCACCGGAGAAGTCATTGCTGCCCGGGAGAGGATCGACCTTCGTCGCGATGACTACCCCTTGCTGTACGAATCCGTGCTCACGGATCGCCTGCCCGATGCGGCGCTCGCTGTCGCCTCCGCCGTACTCATTCGACGTGTCGATGAAGTTGAACGGGCCGTCGAACACAGTCCTAATGGTCGCAACAGCGGTGTCGGTGTCGACCCCGTAGCCGTATTGTGCGGGAAAGCTACCGAGCGCGCTTGTACCGACGCAGATGGGTGACACGGACAGCGACGTCGTGCCGAGTTGGCGATTGGACATACGTTTCTCTCTCTTTCGATGGTGCTGCTTGTGATGGTCGGCCTGGACCAGATTCAGTGGACGTGGGAGCCGGTTTCAGGAATGATTCCGACTCGACGAACTGCGGGTGGCGGACCGGTGCTGGAACGCACCAGG
>NZ_JBKJWH010000069.1:0-2913 GCF_046716805.1 Mycetocola sp. | reverse complement strand
GCTCCAGGTTTCGGCGACGCCGTAGCCCCCGCGCCCGCAACTGAATCCTTCGCGCCGTCGTCGTCACCCTCTGATGACGCCGTTCCTTCGGCCAGAAGGGCGCGCGGGCAGGCTGGGCCCGACCCAGACCTGCTCGAGGCCCTCGCCCTCGTGCTCGACCTCAGTGCGTCTGACCTGCACATCACCACCGGCGCCGCACCGAGCATCCGTCTGGACGGTGGACTTCGCCCCATTCCGGGATCGACCCCGTGGGCCCGCGACAAGGTGTCCTCAGCGCTTCACAGCATCCTCACCCCAGAGCAGCGCGAGCACTTCGAGAAGAACCTGGAGCTTGACTTCGCGTACACGACAGGAGGGGCTCGCTTCCGCGTCAACTACTACCTGCAGCGGGACTCCATCGGTGGCGCGTTCCGATTGATTCCTCAGGAGATCAAGCCGCTGAAGGACCTCGGTGTACCCGCTTCGGTCGCCCGGTTCGCTGAGCTTGCCCGCGGCCTCGTCCTCGTCACCGGCCCGACCGGTTCCGGCAAGTCGACGACACTCGCGTCGCTCGTCGACCTCGTCAACCGCACCCGCGCCGATCACATCATGACGGTCGAAGACCCGATCGAGTTTCTGCACACCCACCAGAAGTCGCTCGTCAACCAGCGCGAGGTCGGCCACGACACGCACAGCTTCGCCGCTGCGCTGAAGCACGTGCTCCGCCAGGACCCCGACGTCATCCTCATCGGCGAGCTTCGCGACCTCGAGACCATCTCGGTGGCACTCACGGCGGCTGAGACCGGTCACCTGGTCTTCGCCACCCTGCACACGCAGGATGCCGCCCAAACGATCGACCGTGTCATCGACGTCTTTCCGCCGCACCAGCAGGGACAGGTTCGTGCGCAGCTTGCCGCCACCTTGCAGGGTGTCGTCTGCCAGACCCTCGTCAAGAAGATCGGCGGCGGTCGCGTCGTCGCCACCGAGGTGCTCATGACGACATCGGCGATCGCGAACCTCATCCGCGAGGGCAAGACCTACCAGATCGCGTCGTCCATGCAGGCAGGCCGTGCCCTCGGTATGCACACCATGGATCAACACCTCGCCGACCTCGTCAACGCCGGAAAGATCACTCGGGTAGCCGCCGAGGAGAAGGCGCACGACGTCGAAGCCCTCGACCAGCTGATCCGCCGGGTGAGCTCCAGCGGCAGCGCGGAGACCATGATGCCGGCTGGTGAAATCGACTTCGGCGACGCCTTCTCGGGCAAGGGGCAGTAGGTGACGACGACCCCGGCCTGGACTTACAAAGGCAAAAACGCGGCCGGCAAAACAGTCAAAGGCCGGTTGGACGGGCCCTCCGAAGGCGCCGTCGCAGCGCGGTTGCGATCAATGGGAATCGCACCGACCGCCATCGATGAAGCGCCAGCCGGCACAGGCCTGAATCGCGAGATCTCCTTCGGTGGCCTGTTTGAGAAGAAGGTCGGTCTGAAGGACCTGGCGGTGATGAGCCGCCAGATGGCGACGATGATCTCCGCCGGCCTGTCGCTGCTCCGGACGCTGAGCATCCTCACCGAGCAGAGCGAGAACCCGACGCTCGGCAAGACACTCGACCAGGTGCGGATCGAAGTGGAGTCCGGTGCCTCGCTCTCGGCGACCCTCGCGAAGCATCCGGTCATCTTCCCGCCGCTGATGATCAACCTCGTCCGTGCCGGCGAAACCGGCGGATTCCTCGAGGACTCCCTCGAAGCCGTCGCCGAGAACTACGAGAAGGAAGTCAAGCTTCGCGGGACGATCAAGTCCGCCATGACCTACCCCGTCGTTGTCCTGATCATGGCTCTGCTCGGTGTCGTCGGCATGCTCATCTTCATCGTCCCGGTGTTCAAGACGATGTTCGAAGGCCTGGGCGGCCAGTTGCCGCTGCCGACGCAGGTACTCGTCTGGCTGTCAGCGATCATGGTGTGGCTCGGCCCGGTCCTCCTCGTCGTCGTCATCGTCTTCTCGATCTGGTGGGGCAAGAACCGGCACAGCGAGCGGGTGCGCAAGGTCGTCGACCCGATCAAGCTCAAGCTGCCCGTGTTCGGGGCGCTGATGACCAAGATCGCCATCGCGCGATTCAGCCGCAACTTCTCGACCATGATGACCGCCGGTGTGCCCATCCTGCAGGCGCTCACCATCGTCGGTTCGACGTCCGGTAACTGGGTCATCGAGAGGGCCCTCGTCCAGGTGCAGGAGTCCGTGCGCCAAGGCCAGACCATCGCCGGACCGTTGTCGCAGGAGCCGGTCTTTCCGTCGATGGTCACCCAGATGATCTCCGTCGGTGAGGATGCCGGGTCGCTCGAGACGATGCTCGCGAAGATCGCCGACTTCTACGACCAGGAGGTCGAGTCGACGACCCAGCAGCTGACGGCCCTGATCGAGCCGCTGATGATTGCCTTCATGGGCGTCGTGCTCGGCGGAATGATCGTCGCGCTCTACCTGCCGATCTTCAACATCTTCACCCTCGTCGAGTAGTCCCCCCGCAGGGGTGCCACGGCTACTGGGGGTGCGGCGCGTTCACCGGCTACCCCTACAATTCGAGTAGGGGGCTAAATATGAGGGGCCACCTGTCAACACTCTTACAGGATGGAAAACTTATGTTTGCAGCAGTCACTCGCTCTCTCGCGGCCAAAAAGGCCCGCCTCGAAAACGACGAAAAGGGATTCACGCTCATCGAGCTCCTCGTCGTCGTCATCATCATCGGCATCCTCGCCGCTATCGCCATCCCGATCTTCCTGGGCCAGCAGGAGCAGGCCAAGGGCAGCGCCGTCGAGTCGGCGATCGGCAACGCCAAGACGGCGATCGTCGCTGAGATGGTGAAGACGGAAACTTTCCCGGATGCCACGGCCCTGGGAACAATTACGACAGCAGCGAAGGGTGGCGACACCAAGATCACGC
>NZ_JBKJWH010000068.1:0-24188 GCF_046716805.1 Mycetocola sp. | reverse complement strand
GTCGTAGGGTGAGAACAGGTACATGTCCTCGTCCTTCTTTGCGAGCTCGAAGGTGATGTCGGGCACGACAACGCCGAGGGACAGCGTCTTGATGCGGATCTTCTCGTCGGCGTTCTCACGCTTGGTGTCGAGGAACCGCATGATGTCCGGGTGGTGCGCCTGAAGGTAGACGGCACCGGCACCCTGGCGGGCACCCAGCTGGTTGGCATAGCTGAAGGAGTCTTCGAGAAGCTTCATCACGGGGATGATGCCGCTGGACTGGTTCTCGATCTGCTTGATCGGGGCGCCGGCCTCACGGATGTTCGACAGGAGCAGGGCGACACCGCCGCCGCGCTTCGAGAGCTGGAGCGACGAGTTGATGCCGCGGGAGATCGATTCCATGTTGTCTTCGATGCGCAGCAGGAAGCAGGAGACGAGTTCGCCACGCTGCGCCTTGGCGGAGTTGAGAAACGTCGGCGTTGCAGGCTGGAAACGGCCGGCGATGATCTCCTCGACGAGCGCCGTCGCGAGCTCCTCGTCACCCTGGGCGAGACCGAGGGCGGTCATGACGACGCGGTCCTCGAACCGCTCGAGGTAACGCTTGCCATCGAACGTCTTCAGCGTGTACGAGGTGTAGTACTTGAACGCGCCGAGGAAGGTCTGGAAGCGGAACTTCTTCGAGTAGGCGAGGTCGTTGAGCTTCGTGATGAACTCGAACGGATAGGCGTCGATGACGGCCTTCTCGTAGTACTCCTTCTCGACCAGGTAGTCGAGCCGCTCACGAAGCGAGTGGAAGAACACCGTGTTCTGGTTGACGTGCTGCAGGAAGAACTCCCGGGCAGCTTCCTGGTCCTTCTCGAACTGGATTTCACCGTTCGGCCCGTACAGGTTGAGCATCGCGTTGAGCGAGTGATAGTCCATACCGGTGTCCATGGGGACCTCGGTCACTACTGTTCCAGCCAAAATGATTCCAATCCTTCGTGGACGACTCGAACGTCGTCTGGTGTTCCGAATACTTCAAAGCGATACAGGTTCGGCACCTGGCATTTGGCGGAGATGATGTCTCCGGCCAGACCGTATGCCGAACCGAAATTCGTGTTGCCTGCGGCGATCACGCCGCGGAGGAGCTTGCGGTTCTTCTCGTCGTTGAGAAACCGGATCACCTGCTTGGGTACAGCGCCGTGCCCGTCCCCCCCGCCATAGGTGGGGGTGACGAGCACGAAGGGTTCATTCACCGTGAGGGCGGGATCCTTGGCGTGCAGTGGGATCCTGGCCGCCGGCACGTCGAGCTTGTCGATGAAGCGGCGAGTGTTCCCCGAGACGCTGGAGAAGTACACCAGCTGCGTCATGGGATGTCCTACCTCAGTTCAACGGTGATTGAGCCTGTCGAAATCAAGACAAACGGGATGCCAGCTCGTTGATCTTGTCAGGACGGAAACCCGACCAGTGGTCCTCGTCGGTGATAACGACAGGGGCCTGAAGGTACCCAAGCGCCTTGACGGCTTCGAGGGCGTTTTCGTCTGCTGAAAGGTCGAGGATCTCGTACTCGAGCCCCTTGTTGTCGAGTGCGCGATACGTCGCGGTGCACTGAACGCACGAAGGCTTGGTGTAGACCGTAATTGTCATCGAACTGGGGCCCCTCTTCTTACTTTCCACATGTTGCTGAGCGGCACTGGCTTGCCGGTTGTCCAATACTACATATAGTTGGTCGCTTTGGGGAGCACCCCAACCAGTAGTAGTTACACGCCTGTAGTTATCAACAAGCGATTCCACCGATTTGTTCCATTCTCCACCGACTTTCCACCTCTTTATCCACAGAGACATCGGACGCCCGAAGAGCGGAATGGAGCAGATTCCGCGCCCATTTCAGTCGGTTCTCCACAGTTCCGACGCTACGGGGCACCACCGACAGTTAATTCCTGGCGGCGACCGCCGGGACGGCGTGTCGCGAGCCCCGCAGCGTCCGTCGTTAGCGGGCCGTCGCGCATCCCTAGAATTGGACGCATGAGCGGATACACGAGCCTATTGAAAACCTCAGGAGTCGCTCGAATCATCGCCGCTCAGTTGATCGCCCGTTTCCCGTTCGGGATGCTGTCGCTCGCGTTCCTGCTCCACGTCGAGCAGGTCACCGGTTCCTATGGCGCCGCTGGCCTCGTGCTCGCTGCGGCGAGCGTCGGACAGGCCGCTGCCGGCCCGCTGACCAGCCGCTGGATGGGTGTGTGGGGCATGCGGCCCGTGCTCGTCCTCACCCTCGTCGTGTGCGCGGTGACCGTCACCGCTATTGCGCTCGTGGAACTGCCGGTACCCGGTTACATGGCGTTGGCACTCATCTCGGGTCTCGCCACTCCTCCGATCCAGCCGGCCGTGCGCACGATCTACCCGAAAATGGTGAACTCGAAGCAACTCACCCCCCTGTTCTCACTCGATGCCTCCGCCCAGGAGATCATCTGGGTGCTCGGCCCGGTCATCACCACGTTCATCTCTACCCAGATCGGCACCGACTGGGGAATTCTCACGGCGGCCGTGATCATGGTGTTCGGTGGCGCATGGTTCATCTCCTCCCCCGAAGTCAGCCGCGTGCGCATTCCGCGCAGCAGGCGCAAGATCGGTGTGGTGCTCAAGCGCCCGCCCGTCCTTCTCGCCACCGTCGTCGGGTTCCTTCTCATCGGGGCGTGTGCCGCGCTCGAAGCCGGGGTCGTCGCGACCTTCGGCCACGAGGGGCTCGACGCGGGCATCGTGCTCGGCATCTTCTCTCTCGGCAGCCTGGCTGGCGGCCTGGCTCTCGGCCACATTCCCATCGGTCCGTGGGCGCTGGCTCGGCGCATGTTCATCGTCTTCGTCGGCATTGCCGTTTCAACCTTCTTCTCCAGCGCTCTTCTTCTCTCGATCACGCTGTTCGTTGCCGGGATCGGCATCGCGCCGGCCCTGGCCGTCCTCTTCGCTATCGTCTCGGCGAGTGTGAAGTTCAGCGACACGGCAGAGGCTTACGGCTGGGTCGGCACCGGACAGCTCATCGGCGCCGCGCTCGGTTCCGCGGCCGCCGGGCTCCTCATCGACCAGAACGGCGCGGTCGGCGCGTTCTGGGCGGCTGCTGCATTCGCTTTCGTCGGCTTTTTGGTGCCGCTTCTCGGCAAACGGTGGCATCCGGACCTCCGTGGCCGCGACGCCAGTCCCATTCCGGACACGGAACCGATTCAGGTCCACTCCGTGTGACGGAATGGACCTGAATCAGGATCTGGCCGGAGAGCTCTAACCGGCGACGAGTGCCGATTCGCGCACGGAGCGCAACGCAGGAGCAAGAGCGCCAAGCTCGTCGAGCAGGGCGTCCAGCCGAACGTTCTGCTGCTCTTCGGGAAGGAAGAATCCGTCCTCCACCTGCGTGGAGGCCTGGGGGATGTCGACGGGGGTGCTGACCGCGATCAGCTGGAGTTCGGAGAGGACGGGTCGCAGCGCGGCCGTGCCGAGTGCGCCGCCTCCCCGGCCGCCGTAACTGACCAGACCGACCGGTTTCCTGCCCCACTCGTGGAAGAGGAAATCGAGGGCGTTCTTGAGAGCGGGGGAGAAACTGGAGTTGATTTCAGGGGAGACGAAAAGGAAGGCATCCGCCTGTGCAACGCGGGCGCTCCATGCGGCGGTGTGCCTGCGGGCGTATTGCTGCGTCTTCGGGAGCCGGTATTCGTCAACCATCGGGAGGTTCAGCTCGGCGAGGTCGACGAAGTCGATCTCGAAGCCGCCGCGGTCGGTGATGTGCTCATGCACCCACAACGCGACGGAAAGTCCGATGCGGCCGGGTCGGACACTGCCGATGACGACCATGAGCTTGATCGGGGATTCGGGTCCTCGATCGGTGACGCGTATGGACATAGGGATTCTCTCCAGCAAAGGCGAATACTGGGGGCAGCAGTCCTCGCGGGAATTTTCGGGATGGTACAGCGGCAGCGGGGTGGGGCGATCCTCGATGCGTGCCCTCAAGCATCCTCCGCTGTCCCGCCGCCGCAACCCCCCATAAATGGAGGGATGTCACGTTTAGTCACGTCGGGTAGCCCGAAAAATCGTGACGGTACCGTGAGCAGGGAGCCTTCTGCCCCTTCATCCTCAACTCCTAGAGTGAGGTCATGACTCCCATCCCGACGCGACGACGTACGATCACTCGCACGGCTCCGCTCGCTGCCGCGCTCCTCTCGTTGCTTCTGCTGGCGGGTTGTTCCGTCGGTACCTCGTCGAGCAATGAGGTCCCCGCCGATGGCGGAGGCGTTGCCGAACCGGGGGTCAGGGTCCAGTGGTCGGAGAAGAGGGCGTTGAGCGGCAGGTCGTCAGCACCGCCTCTATTTCTCTCACCTCGCGTGACCCCATCTCCGTTGCAGACCGGGCCGTGGACGTCGTCCTCGATGTGAACGGCCACGTGGACAGGCGCACAGACACACCCACCGAAGATTCGCGCAGCGGATCGGCTCAGCTCGTGCTCCGGGTGCCGTCTGCGGTCCTCGACGAGACGCTTCCGGAGCTGAAGGCCTTGGGCGAACTGGTTCGCTCCTCACTCAATCAGACGGATGTCACAACGCAGTCCGCCGACCTCGACGCGCGAATCGCAGCCCTTCAAACAGGAGTTGACCGTCTGCTCAGCCTGATGTCGCAGGCGACGACGACCGCCGATCTCATCGACCTCGAGTCGGCGCTGTCCGAGCGCCAGACCGAGTTGGACGGTCTCGTCGCCCAGCGGGACTCCCTCAAGGATCTGGTCGACTACGCCGCTGTCGAGATGTTCATCACCACGCCCGGCGAGGTCGCGGGTGCCGCCCCCGGCGACTTCTGGGGCGGCGTGATTGTTGGATTCCAGTCCATGATCGCTTTCTTCGGCGGGTTGCTGGTCGTCCTCGGCGTTCTGCTTCCGTGGCTTCTTCCGCTTGGCCTTCTCGCGATCCTCGTCGCCTGGCTGGTGCGGCGCAAGCGCACCCCAGGCGCACCTCCCGGGCCGACAGGACACCCGCAACAGGAGGTGCCGCCGCGGCCGCCGCTCCCGACGGAGGCGGGGCGGACAGCAGGGCACGAGGGAACCGCGACCGACCGCAACCCCGTCTGACGCCTCCCGGCACCGACATACGATGGGCGAATGACGATTCTGATCGACAGCCCAGCGGATGCCGAACGACGCGTCGCCCTCACCCGGATGAAGCGCACGGCCACCGCTCTCCTCGGAGTGATGGCCGTCATTTTCTGCGTCTCGTTCGCTCTCCAGGACGACATCCCCTGGCTCGCCTGGGTGAGGGCTGCGAGCGAGGGCGGCATGGTCGGTGCGATCGCCGACTGGTTCGCCGTGACCGCGCTGTTCCGGCATCCGCTCGGCCTGAAGATCCCGCACACGGCGATCATCCCCAGGCGAAAGGATGAGATCGGCGCCACTCTCGGTGAGTTCGTCGAGCTGAACTTTCTCTCGGCGGCTGTCGTCCGGGAAAAATTGGAGTCGATCGGCCTCGGCCGCACCGTCGGCGCCTGGCTGGCTCGGCCCGAGAACGCCGCCCGGGTGGCTGACGACGCCGCCGCGGCCGGGAGGGGCATGCTCGAACTGCTTGACGATGAGAACGTCCAGGATGTCGTCGAGCAAATCACCCGGACACACCTCATCGAGCCGGGCTGGAGCGAACACGTCGGCGCCTGGGGCGAACGACTCATCGCGGAGGGCGGACACCACAGCGCGGTGAATCTGCTGCTCGATGGCTTGGATGAGTGGATGACCGCCAACCCGGCGGCCTTCTCCCGACTGGTCTCCGCCCGCCTCCCCACCTGGGTGCCGTCCTTCGTCGACCGGCTCGTCGACGAACGGATCTACCGTGAGGCCGTCGACTTCGTGCGGCGGGCACGGTCAAACCCCGGGCACCCGGCCCGGGTCGCCCTCGACACCTACCTGTCGGAGCTTGCCCGCAAGCTGCAGGAAGATCCCGAAACGATCGCCGCCCTCGAGCACGCCAAATCCGAGGTCTTCGACAGCCCTCGCGTGCGCGACCTCGCGGCCCGCGCCTGGAACACCACCCGGCAGGCGCTCATCGTTTCGCTTGAGAACCCCTCGAGCGGTCTCCGACAACAGCTCGCTGCGACCCTGGTCGATATCGGCGAGCGCCTGGGACGCGACTCCCGCCTCGCCGGCAAGGTCGATGACTGGGTGACGGATGCCGCGGTGTCATTGGTCGGCAACCACCGGCACGACATCGCAAGCGTCATCACCGAGACAATCGAACGCTGGGACCCGGAGGAGACGAGCGACAAGATCGAGCTGCAGGTCGGCAAGGACCTCCAGTTCATCCGCATCAACGGTACGGTCGTCGGTGCGCTGGCCGGCCTCGTCATCTTCACGGTCGCCTCCGTCCTGTTCGGCGGCTGAGGCTTCACCGGCCATTCACCCGGGCGTCGCCTTTCCGTCGGATCGGCGGCACTTCGCCGCGTCATGCTCACAGCATGAGAGTCGCGGTCATCGCCGAAACCTTCCTTCCCCAGATGAACGGTGTGACGCACTCACTTCTTCGCGTCCTCGACCACCTCGCCCAACGCGGTGACGACGTGCTGGTGCTCGCGCCGGGCGCCGACGAGCAGCCGACGACCGTCAGCGGATTTCCCATTGTGCCTCTGCCGTCGTTCGCACTTCCCTCCTACCGCGATGTGAGGCTCGCGACGGTCGGTGTACCGCGCCTGACGAAGATTCTCCGCCGGTTCGCACCGGACGTCATCCACCTGGCATCGCCTTTCGTGCTCGGCTGGCAGGGCGTGCGGGCAGCAGAGGCGCTCGGTATCCCAACCGTTTCGGTGTACCAGACCGACGTTCCGGCATACGCCGCCCGGTACGGCGTTCCCGCCGCGGAGCCAATGTTGTGGAACCATGTGCGACGGCTTCACGCCCGGTCGACGATGACCCTCGCACCCTCGGCCTCCGCCATGACCCTTCTCGCGGAACACGGAGTCGAACGGCTCTCACTCTGGGGACGCGGCGTCGACAGCGCTCGATTCTCCCCGGAAAGGCGGGATGAAGAACTGCGCAGCAGCTGGGCTGCGCCTGAAGAGCGTGTCGTCGGATACGTCGGCCGGTTGGCGGCGGAGAAACAGGTGGACGACCTGCGGGTGTTGCAGGACCTTCCGGGGGTTCGCCTCGTCATCGTCGGCGACGGCCCGCTGCGCGAGACTCTTGAGGCCGCACTGCCGGCCGCCCGGTTCCTCGGGTTCCTGACCGGCGACCGACTGGCCCGGGCGTTGGCGTCGTTCGATGTCTTCGTCCACCCCGGGGAATCAGAAACGTTCGGTCAGACGATCCAGGAGGCGATGGCATCCGGTGTCCCCGTCGTCGCAACCGGAAGAGGCGGCCCCCTCGACCTGGTGGACTCGAGCCGCAACGGCTGGCTCTATCGACCGGGAGATCTGGCCGATCTTCGCGGGCGGGTTGCAGACCTCACGGGCGACGACGCCAAGAGGCGGGCCTTTGCGCTTGCCGCCCGCCGCTCGGTCGAGTTCCGGAGCTGGCCTCGGCTCTGTGCGCGGCTCGTCGGGCATTACGAAGAGGCACTCGTGGCCGGCGCCGTTGACCACCGGCGCTTGCCGGTGGCACGATGAGGCAGGCAAAGCTCTGGGGGTCGGCGATGATGACATCGACGTGCTGCGTGGACTCGTAGCGCACGCCTATGCCGAGGGCGAGGGGTCACTCGACTCCCCCTACTGAGATGGTCGACAGAGGGTCGCCAGCGACGAGAGACGAGGAGCAGGAGGTCGCCGGAGAACCGGTTTGCTGGCTCAACCGGGTTTGCGACGTCTGCGGGGCCCTCGTCGACACCTCCCTGGAGGCGTGCTGGCGCTGTGACACGCCGATAGCACCCGACTAGCCGGGCAGGGAACTCACAGGACGCGGTTGCCCTTCGCATCGACGAACTCGAGGTGCGGCATCCGCCTGGCGATGATCTGCAGGGCGGCGTAGCCGTCGGGCGTCGTCTGCGGCCAGGTCCAGCGGACCACCTGCGGCGCCGACGGCATAGCCGCCTCGAACAGGTCGACCTCGACACCCGTTCTCAGGTGCTTGGGTGGCACAACCATGCTGACCACCCATCCCTGTTCGTGCAGCGTCATGAACTGGAGGCGGGACCCGGTCTGGTCATCGCGCACAATGAACTCCCTCGTCTCCGGGTCGTCCGGCGGGATCTCTGTCGTATCGAATCGCGCGGAGCCCTCCGCAGAGAAGGCGCCCTTGATCTGCCGGCCGAACAGAGCAATCACAACGACGAGCATCGCGACGATGGCGATTCCCCAGATCCACCCACCGGTGTCGAACATGCGTGCCCTCCCCCTTCGGAGACTCCAGTTTAGTGATCCGGAGCGACCAGAGAATGACACGAACTGTTCACCTCGGCGAAACAGTGAGAGGTTCTCATGTTCGGCCCGCGCTTCTAGAGTTGCAGCACCGGACGCAGGACCCGAAATTCCCCGCATCCGCGACGTACCAACGGCGCCGCCGACCTCTCGACCCTTCGACCGGCCCGCGGTCGGACGGGGCGAGCCAGACCGAATTCCTCTTCCCTGAAGCGAGTCCGCTATGACATCCCTCGAATCCCGATCCCGGCTCTCACCGTCGAGCCTCGTCACCGAACCCGCCTTGCCGCATCGTTCCGCCGGAGGCAACAAGCCGCAGTCGCCGTCGCTGGTCCTGCTGGTCGTGATCGCGACGATCGGCATCCTCGCCTACACCGGATTTCTGCTCAACCCGGCCAGTCGCGGCGACTGGCTGCCGTACGTGATGGTCATTGCCGCCGAGTCCATCCTGATCGCCCAGGCCCTCCTGTCGATGTGGACCATCCTGTCCGCCGCGCACGACCCAAGGGACTTCGCGTTCCACCAGGCCCACGGGTCGCTGTTCCGCTCACGGAACATCACGAGGGACGGATACGCGAACTCGTCCGAGCGCTGGGAGGTTCACCTCGGCAACTCCCCTGTCTCGATCGATGTGTTCATTACCACCTACGGTGAGGACCTGGGGACCATCCGGCGTACCGTCACCGCCGCCCTCGCCATGACGGGGTCCCACCTCACCTGGGTGCTCGACGACGGCAGCTCGGACGATGTGAAGGCACTCGCCTCCGAACTGGGCGCACGGTACGTGCGCCGGCTCGGAAACTCGGGAGCCAAAGCGGGAAACGTCAACCACGCCCTCGCACTGACCAGGGGCCAGTTCTTCGTGATCCTCGACGCCGATTTCGTGCCCCAACCTGATTTCCTGGTCGAAACGATGCCGTTCTTCGCCGACGAGCACGTCGCCTTCGTCCAGACCCCCCAGAGCTACGGCAACCTGCACAACGTCATCTCACGCGGCGCCGGCTACATGCAATCGGTCTTCTACCGGTTCATCCAGCCGGGCCGGAACCGATTCAACGCCGCGTTCTGCGTGGGAACCAACGTCATCTTCCGGCGCGATGCCGTGAACGACATCGGCGGGTTGTACACGGACTCGAAATCAGAAGACGTCTGGACATCGCTCATGCTTCACGAACGCGGATGGAAGACGGTCTACATTCCCCTCGTCCTCGCTGTCGGCGACGCCCCAGACACGATCGAGGCGTACACGAAGCAGCAACTGCGCTGGGCGACAGGCGGATTCGAGATTCTGCTCAAGCACAACCTGTTCAGTCGGAAAAGCAAGCTCACCCTCGACCAGCGACTGCAGTACCTGGTGACCGCATCCTTCTACCTCACGGGCATCTCTCCCCTGCTGCTTCTGCTCGTCCCGCCGCTCGAAATCTATTTCGATCTTCGTCCTGTGCATCTCTCCACGACCGTGCTGACCTGGGTTCTGTATTACGCCGGTTTCTACCTCATGCAGATCGTTCTCGCGTTCTACACGATGGGGTCGTTCCGCTGGGAGACCCTCATGCTCGCCACGGCGTCATTCCCGATCTACGTGACGGCACTGGTCAACGTCCTCATCGGTAAGGAACAGAAATGGACGGCGACCGGAAACAGAAATCAGGTGGGCTCGGCGTTCAACGTCATGATCCCGCAGATCCTCTTTTTCGCCTTCCTGTTCCTCACGTCTCTCGTCGCCATCTGGCGCGACGTCGACAACGGGATGCTGACGCTCGCGACAGCGTGGAACGTCACGAACACTCTCATCCTCGGCGGTTTCGTGGCAACAGCGGTGAGGGAAGGCTTCCGGCTTCCCGCGGCCGCATCGGCCGTCCGCACAACCGCCCACCTGCCGGTTGCAGCCACGACTGTTCCGGCGGTGGCCTCATGACCTGGTCAAGCAGAGCGAAACTCGTTCTCGGTCTCCTCGGCGTGGCCGCGCTCGTCCTGATGCTCACTCTCGTCTTCACTCAGCGCCAGTCCCAGGTCGCAAGCGACTCGGCGTCGATTCAGGCTGAACAATTCCCTGTCGGCCTCGACTACGGCGGAACCGTCGTGGAACGCCTGGTCAGCGACGGGGACCGTGTCCAGCCCGGCGATCCGCTCTTCGTTGTTCTGAGCACCACCCTCCAGGCGGATCTTGCCGAAGGGCTCCTCAAGCCTGAGACGATCGCGTATTCGGTCACCTCGGACGGCACGATCACTCTGACCGCGTCTGTTGCCGGTACCGTCCGCGCTGTGACAACTGAGCGCGGATCATTCGTGCAGGCCGGGCAGGTCCTTGCGACGATCGACCGTGCCGGGTCACTGCACGTCTCTGCCGAATACGTGCTCACGAGCGGCGACTACGCCCGCATCGAGAACGGTGCGGCTGTCGAGATATTCCTCCCCGACAACCAGCGGATCGCCGGCCGGGCGTCGTCCGTCCAGGTCACGACGACCGACGGCAAGGCGACGACCACCGTCATTGTGCACAGCGAGTCCCTGGTGGACGGCGGGCACCACGGGCTGATGTCGCGAGGAACACCGGTCAGCGCCATCCTGCAATTGCGTAATGACGGCATCCTGGCTGGACTCAGCGACAGCATGTTCGACTTCCTCCGAAAGATCGGCGTGTGACATGTCCGTCAGCACCCTGCGGTTCCTGATCGCGCCCGTTCTCGTCGTCGGTGTGCTCGGCGGCTGCGCCTGGCCGGCACCATCCGGTCAGGAATCCGCCGCGACATCGCCTTCTGCCCAGGCCCGGATCCTGCCAGAGAAAACCGTGGCCCCGCTCGTGGATGCCCTCCCGCAACGCACAGTGACGGCCCTTCCTGCCGCGCGGCTGGCCGATGGCCTCCTGCCACCGACCAACCGGTGGTTCTCCGGGCTGGTCTACGGCGAACCGTCGATGCCCGTCTTTCCCCTGCCGTTGTCGTTCCAGCTGACCGAGGACGGCATGAGCTTCGGCGTTCCGCAGGTTTCGACGTCACCGGCCGTGATCATGGGCGGCTTCTTCGGAGCGGTCAGCGCGGATGTCGGCGCGCGCGAGCAGCAGGTGGTCGCGTACGACACGGCATCCGTCACCGTGGCACAGCGCGCAGACGGGAAAGAGATCGGACGCACCGTTCTCGCGCAGGGTTCGCCGTTCGTCAGCTTCACGGCGACCCAGGAGACGGCGGTGCGGATGTCGGTCCCCTTCGTCCCCGGGGACGAGGACGGCGTCGCGACGGCGACCGTCGCAAACTCAGGCTACGGGCTGGTGACGGAAGGGGAACTCGGAACCGACGGCACCTCGGTCACGCTGTCGGCTGGGGACAGCCTCACCTGGTTCGCCGTGCCCGGCAACGGAAACCTCGACGACCTCGCTGCTGCCGCGAGGCATCCAATCCTCGACACCGGGATCGGCTACAGCGTGGACCAGGACTCGGCGACCACCGCGATCAGGTATCGGACCGCGGGCGACGCCGACACCCTGATCGCTGCGATGCCCCATCAGGAACCCGCCGGGACCGATTGCACGCTCGGCTCCTATCCCAGCGTCTACGGCGACCTCCGCCTGTGCCGCACCTCGACCCTCAGCTGGACGGCGCCGCTGCTCGAGCCCGCCGGATCGATCGACCTGTCCGGGCTGGGGCAGGAGCACCGTGAAGAGCTTCGAGCGCAACTCGAGGCCGATGTGACGGCGAGCGCTGACTTCCCCGCAGACACGTACTTCGGCGGCAAGGCGCTCTACCGGTCAGCGAACCTGTTGAGCATCGCCCGCGACCTGGGAGCTGACGACATCGCGACAACGCTCGAGGAGCGGCTGAAGGGCGAACTTGCCCTGTGGATGGATCCGGCCGGCTGTGAGAACCGTTCCGCGCGCTGCTTCGTCTACGACCCCAAGGCCCGCGGCCTGGTGGGCCTCGAGCCGTCCTTCGGTTCTGACCAGTTCAACGATCACCACTTCCACTACGGCTATTTTCTCTACGCCGCCGGAGTCGTCGCTGCAGGCGACTCGGAGTTCGCCGAGGAGTGGGCGCCGGTGATGAACCTCCTCGCCGCGGACCTGGCGACGAGCGGGAAGAACCCGCTGTTCCCGGAGCGGCGGGTGTTCGACGCATACGCCGGGCACTCGTGGGCAAGCGGAACCTCGCCGTTCGGCGACGGAAACAACCAGGAATCGAGTTCCGAAGCCGTCACCGCGTGGAACGGTCTGGCCCTGTGGGCCGAGGCCAGTGACCAGCCCGACCTGTACCGGGAGGCGGTCTGGATGCTCTCCGCTGAGGCGGCATCCGCTCGCGCCTACTGGACCGACTTCCCGCTGGACTCCGCCGTTTACGACGGATTCGATCACACGATCACCTCCCTCGTGTGGGGCGGGAAGCGCGACTACGCGACCTGGTTCAGCGCTGAACCGAGTGCGATGCTGGGGATTCTCGTGTTGCCGATGAGCCCGGTCGCGGGTTACCTGGCCGGCGACCCGAAGCGGATCGAGGCGAACATCCGCGGCGCCGCACCGGACGGCTTCGACGTGCTGTTCGGGGACTATCTTCTGATGTACTCCGCGCTGGCTGGCGAGGCGGCAGCGACGCAGGCGCTGGAGGCAGCGTCGGCGTTGCCGGAGACCCGGATCGACGACGGGAACAGCAGGACCTATCTGCTCGCCTGGCTGATGTCCCTGCACGGGGGTCGATGACCACTGGACGGATGTTGGTGCCCTGGCGGAGACTGGGATCGTGCCAGAGCTTCCCGAGGTCCACGCGCTCGTGACGGACCTTGGCGCGCGCCTCACCGGGCGCACCGTCGAGCGGCTGGACATGGTTTCGTTCGCGGCGCTCAAGACCTTCGATCCCCCGGTGAGTGCCCTGAACGGGCGCATCGTCCACGGCGTGACCCGACACGGCAAGTTCCTCGACCTCGTCGTCGATGACCTGCACGTCATTCTCCATCTCGCGAGGGCGGGCTGGATTCGCTGGCGGAACGATCCGCCAGCACCGGCAGGCAAACCGGGCCGCACCGCGCTGGCCGCCAGGCTCGTGCTCGAAGACGGTTCGGGTTTGGATGTCACCGAAGCCGGCACGAAGAAGAGCCTCGCCGTCCACCTCGTTCGCGACCCGGCCGAGGTACCGGGGATCGCCCGGCTCGGGCCCGATCCGCTCGAACCCGGTTTCACCGAAGAGGTGTTCTCCGACATCCTCAGATCAGCCGGGCGTTCCCAAATCAAGGGTGTGCTGCGCAACCAGTCGCTCATCGCCGGCATCGGCAACGCCTACTCGGATGAGATCCTCCATGCCGCGCGGATGTCTCCGTTCAAACCGGCGGCGATGAGCAACGAGGACGCATCGCGGCTCTTCGAGGCGCTGCGGTTCACCCTCGCCGACGCGATCTCCCGCGCCGACGGGCTGGCCGCGTCGGAGCTCAAGAAGGAGAAGAAATCGGGTCTGCAGGTCCACGGCCGCACCGGTGAACCCTGCCCGGCGTGCGGTGACATGGTCCGGCAGGTCATCTACACCGACTCGACGTTCCAGTACTGCCCGACCTGCCAGACCGGCGGCAAGCCGCTCGCCGACCGGGTTCTCTCCCGACTGCTCAAGTGATGCTGAACGACGTGACGCTGACGACTTCTCAGCCCTCGGAAGCCAGCGATTTCGCGTGATCAGGCACGAAGTTCTGCTCGTCGATGTCCGGCCGGTCCACCTCGTTGGCATCGGGCCGAGCAGGGATTTTCACGGAGGCCGGTTCGCTCTGCTCGTACGGGACGCGTGAGAGCAGATGGGCGATGGTGTTCAACCGCGACGACCGCTTGTCGTCGCTCTCCACCGTCCACCAGGGCGCCTCGGGAGTATCTGTCGCGGCGAACATGGCATCCTTCGCCCGTGAGTAGTCCTCCCACTTGGTGATCGAGGCCAGGTCCGTTTCCGAGAGCTTCCAGCGCCGAACCGGGTCCTTGAGGCGAGATTTGAACCGCTTCTCCTGCTCGGTGTCGGAGACCGAGAACCAATACTTGACGAGAATGATTCCGTCCTCGACGAGCATCCGTTCCAGGGTCGGAGTCTGGGCCAGGAATTGCTCGTACTGCTCAGGCGTGCAGTACTCCATGACCTTCTCCACGCCGGCCCGGTTGTACCAGGAGCGGTCCATCAGCACGATCTCGCCTGCCGTCGGCAGCCGTTCGATGTATCGCTGGTAATACCACTGGCCGCGTTCCCGTTCGCTCGGAGTGGGAAGTGCAACGACTCGGGCCGACCGCGGGTTGAGGTACTGGACGATGCGCTTGATCGCCCCGCCCTTCCCGGCGGCGTCCCGCCCTTCGAACAGCACGAGCACACGGGCGCCGGTCGCCGTGACCCAGCGCTGCATGGTCACGAGTTCGACCTGCAGCCGGGTCAATTCGGCTTCGTACAGCTCCTTGTCGAGCCGCTTCTGCTTCTTCCTGGACTTCTTCGATCCGGACATCGTGTGCCCTTCCAACTCGGATTGCTGGACATCCAGCGTCCGGCAGTGACGGCAAACACGAAACGGCGAATACTTGCAGGGTGGACCTAAGGAGATTCGAACTCCTGACCTCCTCGATGCGAACGAGGCGCGCTACCAACTGCGCCATAGGCCCTGGTGTCGTCAAGATTATCACGCGATCGACCGCGTGCGATTCACTAACTGGCGATGCGACGACGCTGGAGAATTGCGCTGACGTCCGTCGGCGCCAGTTCCGACTCGTCGACGATCCCCATCCCAGCGAACCGGCTCGGTGCCGCAGCCGGCCTTGCAGGCTCTTCGAGAGCCGGCGCAACGATCGACGGAACCACGGGAGTCTGCTCGGCGACGCGGGCAGCCATGACCTGGGCGACTGCGGCACGACGGAGAGCAGCGTGCGCGTCTGCCTGCGCGATCGCCTCGGCCGCAGACGAACCCTGAGAAAGGTGAAGCGGTTTGGGAAGCGGCATCGGCGTCCAGGTTGCTGCGGCCGGTGCGCTGTCTTCCATCTCGACCGGCTCGAAGGCCGCCGGGCGCCGAACGGACTGCGCCGGTGCGGCGATCCGCGCGGTGCGGCGTCCGACCCTGGCCATGCGAACGATCATGGTGAGCGCGAGCAGGGCAGTTCCGCCTGAGGTGCCGAGAAGGAGCGCAGAGCCGGCGGTCGCGAAGACCCAGCCGCCGACACCGGCGGCGACGAGAGACAGGAAGAGCACCGTGGTGGCCGTCAGGCGGGCGCGGCGGCGTGCTCGGGCGATGCGGACGCGGGGCTCGGCCCGTAAAGCGGCTATGGCTGCTGCGGCGCTGGCTCGAGCGACTTCTGCGGATGCTGTCGCTTCCAGCCGCGCGCGCTCGCGGGCTTCAGCCTCGACACGTTTGAGAATTCTCTGCTGCTCGGCGACGCTGCGGGCGGTGGCTTCGACGCGGACCTCGGCGGGAACCTCGGCCGTTTCCGCCAGGATCCGCAGGGTTTGCTGCAGCCGGATGGCGTTGCGCTCCGTTGCGAGATATTCGCTCTGGCGCAGCCAGGTCGGCAACAGGTAGACGATCCAGAGCACGGCCGCAACAGCGAAGACGATCCCGCCACTCAGAAGCCCGCCACCAGTCATGGCTCTAAACTACGAGCGCTTGCAGGCCTTCTTCCTCATTGCGAGGGGTGTGTCACCCGAAAGTTGAGGTTTAAGGTTCAGAAAAGTGCCGGGGGCGGCAGCAGCGGCGTTTCGGAAGCCACCCGGTCGACGGCAGGGACGCTCGCCGCACCAACCGGAACCTCACCATTGTGCCAGCGGCGAAGCACTCCCTGCGGAACCTCTTCGCGCACCAGGGCGAAGCAGAAGTGGTCCCGCCAGTCGCCGTTAATGTGGATGTAACGCCGCCGGAACCCTTCATAACGAAACCCGAGCTTCTCGACCACGCGAAGGCTCGGCGCGTTCTCGGGACGGATGCAGATCTCCATCCGGTGCAGCCCCATTTCGGTGAAGCAGTAGTCGGTGGCAAGGGCGACCGACGTCGGGGTGACCGAGCGGCCGGCGAACCGTTCGGACACCCAATAGCCGAGCGTCGCTGACGACAGCGACCCGTAGGTGATACCGGACACGTTCAGCTGTCCGGCCACTTCTCCTTCGTACTCCATCACGAGCGGCAGTCCCCCGCCGGACCGAGCATTCTGCAGCAGTGAGCGAATACTTGAGCGCATGTCGAAGGACCGCGGCGCGTATGGGCTGGTCGCCTCCCACGGCCGCAACCACGAGCGGTTGCTGAGCAGCTCATGCTCGATCACCTTCGCGTCACGCACGCGGACCGGCCGAACGGTGATCGAACCGTCGCTCAGCACAGGGACGGATTGGGCCACCGCGGTCCTCCTTCCGGCAATGAAACGATCTAGTCGAGTTTCGCGGCGAATTCCTTGAGCCACGGCTTCAGCTCCACACCGAGGTCTTCACGGTCGGAGGCGAGCTGGACGATGGCCTTGATGTAGTCGAGGCGGTCTCCGGTGTCGTAACGGCGGCCACGGAAGATGACGCCATACACTCCGCCGGCGATCGATTCGTCCGCGGCGAGTTCCTGGAGCGCGTCGGTGAGCTGGATTTCGCCGCCCTTGCCCGGAGCGGTCTTGTCCAGGATGTCGAAGATCTCTGGAGTGAGCACGTATCGGCCGATGATGGCCAGGTTGGACGGAGCATCCTCCGGGGCAGGCTTCTCGACCAGGCCGGTCACGCGAACGACATCCGGGTCGTCCGTCGCCTCCACCGCTGCGCAGCCGTACATGTGGATCGTGGACGGCTCCACTTCCATGAGGGCGATGATGGTGGCCTGTCGGCTTTCCTGCTCCGCGATCATCGTGGTGAGAAGCGGGTCACGGGCATCGATGAGGTCGTCTCCGAGCAGCACAGCGAAGGGCTCGTTGCCGATGTGGCGTCTGGCACGGGACACCGCGTGCCCCAGCCCGCGCGGGTCTCCCTGGCGCAGGAAATGAATGTCGGCCAGCTCGCTCGATTCGATGACCCGGTCCAGGCGATTCGTGTCGCCCTTCGCTTCAAGAGCGAGTTCGAGTTCGATGACACTGTCGAAGTGGTTCGCGAGAGCGTTTTTGTTGCGCCCGATGATCATCAGAACGTCGTTGAGTCCCGCGCTGACCGCTTCCTCCACCACATACTGGATCGCGGGCTTGTCGACGACCGGGAGCATCTCCTTCGGCATCGCTTTGGTGGCAGGAAGGAACCGGGTTCCGAGGCCTGCGGCGGGAATAACCACTTTCCGAACTGTTGAAGACATGGGTCAATCGTAGTGGGCACCCATTTTGTCGGGACAACCCGAGAGCGAACGGATGCCGGTGGAGTAGCATCCGCCGCCTAGAATGGGCCCATGCCCACCCCCGCGGATCATCAGAAGCGCGCACTGCGCGCAGAATTGCGCGAACGACGGCAGAACCTCACCGCTGTCGAGCGGGAGAAAGCCACCATCGGCGTGACCAACAACCTCGTCTCACTCGTCACCGGTCTCGACGCGCGGAGCATCTCCTGCTACCTGTCGACACCGACCGAACCCGACACCAGACCCTTCGTCAACTGGGCCCTCGCCAGGGACATCCGCGTTCTCTTCCCCATCAGTCGTGAAGACGGACTGCTCGACTGGACAGTGGGCAGCGAGGCCGAGGAGGAACAGCAGGGGCTGCACGGAATGCCTGAAGCCGTCGGCGAACCGCTCGGGCCCATCGCCATCAACGACGTCGACCTCATCATCGTTCCCGCCGCCGCGATCAGCCCCGACGGCACCCGACTGGGCTGGGGACGCGGGTACTACGACAAGACCCTCGGCTCGATGGAGAAATGCCCTCCCGTGTACGCGGTCGTCTACGACTCCGAGATCGTCCCGGACATTCCTCGCGAACTGCACGACCAGCCGGTGGACGGCGTGGTCACTCCCGCGCGCATCCTCGACTTCTAGCGCCCCAACTCTTCTCACGACCGACCCGGCACACTGCCGCTACCAGCCAGGAAATCACCATGCCCACCTATTCTTACAAATGCACCGTCTGCGACACCGCTTTCGACATCCAGCAGTCGTTCACCGACGCCTCGCTCACCGAATGCCCCACCTGCGACGGCAAGCTTCGCAAACTCTTCAGCGCCGTCGGAGTGACCTTCAACGGGTCCGGGTTCTACCGCAACGATTCGAGAAAGAGCGAGAGCACAGGCCCCAAGAAGAAGACTGAGAAGAAGCCCGAGAAGGCAGCCTCTGCGGCATCTTCTGGAAGCTCGAGCGGCAGCAGCAGCACACCCGCCACCTCTTAACCCTCGTTCGACCGGGAGAACCGCCATGCTCAACGGCTTCAAAGATTTCATCATGCGCGGCAACGTCATCGACCTCGCGGTCGCTGTCGTCATCGGCGCGGCGTTCACGGCGGTCGTCAACTCGATCGTCAAGAACATCTTCAACCCGCTGATCGGTGCGCTGTTCCAGGCGGACAGCCTGGATGAGTCGCTCATCCTCACCATCGGAACCGCCGAGCTGAAATTCGGAGCGGTGATCGGCGCGATCCTCACGTTCCTCATCGTCGCCGCCGTGGTCTACTTCGTCTTCGTCCTCCCCCTCAACAAGATGAAGGAGCACGCCGACGCCCGCCGTAAGGCCGGTGTCGTTCGTGAGGACGCGCCGATCACCGAGATCGACGTGCTCACCGAAATCCGCGACCTGCTCGCCAGGAACAACGCGCGCCCGTAATCCTCGAGCGAAGAACGAAACGCACGCGGTCCCGCTGCTCGCGTTTCGTCGTAAACGGTCCGGCTCAACCCCAGTGCGGCGGCACGTCCTGCTTCAGTTGGGCGTCGTTGGTGTCGGCCCCGGCAGCACCCCAGGTCGCGTCGGTGTCCTCGACGGCACGCACGGCATCCGCTGTCGCCTGGGGTGTCGGGTCCGCGCCCGCAGCGCCGGGCCGGACGGCACGGCGAGAACCGCTGATGCGTCGCACGACGGGCGCGTCGGCGTTGTTCTCAGCGGGGAAAGGAACGGGCATCCCTCAAGCTTAAGCGGGAAAGCCTGACCTACGCTGTCGGGTCGTCCGACGCCTCCGTCGCGTCTGCGATCGGGACGCCAAGCATCGACACGATCTTCGACGCGACACCGTCCGGGTCGCTGAACAGGTCGAAGCTGTGGACCCGCAGGTAATGCCAGCCCAGCCGCCTCAGAACGTCCGGACGAAGCCGCAGCGACTCACGCAGGGAGTCGGAGCCGACCTCGGGGTCCGATTCGACCGCGATGGCCTTGTTGCCGTAGGAGGCGACGAGGGCAAGCTTCCCGCGGTAACCGACCTCGACCGACAGCCCGTGGCGGTAGAGCCGCTCGGCAAGATCGAGCAGCATCGGTTCGGCGCCATCGGTTGCGGGCGGCGTCGGTTCGTGTTGTACGGGCTGGCGGAGGATTTCGGTCAGGGCGGCGATACCGTGCTGCATCCGATCGACATCGATGTCTTCAGGGCGGATGCACGAAACGATGACCATGGAGCGGCGGGCGCGAGTCATACCGACGGCGAGCAGGCGGTCGCCGCCCGGGGCACCGAGCGCGCCGAAGTTCGAGAGAACGCGACCGTGCGGGGTGACCCCGTAACCGAGCGAGAAGATGACCCGGTCGCGGCTCTCGGCAACCGACTGCTCGAGGGTGAGCACGGTGAATGGCTCGGCGCGTTCCTTGAGGATGAAGTCGGACAGGTCCGCACGCATCGCGAAAGCGGAGATGACCGCCTGGTGCACTCGGGTGGCGTGCTTCTCGCTCGCTGTGATGACCATGAGCGACTCGCGCGGCCGGTTGATGGCGTGCTCGAGAACGAGGTTGACCACACGGGCGACCTCGGCGTCGACACTCTCCACTCCCCCGGTTTCCGGGTCGGGCATGCCATGCCCGTTGGGCACGTAGTCGAGGGTGAGGCTGCCGTGGCCGAGGAAAGAACCGGCCCACGGGAGCGACTCGATCTCGCCGCCGTAGAAGCGGTGGTTCACGAGTTCGGCGAGGTCTTCGCCTCCCGCACGGTAGCTGCGGGTGAGGGTGAGGGTCGGCAGCAGGCCGGACAGGTGCGCGAGAGCCGAGTCGGCGTGGCGTGCGTCGACGTTCTCGGCGGCATCCGGTTCGGGCTGGTCCCCGATGGCGATCTGGAACGGCGTCGGGCTCTGGGTGACCGGGTCGCCGACGGCGACGATCTGCCGTGCGCGACGGATCGCCACGGCATTCTCGGCGAGGGTGGTGGCTCCGGCGTCGACGAGGAAGACGGCGTCGAATCGGACGCTCTCCGGGATCGCATGCACTTCGTACGGCGAAGCCAGCCAGACTGGCGAGAGCACGCGTGACAGGTGCGGCACCGAGGCCTCGAGCTTGGCGGGGCTGGCGTTCTCACCGCGGAGCAGTTTTTTGAGAGCGCTGGCTTCCTCGGGGAAGTCGACGAGCCCGATCTTCCAGGTGTCTGCGAGCAGCGAACCGAGAAGCGCGCCGGACGCCGACGCGTGCGCTTCGTCGACCAGCCGGAAGTCAGCTTCCAGGCGGTCGATGACACTCGTGTTGGCACCGAGCAGTGCGCGGTCGGTTGCGAGCATGTGTTCCAGAACGGATTGCCACCACGCCAGTTCGAGTTCGGCGGCCACCTGGTTCTCCGGAACGTGTCGGACGGACAGGTCGGTGATCAGGGGGGCGAGACCCTTTTCACGGAGTTCCGCGATGAGGGTGGTGCGCTCCTGCAGGTTCTCCATCACCTGCGAGTCCGCGGCGAGCCCCGAAAGCAGCCGGATCAGTTCCTTCACCGGCAACGAGACCAGAGGCTCGGCTTTGTTGCGGCCGAGCGGAACGTCGAGTTTGCTGAGATCTTCGACGACACGCTGGTAGGCCACCTGGACGTCGGCGATGCCGAGCGGAACCTCAGGGGTGACGCCGGCGGCGACGTACCGCTGCCACAGGGTCCTCTGCTGCTGGATGCGGTGGAGCGCGGCATTCATGTCCGCGATGTGAACCCCGGGGCGCACGTATTCGCGGGCGAGTTTCTTGAGGCGGCGACGGTTCGCGCCGGACATGGCCGGGGCATCCCGCCGGTTGCTCGTCGCGGCGATCAGTTCGCCGAGCGATCGGTCGAAGACGCTCGGCTGGAACTTGTCGAGGGTCTCACGCACATCGAGGAGCAGGCGCAGGTACACACCGAGTTCCTCGACGGATTCGAACGCGCGCATGCGGGTCTGGCCGATGAGTTCGTAACCGCGCTCGAGCAGCCGGGGAAGTTCGGTGCGATGCAGCTTCTTCGCCAGGTCATGGGTCGCCTTGGCCTGCCGGGTGCTGGCGAATTGGGCGCCATACCAGGGCGAATCGTCGGGGCCGTACTGGAATTCGCCGAGCGCTGCCGCCGTGGCCAGTTTGCGGGCGGTGATCCCGCGGTTGCCGGCGAGCTTCTCGAGCGAGGAGAGGTCGAGTCGGGCCGGCGTCGTCGGCGGGACGGGGAGGTTGCCGAGTCTGGTCAGGGCTTCGAGGGCGTCGATGACGCTGACCCCGAGGCCGCTGTCGATGCGGCGGAGCGAGCCGCGGTAGTCCAGGAGCACCTTGCGCAGGCGCACGAGGGCGTCGTCGACGTCGGCGACCTTGGGGGCAACGGCCTTCTCGTTGCGCGAGATCGCCTGAATCAGGTCGCGCCGGATCGTCGCCGGGCTGACGGTGAAGCCGGGAAGACCCACCTTGCTGAAGCGGTGACGGATGCCGTCGAGGCTGGATCTGCGCGCGCTGACGACGAGCACGCGCTTGTGCTGCTCGACGAGGGCGCCGATGGCGTTGACAACGGTCTGCGTTCCGCCTGTGCCCGGGAGCGTGGTGACGACGATGGAGTGCCCGGCGGAGATCTGCGCGATCACGTTCTCCTGCTCGGTGTCCGCGTCGAGGAGGAGGGTGTCGGTTGCCGGCGGGCGTTCGTCCTGCCCGATGGCATCCACTGGACTGAACAGTCCTTCGACGAGCCGCCGCGCACCGGGGTTGCCCGCGAGGGCATCGAGTACGGGGTGTTCGAGGTTGCCCGCGTCTCGGGCGAGTGCGTTCCCGACATCCGCGAACGAAGAGACGACGAGCCGCGGCTGCACGCTGAACCATTCGAGGTGCTGGGTCAGGCCGCGGAGCCGGTCGATCACCGGCTGCGGTTTGAAAACTCCGTTGGTGACGGCGAGCGCCTCGAACGCCTCAGCGTCGAGCGTGATCCGGTACTGCTCGTCAAGGGCGCGGGCAAGCTCCGGGTTCAAAAATGGTGCGCCCTTGAGTTTGAGTTCGAAGTCGCGGCCGTAGCGGCGAATGGCGACCGGGCGGAGGAGCACCGGTGCCGAGAATTCTTCACCGTTGTTGCGCCACTGGGCGAGGCCGATCGCGAGGTGGACGGACTCGATCCCCCGTACGGTGCGAAGTTCGACGCCCTTGACGGTGATCTGGTCGGCGGCAGCCTTGGCGCTGCGGAGGGCGAGCTCATCGCGGATGAGATTGGACAGCAGAGTGGAGTGGCCGGTGATGAACTGCGGGAGGCCACCGGGGTGCGTCGAGCTCAGCTCGATCCGTGTGCGTGGTTCGTCGATGAAGTGAAGCAGGGGCGAGCGCCCACCCACCGCTGCCAGTTGGCTGCGCCACCGCTGCCGTTCGGCGTCTGCCACGTTACCCACCGCGAAGTTCGGGTCGCCGACGCTCAGGCCAGTGGGACTGGTGACCGAGAGCGCAAGCGACGTATTTGCGTCGTCGATATCAAAATCGCGCGCATCTGGTTTCTTGTCTAGCCGCCACACAACCCACACCCTAAGCGCTAGCAGGGTGAAATGCCGGTAGCATCACCGGTTTTTCGCCGACTTGCCAGCGTTTCTGCGTCGACCACGAGGAAAATTGCCCGGACGGAAACGCCGCAGCAGGATCGTCAGCTGAACCCCAGTCGACTCTCAGTGCCGGTGAAATCTCAGTGGAAGTAGGGTTTTCGTTTCATCCAGTCCGGTGGGATGGTGACCGGTTTGCCGTTGACCATCTCGATCCGCCATTCGCCGGCGTGCATCAGCCGGTGGTGGTACCAGCAGAGGATCACACCGTTGCCGACCACCGTTTGGCCGCCTTCGGACCAGGGGATCACGTGGTGCACTTCGGCGGCGCTGGCCGGGATGTCGCATTCTGTGCAGGTCGGTCCGTCGCGGGCGATGATCGCCAGTTTCTGGCCGCGGGTGAACGCGCGCTGTTTGCTGTCCAGGGCAAGGATCTGACCGTCCGGGCCGAGGAACACCGGTTGGATGCCGCCGTCGCAGAGGATCTGCTCGATCGCGGAGTACGGCACCGGGTCGGCCATTCCGACTGCCAGCCCGGTGCCCTGCTTCTTCGCGATCACCTCCGCCGGGACGGTGACCAAAACGGTCGGCGCCGCCCCGCTGATCGTCGGTGCGTTCCCGGAGCGGGCCAGCGAGTCGATCATCGCCGCGAGAATGTCGGCGCGTTGCTGCCCTGGCGTGCGGGGATCCTTCGGCCGGCCCGGTTCCCGGCCGGCGGCTTCGTCGTAGTCCTGCTGCTCCTGCTCGCTCAAACACTGCGGCGCGGTGCGGGGGGTGAGCATCGCGTCGAACAGGCTGCGGAGCTTCAGCGCCACGTCGATGGTCAGTTTGCCTCCGAACGGCACCACGCCGCCCTGGGTTTCCCGGGCCACCCAGAAGTCCCGGCGGGAGAACGCCACCTCAGTGCGGGGTTCGATCCCGTTCGGGTCAAGGGCGTCACGCCACAGCCGGGCCTGCCCGGCGATCAGATCGGCCGGCACCGCCAAGCCGCCCGGCACTGTTTGCCCGGTGGCCTGGCCGACCAGCGCCGTCTCCGCCACGGCCAGGTCGCTCAGTTCCGCCCGCGGCGCGGCGGCGGCCAGTTCCCGGGTGATCGCCTCG
>NZ_JBKJWH010000067.1:0-31566 GCF_046716805.1 Mycetocola sp. | reverse complement strand
CGCGGGGGCGCGGGCCGACATCTGGGCGATGCCGGTCCCCAGTCGGAGGTTGTGCGTGTGGGAGCCCCACCAGGCGAGCGGGGTGAATGCGTCCGACCCGTAAGCCTCGGCCGTCCAGACCGACTCGAAGCCGAGACGCTCGGCCTCGAGGATAGCCTCTAGCGCACCGGGCGGTGGCCCCTGTTTCCAATAGCCGACCGCGTAGCCCAGTCGCATTGCGGCCTCCGTCAGCCTGTCGAGTGCGGTTTTCGTTTGGTGGTTCGGCCCTGAACCCCGTAAGGTAGACCCTTGGCCGGGAGTATTCCGGTCAATTTGTACGCCAACTCCCCTTTTCTTCCGAGAATCGAGGGGGTTCTGCGCGTGCCGACAAGAAATCTTGGGTAGGGCACCTCGTCCTACGGTATCTAAGGAGAAGACCATCATGGCAGCAACCTGCCAGGTGACCGGAGCCGTTCCCGGCTTTGGGCACAACATTTCGCACTCGCACCGGCGCACCAAGCGTCGTTTCGACCCGAACGTACAGAAGAAGACGTACTACGTCCCTTCGCTGCGCCGCAATGTGACGCTGCAGCTTTCCGCAAAGGGCATCAAGGTTATTGACGCCCGTGGCATCGAGTCTGTCGTCAAGGACATTCTCGCTCGTGGGGTGAAGATCTAATGGCTAAGCAGCAGGACGTACGTCCAATCATCAAGCTCCGTTCGACGGCTGGTACCGGTTACACGTACGTGACCAAGAAGAACCGTCGCAACAACCCCGACCGTCTCGTGCTCAAGAAGTACGACCCCGTAGTGCGCAAGCACGTTGAATTCCGAGAGGAGCGCTAAGCCATGGCTAAGAAAAGCATGATTGCGAAGAACAACCAGCGCAAAGTTATCGTTGAGCGTTACGCGGCAAAGCGCCTCGAGCTGAAGAAGGCCCTCGTGGACCCGAACGGCACCGACGAGTCGCGTGAAGCCGCTCGCCTCGGCCTGCAGAAGCTTCCCCGCAACGCTTCACCGGTGCGCCTGCGCAACCGTGACGCCGTCGACGGACGCCCCCGCGGCCACCTCTCGAAGTTCGGCATCTCGCGTGTCCGCTTCCGTGACATGGCGCACAAGGGCGAACTGCCCGGCATCACCAAGTCGAGCTGGTAAGCACTTCGAACTCACCTCACAGCGGGTGTCGGCCTTCGGGCTGACACCCGTTGTGTCGTTAACAGCGAAAGTCGCGGAATGACGCGGATTTTCGCTGAGAGCGTCATCGGGAGCCAAAAAGTGGGGTCAAAGTGACGGATGCTGTGACACGCCGCAGAAAATGAGGCCACACGAGCCCGATTTCCGCGAGAACATGCGGAACTCTGATAGATTCGACGCGGTCAGACAGACCGGCCCGAGTGCAGGAACGGCTCGGGACAGTTATGAAACAGGCTGTAGAAAGCAAAGTCCGAGGAGGACAACTCAATGGCTGATAAGTCGCTTAACAAGACCGAGCTCGTTGCAAAGATCGCATCCGAGACGAACCAGAGCCAGGCGACCGTTGGCGGCGTCCTCGACTCGCTGTTCACCGTGCTCGCTGACTCGGTCAGCAATGACGTCAAGGTCACCATCCCAGGTTGGCTCGCCGTCGAGCGCACCTCACGTGCCGCACGCACGGGCCGCAACCCGCAGACCGGTGCAGAGATCCAGATCCCGGCCGGCCACTCGGTCAAGGTTTCGGCTGGATCGAAGCTCAAGGCTGCCGCAAAGTAGTCGTCCTGAAAGGGGATGCCGCGCACTGCGCGGCATCCCCTTTCGTCGTTAACGCGCCGCGAGGCATCCGCGTCGTTTCGTCGGTGGAAGTGATCAGCGGGACCGCAGGTTCGTGGCCCGGGCACACCGTAGGCTTGAGGGGTGCTTCGCGTTACCCGGATCGTCGGCCCTGCCCTCCTCGTCGGCGTCGCGCTCCTCACCCTTCTGGTCGGGCTGGCCTATGGCGGAGGAGCGGACGCGCGTCCCGTCGGGGACCCAGGGACGCTGGTCCGTTTCGGGCTGCCCATCGCAAAACTCCTGGTCAACATCGGCGCGGCGGTGACGATCGGCGCAATCGTGCTTGCGCTGTTCGCCCTCTCGCCGAAGAAGGACGAGTACCATCGCGCGTTGGATGTCGCCGCATCCGGTGCGGCGCTGTACACCATCGCCGCCGGCGCCACCGGGTTCTTCACCTTCCTGAACGTCACCGGCACCGCGATCACCTTCGACGACCAGTTCGGCGCGAAGCTCGGGCTGTTCTTCACCGACGTCGAATTGGGCCAGGCGTGGCTCGCCACCACCCTGATCGCCGCAACCCTCACCGTGCTGTGCTTCGCCGTGCGCGGCCAGATCCTCCTGGTTTTCGTCGGAATTCTCGCCCTCATCTCGCTCGTGCCGATGGCGCAGCAGGGCCACGCGGCCGGTACCGCCGGTCATGACGCCGCCGTCACCGGACTCGGGCTGCATCTTCTGTTCGCGGCTGTGTGGCTCGGCGGCCTGCTCACGATCATCCTCCTTCGGGGAACTTTCGATTCCGGCCGCATCGTCCCCATCATCGAGCGCTATTCGAGCCTCGCCCTGGTCTCTTTTCTCGTCGTCGCCGTGTCCGGCTACGCCAGTGCTGAACTGCGGATCGGTACCCTCGACCGCCTGCTCACCCCCTACGGTGTCCTCGTCCTCGGCAAGGTTGCCGCGCTCATCGCGATCGGGCTGTTCGGCGCTGTGCACCGCAACTGGCTGATCGGACGGATGAAGGCTGCGCGAGACACGGCTGGACGCTACTTCTGGTGGATCGTCGTCGCCGAGCTCGCATTCATGGGCATCGCCTCGGGTCTCGCCGCAGCGCTTGCCCGCACAGCGACCCCGGTGCCCGAGGAGATCGCCGGCGTACCTACTGCCGCTGAACTGCTCACCGGTGAGCCGCTCCCGCCGGAGCTCACCTTCGAGCGCTACTTCACGACCTGGGACATCGACCTCATCTGGCTGCTCGTCACCGCATTCGGGATCTTCTTCTACCTGGCCGGCGTTCTCCGTCTGCGCCGCCGCGGAGACCAATGGCCGATCCACCGCACGGTGTTCTGGGTCCTGGGACTGCTCGTGCTCTTCTACCTGACCAGCGGCGGTGTCGCCGCGTACCAGGACTACCTCTTCAGCGTGCACATGCTCGGACACATGGGCCTCACCATGCTCGTGCCCGTGCTCCTCGTGCCCGGCGCCCCCGTGACCCTCGCCATGCGAGCCGTGGAGAAAAGGGACGACGGATCCCGCGGCGCGCGCGAGTGGATTCTCCTCGCCGTCCACTCGAAGTTCGCCGGCGTTGTCGCCAACCCTGTCGTCGCAGCCGTGCTCTTCGTCGGCTCGCTCTGGGTCTTCTACTATTCCCCGCTGATGCGCTGGGCGATGACGGACCACATCGGGCACGAATGGATGATCGTCCACTTCGTGCTCACCGGCTATCTCTTCGTCCAGTCCCTGATCGGGGTGGATCCGGTACCGTTCCGGCTCTCGTATCCGATGCGCCTGTTGTTGCTCCTCGCCACGATGGCCGCCCACGCCTTCTTCGGGCTCGCGATCATGTCGAATGTCGGGCTTTTCCTCGCCGACTGGTTCGGTGCCATGGGCAGGACCTGGGGTCCGTCGCCGATGGACGACCAGCAGATCGGCGGCGGCATCGCCTGGAGTCTCGGCGAGTTACCGACCATCGCCCTGGCCATCACCGTCGCCATCCAGTGGAGCCGAAGCGACACCAAGGAACAGAAGCGGCTCGACCGGAACGCGGATCGCACCGATGACGCCGAACTCAAGGAATACAACGAGCGTCTCGCCCGGCTCGGCGGACGCGGCTGAGCGGGGTTACGCGTCGCCGTCTTCCTTGAGAGTCGCTGCGACGGTCCCATCGGACATGATGTAGAGGCTGCCCGTCATCGAGAACGGAACGTCGGCGTCGTACGGGGTGATCGACCCGTCAGTCAGGGATTGAACGTCGACCTCCAGGTGAGCGTCGCCCCGGGTGGTCGGGAACACCCAGGACTCTGTCCCCGCCTCGACCCTGATCTCCGGGTAGTTCTCGAACGACCATTGCGGGTCTCCGGAGATGCGGTCGTCGACGACGATGCCGAACGGGCATCCGGTCGGCTGCAGGACCTTCTGTTCGGTGCAGGCATCAAGCTGCGCGTTCACGGATTCCTGCGCGGCAGCGACGAACTCGTCGGTCGGGGCTGCCACAACAGCGGCCTCGTGCACGCGGGTGGGCTCGTCGACGAGAACGGATTCCGGTTCGGACGTGACGAAATCAGTGGTCGACTCAAAAATGTAAGCACCGGGCGTGAACACCTGCACGTTCACGATGTTGCGGAAAGTCGGAGCCTGCTCTCCCGTCAGTGACCGGGTATCGAGACGGAACCCGTTCGTCGTGAACGCCGTCGAGTGCTCCACGGCGAGGTTCACGACGGCCAGCGGGCTCTGCGCAAACGCCCAGGTCGGAATCAGCGGGAACCGGGTGCCAGTGCTCTTGATGAGGAAGGTGGATTCGCCGTAGGCGCCGTTGCTCTGGAACGACCAGGTGACCGAATGGACGCCGTCTCCCTGGTCGACGTCCTCCACCAGGGCAAGGCCGGTCAGCTCGGGGAGGGCCGCGTTCCGCAGGAGGGCATTGGAGCTTCCCGCCGGCAGGCCGGCTTCCGTGAGTTCCGATTCCTCCAGGGTCACGCCAGGGATCCGGAGTGCGCTGGCGGCATCCTTCTCCTGCAGCTTGCTGAGATAGTTACCGACGAAGGCCCCGGCCCCGTACACATCGCGGTTGAGCGCCCCCATCGCAGCGAACGCGGCACCGATGAGCATCGTTCCGACGACCGCCCAGATGATGGTTGCCCTGGTCCGTTCCGCCATCGAGGAACGGGGCTCGGACTCCGGCGCGGGTGGTTCGATCCAACCAGCCTGTGCGCTCTGCTGCGGGTGCATCTGGACGGGACTTTCGGGCTGGCTCACGCAGCTATCCTATGGTGGTCCCGTCGAATCCCCCATCCGCCATCGGCCCGAAACGGATACCGGTCCACAGCCCTGCACGCCCCTCCCGGTCCCGGCGAATACAGTAGATACTCCAGCGAACATTCCTGAAGGCATCCGTGACCAACCCCCAGCCGAGCATCGAGCTCTCCTCCGAGCAGCAGGCCGTTTTCGACCGGATCGAGGACACCCGCGAGCACGTTTTCGTCACCGGTCGGGCAGGGACGGGCAAGTCGACCCTGCTCAACCACCTGTCCTGGCGAACCGAGAAGCAGATCGTCATCTGCGCTCCCACGGGGGTCGCGGCGCTCAACGTCGGCGGGCAGACGATCCACTCGCTGTTCCGGCTCCCGATCGGGTTGATCGCCGACCACGACATCGACCAGAGCGACACGGTCAAGAAGCTGCTCAACACCATTGACACGCTCGTCATCGACGAAGTCTCGATGGTCAACGCCGACCTGATGGATGCCATCGACCGGAGCCTCCGACAGGCTCGGCAGCGGCGGCACGAACCCTTCGGCGGCGTGCAGATCGTCCTGTTCGGCGACCCGTACCAACTGGCGCCCGTTCCGGGGCAGGGCGAGGAACGCAACTACATTCAGGACACCTACCGGTCGTTCTGGTTCTTCGATGCGAGAGTGTGGCAGGAAACGCCCCTCCACATCATCGAGCTCACCGAGATCCACCGGCAGTCGGATGCCGACTTCAAGTACATGCTCAACGCGGTCCGTCACGGGCAGGTCACCGCCCAGATCGCCGGGGCGCTCAACTCGATGGGGGCGAGGACGCCGCCGGACGACGGCACGATCACCCTCGCGACCCGCAACGACATCGTCAACCGCATCAATGCCGCGGCGCTCGCGAAACTGCCCGGGCGCGCGCTCAAGGCCAACGCCGAAGTGAGCGGAGATTTCGGCAAGGGAACGTACCCGGCAGACGAAACGCTCGAACTCAAGGTGGGTGCGCAGGTGATGTTCCTGCGAAACGACACCGGCGGAGGCGGCGAGGGACAGCGCTGGGTGAACGGCACGATCGGGCGAGTCACCAAGATCGACACCAACGTCTTCGTCGACGTGGACGGCGAGATCGTCGAGGTCGAACCGGTGATCTGGGAGAAGTACCGGTACAGCTACATCGCCGCGACCAAGCAGCTCAAGAAGGACATCGTCGCCGAGTTCACCCAGTTCCCGCTTCGCCTGGCGTGGGCTGTCACGATTCACAAGTCGCAGGGCAAGACCTATGACAGCGCGATCGTCGACCTCGGCTCGCGTGCGTTCAGCCCAGGTCAGACCTACGTGGCCCTGAGCCGGCTGACCTCGCTCGAGGGGCTCTACCTCACCCGGCCGCTGCGCCCGAGTGACATCCTCGTCGACCCGGATGTGGAACGGTTCATGCGGTGGGATCGCCCTTCGCCCCTGGGCGCCGCCGAGACGCTCGATGGAATCTAGAACGCAATACAGGAGATCGCAGGATGAGCAGGACCGAATCGGCGAAAGCATCCTGATCGCCGTGCGATCTCCTGCGAACGGTTAGCGCTCCCGGAGCGCTGTGACAAGCGCGTCGGCGAGCTCCCTCGGCTTTGTGAACTGCGGCCAGTGCCCGGTGGGCAGGTCGACGATTTCGTAGTCGTGCACCCTCGCGAGCTCCGCGGTGAATTCGGCACCGCTCGTGATCACTTCCCGCAACTCGGCGGAGGGGAAGCTGCAGGTGATCACGGTGACCGGCACGTCGTAGCGTCGTTCGTTCGACAGCTCCTGACGGTCGAAGGCGACGCCGCGAGGTTCGGGTATGGCGATCTCCCGGAGGTGACGACGCAATCCCTCATCGAGATCGACGAGCTCCGCGTCGGGGAAATCGGACCAGTCGGGCAGGGGAAGGTCGTCGCCCGCGGTCGGCATCTCGTCGGAGATGAGTAGGCCATGTGCGAGCGGGCCGCTGTCGACATAAATGGCTCGGCTCACCCGGTCGGGCCGGGCGTCGACGGCGGCGTGGATGATCGCACCACCGCCCGAGTGGCCCACGAGAGCCACCGGTCCGTCGATCGAGTCGATCGTCGCGACGACCGCGTCGACATGGTCACGCAAACCGATGCCGCTCCGCCGGGCCTCGAGCGACTCGAGGCCGGGCAGGGTGAGCGGATGGGGTCGGTGGCCGGCCGCCGTCAGAGCGGGAATCACCGGATCCCAACTGGACCCCTTCAACCAGAAACCGGGAACGAGCACGACATCCATGAGCCGACAATACGACTGGATGCAGGAATTCGCACGATCTGCAGGATCACATTTCAGAGAACATCCTGCGAATCGTACGATCTGCTGCAGAACGAGGCGCTCCACACGTCGTGGTCAGCTCGCGAGCATCCGCTCTCGAACGTCCTTGCGCAGCACCTTGCCGATGAGCGAGCGGGGGAGTTCGTCGACCTGGACGATCTTCTTCGGGATCTTGTAGGCGGTCAGGCCCCTGCGGCAGAAGTCGCGCAGGGCGTTCTCGTCGAACACCGTGCCGTCCTGCATGACCACGGCTGCGGCGACATCCTCTCCGCCGCTCTCCCGGGGGAGCCCGACGACGGCCGCTTCGCGTACGTCCGGATGATCCATGAGAGCCTGTTCCACCTCGGACGGTGACACGTTGAAGCCCCCGGTGACGATGAGTTCCTTGAGCCGGTCGACAATGGTGACGAAGCCGTCAGCAGACACCTCGACGATATCGCCGGTGCGCAACCAGCCGTCGCCGATGAGCGAAGCGGCCGTGTCCTCCGGCCGATTCCAGTAACCGGAGAACACCTGCGGGCCGCGGATCAGCAGTTCGCCGGCTTCGCTCGAGCCGCGGTCGACCGATGTGTCCGCCGGGTCGACGACCCGGATCTCGGTGTTCGGGAACGGCACTCCAACGGTTCCCGGTCGGCGGGTCGGACCGATCGGGTTGCCCAGGGCGACCGGCGAGGTCTCGGTCATGCCGTAGCCCTCCACGAGAAGGCCGCCTGTCGCGTTCTCCCAGCGCCGAACGATCGACACGGGCAGGCTCATCGCCCCCGAGATGGCGAAACGGATGCCGGACAGGTCCACTTTGCGACGTTCAGCGGCGCGCGCGAGTGCCTCATAGATCGGGGGCACCGCCGGCAGGAAGGTGGCCGGAGTTTTCGAGAACGCGGTGAGCACGAGATCGACGTCGAACTTCGGGAACAGCACAACCGTCGCACCGATGCTCATTGCGAAGGTGAGGCACAGGGTCATGCCGTAGGCGTGGAACAGCGGCAGCACGGCGTAGAAGACTTCAGTGCCCTCGGAGAGGCCGGGCACCCACGCGCGGCCCTGCGCGGCGTTCGCGAGGAGGTTGGAGTGGCTGAGCATGACGCCCTTGGGGTCGCCGGTGGTGCCGCTCGTGTACTGCAGCAGGGCCAGGTCGCCGCCCTCGGGTCGCGGATGCTTGCGGCGGAGGCTCCCGTGTGAGATCAGTGCTTCCCACGACGTGGTGCCGCGGACGCGCGCGCCTGTGGTGAGGGCCCGGCGCGAAGTCCGCGCTTGGGGAACGGGCAACCGGAGTGCGACGCGGGTCCCGAACGGCATGGCCCTGGTCACGTCGACCGCGACGACGGCGTCGATCGGCAGGTCCTGAGGGAAGTCGGTGACCAGCCCGGCGACCTTGTCCCAGGCGATCACGACGCGCGCACCGTGATCCTCGAACTGGTGGCGCAGTTCCCGGGCGGTGTAGAGCGGGTTGTGTTCGACCACGACGGCACCGAGACGGAGGACGGCATAGAAGGCGACGACATGCTGGGGGCAGTTCGGCAGCACGATCGCCACCCGATCGCCCTTCTCGACGCCGAGCCGGCGTAGTCCTTCGGCGGCTCGATCGATCTGGTCTCCGAGCTCGGCATACGTCGTTCGCTCGCCGAAGAACTGCAGTGCCGTGCCGCGTCGGAACCGGGTGACGGCAGTCTCGACCATGTCGACGAGCGACCCGGAGGGCAGGTCGATCTCGTGCGGGACTCCTGGCGCGTATGCGACGAGCCAGGGTTTGGTGTCGAATGTGCTCACACTGCTCCTCTGTGGGTGCGGCAGCCGTCGGACCGGCAGCCGCTCGGGTTTTCAGGCGACGGACTGGGCTTTCGCTTCGGCGAGGTCGCGAAAGAGGTCCGTGTTGAACCGGTAGGGACGAGAACCTCGTCGATCACCCGCGTGCGTTTTGCGTCGTCCCGAGTTGCGGCATCCAGCGACCGCGGCGAGTTCGCTCTCGCAGTTCCTGCGAGAAGGGCAGAAGGTTCGACATCACACTCCGTCGTCGGTAAAGGTGTTTTCAGCCTAGCGACGTTCGATGTCCGGATGGGTTAGTGGCCCGAGTGTGATACCGGCTCTTCGCGGACGGCGGGTGTTCCGTGTTCGCCGTGCGGCACGGCTTCGGTTCCGGCGTTCGTTCCGGCGAGTGCCGGGGTGACCAGGCTGGCGACGAGCAGGGCGGCGAAGGTCATGCCGAGCAGGTAGCGCCCCGGCCGGGGGGCGGATGCCGCCGGGCGTGGCGACAGGGAACGTTGCCTCGCGAGCGCCAGCCCGGTTCCGACGAAGAGGCTGAGCGCGGATGCGGCGGCCATCGGCCCGATCGGCAGCGATGCGGTCATTCCCGACCCGCCGAGCGCGACGGCCGCGGTGATGTCCAGGCCCCAGAGCGCGACAGGAGCCAGGGCGAGGGGGAGCGCCGCCCGCGGCAGGATGACCCGGCCACGGGCGAGGAGGGCAACCCCCCAGCCGAGTTCGGCGACGCCGAACCCGGCGAGGAGGACCGCGAGCAAGAGAGGGGAGCCCGCTGCGACCGCGAGATGGACCAGGCCCACCCCCAGGCTCGCCAGGGCCATACCGCTTGGACTGCTGTCGGTCACGATGCTCCCCTCTCGGTCTGTGTCAGTTGTTCGGTGCGGTTATGCGTGAGCGCTGGCCGTGCGGGCTCGAACTGACTTGTCTGCGGCCAGGCCCACGCCGAGAAGCACGATCGCGCTGGCGAGGTGCAGGAAGTGGTCGGCAGTGTTCAGGGCGAGGATGTTGAAGGCGGTGCCGACGAGGAAGAATCCGACGATACCGAGCAGGAGGTACACCGCGCCGACGATGGTGTTGACCGACCGGGCAGCGGCGACGTTGGAGAGGCCGGCGATCAGGAGGGCAGCGCCGATGAGGAGGTGGGCGATGTTGTGCAGTGGGTTGACGGCGAACAGGCCGAGTAGCAGGTTCCCTTCGGTGGCGATGAAGCCGACGCCACCGGTGACGGCGAAGCCGAGCAGTCCGACGACGAGGTAGACGGCGCCGAAAACAGCGGCGAGCAAACGGTTCGGTGAAGTGCGCATGGGGGTTCCTTCTTGATTCCTGGTACGGCGGGTGCCGCACAGGATTCCATTCGGACCGGGCGCTCGTTCGGTTTGGTCTGGCGGGCGATTCGGTGCTGCGGCGTCAGTGGCTGGCGGTGTCGATGCCGAGTTCTCGGGGCTGAATGTGGAAGGCGGCATGCCTCCATTCGAGTGCACCGGCCTGGCCTGTCAATGCGGCGTTATCAGCTGAGTCGCCGGCTCGCGAGGGGTAGCCGCGTCTCGCGGCGCCTTTGTAGGCTCGGCCCGAACCGGAAGGGATTTATGGCACTCATCGGCTTCCATGCCTCGCACGAACAGGTCCACCCGAGCGCGCTCATCGACGCCGTGATCCGTGCGGAGGCCGCCGGATTCCAGGCGGCGATGTGCTCGGACCATTTCGCGCCGTGGAGCGAACGGCAAGGTCACTCCGCGTTCGCGTGGGCGTGGCTCGGCGCTGCGCTGCAGGCGACGTCGCTGCGCCTCGGCGTTGTCAACGCGCCCGGGCAGCGCTACCACCCGGCCATCATTGCCCAGGCGGCGGCGACCCTGGCCGCAATGTACCCGAACCGGTTCTGGGCGGCGCTCGGTTCAGGGGAGGCCGTGAACGAGCACATCACCGGGGAGGGCTGGCCGCAGAAGGCCGTCCGGAACGCCCGGCTGGAGCAGAGCGTCAACGTGATGCGTCGGCTTTTCGCCGGCGAAGAAGTGAGCGCTGCCGGCCTGGTCACCGTGGACCGCGCCCGGTTGTGGACCCGGCCCGAGACGCCGCCTCCGTTGCTCGCCGCAGCGGTGAGCCCGGCAACAGCCGAGTGGGCCGCGGGCTGGGCGGACGGGCTCGCGACCGTCGCGCAGGCGCCGGAGGACCTCGAGCGAATGGTCGGCGCCTACCGAGGCGCGGGTGGGAAAGGCCCGCTCGTGCTCCAGGTCCATCTCAGCTACGCCAGAACCGATGACGAGGCGCTCGCTCTCGCACACGACCAGTGGCACACCAATGTGTTCTCTCCACCGGTGTGCTGGGATCTCGACTCGCCCGAAGCGTTCGACGAAGCAGCGAAACACGTGCAGCCGGATGACATGCACTCCACCGTCCTCATCTCCTCGGAGCCCGGCTGGCACGCGGAAAAGCTGGCGGGCTTCGTCGACCTCGGTTTCGATGAGATCTACCTGCACCACGTCGGCGTCGACCAGTCCGAATTCCTCGACGTGTTCGGGGACCGCGTGCTCCCGCAATTCGTGTCGACCGCTGGAGCGACCGCATGAGGATGACGGACACCGCCGACCTCTGGTGGAAGACCGCCGTCGTCTACTGTCTCGACGTTGAGACGTTCATGGACTGGAACGACGACGGCGTCGGTGACCTCGCCGGTCTGGCACAACGGATGGATTACCTCGCCGAGCTCGGCGTCACATGCCTCTGGTTGATGCCGTTCTACCCGACCCCCGACCGTGATGACGGCTACGACATCACCGACTTCTACGGAGTCGACGCTCGGCTCGGTCACCACGGTGACCTCGTCGAGATCGTGCGCACCGCTCGCGACAGGGGGATGCGGGTGATCGCTGACCTCGTCGTCAATCACACGTCCGACAAGCATCCGTGGTTCAAAGCGGCCAGGTCCAGCATCGATTCGCCGTATCGCGACTTCTACGTGTGGCGGGACGAACCGCCCGCGCAGCAAGCGGAGACGGTGTTCCCCGGCGAGGAGTCGAGTGTCTGGGAACTCGACGAAAAGAGTGGGCAGTACTACCTGCACCGGTTCTATCGGCACCAGCCGGACCTCAACGTCGAGAACCCGCGGGTGCGGGACGAGATCGACAAGGTGATGGGTTTCTGGCTCGAGCTCGGCATCCATGGGTTCCGGGTCGACGCCGTCCCGTTCCTCCTCGAGCCGTCCGCAGGCAAACTGGCCGGCGACGATTACGGGGACCCCCACGACTACCTCCGGTCGCTCCGGTCGTTCCTCGGCCGCCGAACCGGTGACGGGATACTGCTCGGCGAAGTGAACCTCCCGCGCGAGGAACAGGTCCAGTACTTCGGCGGGGAGGCAGCCGACGAACTGACCATGCAGTTCGACTTCGTCGGCATGCAGAAGTTCTATTTGTCCCTGGCGCGCTCCGACGCCCGGCCTTTCGCTGACGCGCTCACCTCCCGGCCGGAGATCGCCCTCCAGTCGCAGTGGGCGAACTTCCTGCGGAACCACGACGAGCTGACGCTCGACAAACTGACCGAATCGGAGCGAGCCGAGGTGTTCGCCGCGTTCGCACCGGAGGAGAACATGCGCGTGTTCGACCGCGGCATCGTCCGCCGGCTGCCGACCATGCTCGACGGTGACCCGCGTCGCATCCGGATGGCGTACAGCCTGCTGTTCTCCACACCCGGAACGCCCGTGCTGTTCTACGGTGAGGAGATCGGCATGGGCGAGAACCTGGCGATCCCAGGACGCCAGTCGGTGCGGAGCCCGATGCAGTGGACCAGCGGGAAGAACGGCGGCTTCTCGCGGGCCGCGAGGTCGCGGCTCACCGCGCCCGTTGTGGAGGACGGATACTCGCCCGACCACGTCAACGTTGCGGACCAACGGCACGATCCGGACTCGCTGCTCCAGTTCATACGACTGCTGATCCGGACCTACCGCAACTCTGTCGAGATCGGCTGGGGAGATTTCGCCGTGCTCCCGCAGCCCGATGACGCCGTTCTCGTGCATGCGGTCACCGGCGCCCAGGGGCGCATGATCGCCCTCCACAACTTCGGCCAGGAACCGGCCATCGTGACAGTGACAGTGCCGGACGCGGATGCCTCGACACGGCTCATCGACCTGCTCGAATCCGGAGATGTGGCCCTCTCGGACGCCGGGACGGCGGACCTCGCTCTTCCGGCTTACGGCTTCCGCTGGCTGCGGGTTGCGGACGAGTCGACGAAGCGACTGTATTGAGTAACAGTTCGCGACATCCGGCGGATCGGCGGCTGAGCGGCGCAGGCCTCGATTAGACTCCCCCCTTGTAGGGTCAGCGGGGTTACGGATGAAAAACAGCGTCAATCGAAGCAGGAGAGTCGGTCTGCTGACCCTCGCCGTCGGCATGGTGGTGAGCCTCACGGCGTGCTCCGCTGCAACAGCAGTCTCGCCGGTGACTTTGCGCGAGCAGCCGACCGAGTCTCTTCCGGCGGCATCCGTGGCGGCACTCGACGCAGCGCTCGCCGAGGCGATGCCGCTCGCCGCGGCGCCCGGCGCCATCGCTGGGGTGTGGGCACCCTGGTCGGGGCAATGGGTGTCAGCCCAGGGAACCACAGCCCCCGGCGGCACCGAGAAGATGTCGACCGACATGCGGTTCCGAATCGGTGACAACACACAACCGATGACCTGCGATGTGCTCTACGGCCTCGTTTCCGAGGGCGCCGTTGCGCTCGACGATGAAGTGTCCGGGTACCTGCCCTCCATGCAGGGGATCGAGAACATCACTCTTGGTCAGCTCTGCCACGGCACCTCGGGGCTCGGCGACTTCGGCAAGACACTCGGCCAGCTCTTCGCAGGCAACCCGGCTCGGCAGTGGTCCACGTTCGAACTGATCTCGGACGGTGTGGCCAATCCGCGCACCGGACGCCCGGGCGAAGCGTACGCGCACTCCGACACCAACTACGCGTTGCTCGGCCTCGCGCTCGAGAAAGCCACCGGCAGCAACTGGAAAGCGCTGTACGAGAGGTATGTCTTCGATCCGCTCAACATGGCCGATTCGCTGTTCCCCGATCCGTCCACCCTCGAGATCGCAGATCCCTTCGTTCCCGGGTGGGAATACCTGAGAGCAGCAGGCGGTACGCTCGCGTGCGATGCGCCGAAGGATGAGACTCTGCTGTCCACCTCGCTCGCCTTCACCGCGGGCGGCGTCGTGTCGTCCCTGGCAGACATGCAGCGCTACGCGCAGTCCTTCGCAACGGGCGCGCTGCTCAGCGACGAGCTTCGGGAGAAGGCGTGGGAGACCGTGCCGCTCAATGTGGATGCCCCGGCGTGGCAGTCGTTCGGGCCTGGCGGTGTGCAGATGGGCCCGATGCGCGGCCAGGCCGGCTACATCCCCGGTCACATCTCGGCGATGCTCTCCGACCCGGAAACCGGGCTCACCGTCGTCGTCCTGCTGAACAACTCGACGGCTGGATCGGGGTTCGCGCAGACACTCGCCATGAAACTTGCGGCCATCGCGGCGAAGGCGCAGCCGGCCGAGGGGGAGAAGCTTCCGCTCGTCGGTCTGCCCTGGTCAGAGGAGCAGATGACCGAGAGGCTCGCGGCGTCCGCCGTCTGCCAGCCTCAGGGCTGACGCGCGTAGTCATCCACTTCGGACCGGATCACCCGGCACGCCGGGTGTTTCCGACCGGAACGCATGATCCGGCGCTGGCCCTGGGCGGCTGGCGTGTTCTACCGTGAAGCCATGACGATTGAACCAGATACGAAGAACTGGACCTGGGTCCTCGAACGGCCGTGCCCCGAGTGCGGGTTCGACGCCGAAGCCGTCTCTCTCCGAGACCTGCCCGCCCTGCTTCGCGACAACATCGAATCCTGGCCTGCCGTTCTGGAACGCCCGGATGTCGCGGTTCGGCCCGACGACTCGACCTGGTCACCCCTGGAGTACGCGGCGCATGTGCGTGACGTCTTCCGGGTGTTCTCTGGCCGGCTCAACCTGATGCTGGCTGAGCACAACCCGGAGTTCGAGAACTGGGACCAGGATGCCGCGGCGATCGCCGCCCGGTACGGGGAGCAGACCCCGGCCCAGGTCCGGGACGAGCTGGTGGAGGCTGGCACCGCGCTCGCCGACGCCTTCGAGCGTGTGCCCGTCGAAGCGGCATCCCGCCCCGCCCGGCGAACCGACGGCTCCCATTTCACCGTCGAGACGCTCGGCCGCTACCTCCTGCACGACGTCGTCCACCACCGCTGGGATGTCGCCGGCTGAGGTCAGTCCAGTCAACCGTTCCGGACCGGGCCGACATGCCGGATGTATCCGACCGGAACAGATGACCGGACGCGACGCACGGCCACTCAGCGCGGCACGACCGGCAGACCGACGAGCTCCGCGCTCCTGTCCCACAGCCGTGCGGCCAATGCCGGGTCGTAGGCCTGCGGGTTCGCGCGGGCGATACGCCGTTTGTCGTAGTACGCGCCGGACACCCAGTCGACGCCTGGAACCGTGGTGGCAAGCCAGACGAGTGTGTCGGCTCCCTGCTCGGGGGAGATCAGGAAGGCACTGAAGGCGCTGCGGTAGATCACGCGCATGATGCTCGTCGACCCCGTGCCGAAACTCGTGGCGACGATGCCCGGGTGAAACGCGGCCGTCGAGATCCCGCGGTCAAAAAACCGGGAATGCAGCTCGGTCGTGAAAAGGATGTTCGCGAGTTTCGCGTTGCCGTATGCACGGTTCTCGGAGTACCCCTTCTCAGCGTTGAGATCGTCGACGTCGAACCGGGCGAACCTTGCATTGGCGACACTCGAGGTGTTGACGACAGTCGCCCCACACGTCGCCAGGCGCTCGATCAGCAGGTTCGTCAGGAGGAACGGCGCCAGATGATTCACCTGCAGCGTTTGCTCATTCCCGTCCTCGGTGATCGTGCGGGCACCGAGGATGCCGCCGGCATTGTTGGCGAGGACGTCGATCCGCGGGTAGCGCTCCAGCAGGTCGGCGGCGAGCTTTCGTACGTCGTCAAGACGGGCGAAATCGGCCAGCAGGTAGTCCGCTCCGATCGACTCCGCAACGCTGCGTGTCTTCTCCGGCGAGCGGCCGACGAGCACGACCCGATCGCCTCGCGCCCGCAGGATCCGAGCGGCGACCGCCCCGATCCCGTCGCTGGCCCCGGTGAGAATCACGGTTCGCTGAGTCATGCTGACCTTTCCGTCGGACCCTGAGCATAAACCGAATCGCGAGTGATTCTGGGCGGAAGCGCTCCGAGTCAGGTTGTCAAGGGCTCAAAATTGGGGCTGACTGGGAATATCTTGGCTTCTGCGAAGGGGATAGCACTCTCCGCGGGTTGGTCCTCATTCAAATAAGGAGCACAGCATCATGACATCTCGACCTGTAAACGCAGAGACGACGCGAGCCCGTCGCACGCCCGTGCAACTGGCCGCTCTCGTTTTCGGAATCGTCTTCATCCTCGTCGGGATCCTGGGGTTCATCCCTGGCATCACGGCGAACTATGGCGACCTGCTTTTCGCCGGCAGCGGCTCAGGAGCCCTCCTGCTCGGTGTCTTCCAGGTTTCGATCCTCCACAACATCGTCCACCTGCTCTTCGGGGTCGCCGGTGTTGCGCTCGCACGGACCGTCTCAGGGGCTCGGAACTACCTCATCTGGGGCGGCGTGATTTATTTCGTCCTGTGGATCTACGGCCTCTTTGTCGCCGGAGGTGACACGCCGGCGAACTTCGTTCCTCTCAACAACGCAGACAACTGGCTGCACCTCGTGCTCGCGATCGCGATGGTAGCCCTCGGGCTGCTGCTCGGTCGCCGGGAAACGACGACAACACGCCGCTGAATGAGCGGTCCGACCGGTTCCGGGCAGAACCTCTGGTCAGGGGTTCTGCTCGGGGTCGGCTTTGCCGCGTTCGTCGACGAAGTGGTGTTCCATCAGATTCTCCACTGGCACCACTTCTATGATCGATCGACGCCGGCTGCCGGGCTGGTGTCCGACGGCATCTTCCATGCGTTCAGCTGGTTCGCGACGGTGGCCGCCCTGTTCCTGTTCGCCGATCTGCGCCGGGCGGGGCGTCTGGACTGGACCCGCTGGGCGGGTGGCATCCTGCTCGGCGCCGGCCTGTTCCAGCTGTACGACGGAACGGTGCAGCACAAACTCCTCGGCCTTCACCAGATCCGGTACGACGTCGATCTGCTCGGGTACGACCTCATCTGGAACGTTCTCGCCCTCCTCCTGATTGCGACGGGCGCCGTGCTCGTTCTCAGAGCGCGCCGGGTTGCAGCACGTCGCGTCTCCGTGCAGCCCGAGGTCGGCCGTGCATAACCACGGCGGCGGAATCTCCCTGGTCGAGGTCTTCAGCTTCGGCCTCCTCGTGGCGATCGCGTGTTATGTTTTCGCCGCACTGCGGTCAGGCGCACGCGGTCGCTGGCCGAGGCATCGCATTCTCCTGTGGATCGCCGGATGCCTGGTCACGGCGTTGAGCGTTCAGGCGGTGATCGCGAACCATGACGATTTCGCCATGCACGCCCTCGCGCACGTCGGACTCGGCATGCTGGCGCCGGTGCTGCTGATGCTCTCAGCCCCGGTCACCCTCGCGCTGCGTTCGCTGAGCGCCGTCCCTGCCCGGCGGCTCGCCCGATTGCTGAGGAGCCGCCCGGTTCGGTTCCTCACCCATCCGATTCCCGCCGCCGTACTCAACGTCGGCGGACTCTGGCTGCTCTATGCGGGCGGACTCTACCCGAGCATCCACACCAACGGGCTCCTTTTCGTGGTGGTGCACGTGCACGTCTTCGTGACCGGCTACCTCTTTTCGGCGTCCATCGCAGGAGTGGACCCGAACCCGCACCGAGCGCGCTTCCCCACCCGCGCGATCGTCCTCTGCGCTGTCATGGCTAGTCACAGCATCCTGTCGAAATACTTGTACGCTAACCCTCCGGCCGATACCTCGGCAGCCTCCGCTGAGGCCGGGAGCATGATCATGTACTACGGCGGAGACGCCGTCTCGGTCGTCCTCGTCGTACTGCTGTGCGCGGGCTGGTATCGCGAGGTCGGTCGCAAACGTCGCCATTTAGTCGCCGCGCGCCAGGCTTCACCCGCCTGAGGGGTCGCCGCTTTCCCTCCCGACACCGGGCAGCAGGGAGGCAAGGTCCTCCTCGAGCAGCTGCCGAAGGCGTTCCGGGCGGTTGAGCTCATAATCAGGTTCATCGGCGACGGACGACATCCGCGTGCGGAGACGTGATACGACGTTGTCGCCGATGTCATTCCAGGCGTCGGTTCTGGCCTGCTCGGCGACCGCCGCGACGAAAGCGTCGTCGTGCCGCGACGACTCGAGCGAATCCGCGAGCGCGGCGTACAGCAGATGCCGGCGTTCGAGAGTTCCCGTGTCGACGCGGTGGTAGTCGTGGGCGTGATCTGCGATTCCCGCCGAGCGGCCAGCAACCGCCTTGAGCGACTCGGCACCGTGCGCATTCGCCCGTTGTTCTTCGGCCGCGCGCCGGAGCTCTTCGTCGACGATCCGTGCGGCGACCGTATCGTCGAATGCTTCGTTCTCCCGGAGCGCCCGCACGATGAGCCGGTTCCGTACCGCGAGGGTGACGCCGTGCCTCGCGATGAGAAGTCCCTCTTCGAGTGCCTGCTCGAAGGGCGCGAGCGGCTGAGGGTCCGGCCGATAGGGAGCCGGGGCAGGGGGCCGCCTGAGCAGCCTGGAAAGCCACGACCTGCCGGGGCTCACGTTGCTCGTCACACCGCCAGCGTAGGCCATCCGGGCGACCGGGGGAGGACGGACATCAGTGGCTGGCTGCGCTCTTCTCGGCGTCCAGGCGGACCTGGTCCTTGTTGTGCACGATGAGCACCGGGCAGGTCGCGTGCGCCACGCAGGCCGAGCTCACCGAGCCGAGAAGCAGCCCGGCGAAGCCGCCGTGCCCACGCGAACCGAGCACGAGCATTTCTGCTCCGGCGCTGTGACGAATAAGCGCCCTGGTGGGAGTGCCCTTGAGCATCGACATCGTGAACCGCGCCGGGCGATCGGAACCGAATGCCGCCTCCGCGGTGTCCTGCAGCAGCTTTTCGATGTCCTTTTCGGGCGTCCACCCCGACTGGGACTGATAGAAGTCGTACATGGAATGACTCTGCTGCCAGACCGCAACCGCCTCGAGGGGTGCTCCGAGGGCGTCGGCCAGGCGGCGCCCTTCACGGAGAGCCTTGACCGAAGACTCGGACCCGTCGATGCCGACGACGATCCGAGGGGAGTCCGAGTCGCCGGTGCCTGCCGTGTTGCCAACCGCGTTGTCCGTCATGGTGCCAGTATGCCCCTGGGCGTGGGGCCGAGGGAACCGGTGCCGGCAGGTAGCGCCCGTCCTCCTTCTTCGACGTCGGTGGACAATCCGGCCCAGGCCCTGTTGTCAACTCCGGTGGGAGCCGCCGCGGTTTCAAGCGGTTCGTCGTAGAGTCAGCGGTAACGAATCGTCTGCTTCATCGACTTCTCGGGAGTCCTTCTGAACCTACACAACGTGGTCCTGTCCAGCCTCGACGACTATCGCGCCGTGCTTTTCGACCTGGACGGCGTCCTGACGCCGACGGCCGATCTCCATCGCCATGCCTGGCAGACGATGTTCACCGAAGTGTTCGCCGAACAAGGCGTCGCCGATTCCTACACCGACGACGACTACTTCGAGCACCTCGACGGCAAACGCCGATACGACGGGGTCGCCAGCATCCTGGCTTCGAGAGGTATCCGGCTGCCATGGGGCTCACCTGATGACCCGCCCACCGCAGACACGGTGAGCGGCATCGGCAACCGGAAGAACAACTACTTCTCCCGCGCGCTGGAGGAGCGAGGCATCCGCCCGTATCCCGGTTCCCTCGACCTCGTGGAGCGACTCGACGCGAAACGGATGCCAATGGGCGTCGTGTCGAGTTCGAAGAACGCCAGGTGGGTACTCGCTGCGGCCGGTTTGATCGACCGGTTTCCGGTGATCGTCGACGGTGTCGTCGCTGCGCAGGAATCCTTGGCGAGCAAGCCGGCGCCGGACATGTTCCTGTACGCGGCACACGCGATAGGTGCCGAACCAGCGGAGACCGTCGTCTTCGAGGATGCGATCTCGGGCGTTGCTGCGGCTCGCGCCGGCGGATTCGGACTCGTCCTCGGCGTCGACCGCGGCGCGGGCGAGCAGGCGCTTCGCGACGCCGGTGCCGACGACGTTCTCGATGACCTCGCTGTCCTCGCCGACCGACCCAGCCGAGGTGAGAACCGATGATCGACCGAGACCGATTCCCCGTCGACCCGTGGCGCCTGATCGAGACCGAGTACAGTTCCGGCGACCTCGGCGTCACCGAGTCGTTGTTCGCGGTGGGCAACGGATTCCTCGGCATGCGCGCGAACAACGCGGAGGGGCGCACCGCCCACGAGCACGGCACCTACGTGAACGGTCTTCACGAAACCTGGAAGATCCGCCACGCCGAGCAGGCATACGGTTTCGCCGAGGTGGGCCAGACGATGGTCAACGCCCCGGACAGCAAGGTCATGCGTCTCTATGTCGATGACGAACCGCTGTCGGTCGGCGAAGCGGACCTGCTCAGCTACGAGCGATCGCTCGATTTCCGCGATGGGGTCCTTCGTCGCGAATTGCTCTGGCTGACACCGTCGGGCAAGCGGGTCCAGGTTTCGGCGACACGGATGGTGTCATTCCCCGAGCGCCATTTGGCGGTGATGACGCTCGAGGTCACGGTGCTCGATGCGGATGCCCCGTTGACGATCTCCTGCCAGCTGCTCAACCGCCAGGACGGCGAAGACGAGTACAACGGAACAGCAGCCACAAGGGAAGAGCTGAACGATCCCCGCACCGGAGGGCGCGTGTCAGATCGGGTATTCGTTCCGCGGGAACACTGGCAGAACGGCGACCGGAGCGTCCTGAGCTACCAGGTCGCGAACTCCGGGATGACCCTCGCGGTCGCCGCCGATCACCTGATCGAGACGCCCAATGACTTCAGCGTCGAACACTACATCGACGGTGACATCTCCAAGTACGTGTACGCCGTCGACGCGCGCCAGGGTGACCCCGTTCGGATCACGAAAATTGTCAGCTACCACAGTGCAGGCATCACTCCCACGCGCGAACTGATCGACCGGTGCGAGCGCACGCTCGATCGCATACGCGCAACGGGTGTCGCAGCCCAGTACGCGAAGCAACGCGAATGGCTCGCCGACTTCTGGGCCCGCTCCGATGTCGAAATTCCGGGGCATGACGACCTCCAGCAAGCAGTCCGCTGGAACCTGTTCCAGCTCGCGCAGGCGTCTGCGAGGGCCGACGGCCTCGGTGTTCCAGCCAAGGGGGTAACGGGGAACGGCTACAACGGGCATTACTTCTGGGACACAGAAATCTACGTGATCCCATTCCTCGCCTATACGAGCCCCCTGTGGGCACGAAATGCGCTGCGGGTCCGCGAACACATGCTTCCTGCTGCGCGGCAGCGCGCCAGGAAACTCAACGAAGCCGGGGCCCTCTTCCCGTGGCGGACGATCAACGGTGAAGAGGCATCCGCGCACTATGCGGCCGGAACCGCCCAGTATCACATCAACGCCGACGTGACCTATGCGCTGGCGAAGTTCGTCGACGCCACGGGCGACATGGACTTTCTCGGCAATGGGGCGATCGACATCGCGGTGGAAACCGCCCGCATGTGGCTGACTCTCGGTTTCTGGCGCTGGAACGGTGATGAGCGCTTCGAGATCCACGGGGTCACCGGACCCGACGAATACACGACCGTTGTGAACAACAACCTCTTCACCAACGTCATGGCACGGTTCAATCTGCGATACGCCGCCCAGGCTCTGCGGGATTTGGCCCGCGAGAGGCCCGAAGACTATGCCCGCACCGTTCACCGGCTCGACCTTCGCGACTCAGAGGTGGAGGACTGGGAACGTGCTGCCGCGGCGATGACCATCCCATACTCGGAAACGCTGCACATTCATCCGCAGGATTCGCAGTTCCTCGAGCGTGAAGTCTGGGACCTCGAGGCGACCCCGGCAGAACAAAAGCCGCTCATGCTGCACTTCCACCCCCTCGTGATCTACCGGTTCCAGGTTCTCAAGCAGGCAGACGTTGTGCTGGCCCTCTTCCTCCAGGGCGACCAATTCACCTTCGACGAGAAACTCGCCGACTTCGACTACTACGACCCGCTCACGACCAGCGACTCCAGCCTGTCGAAGATCGTGCAATCGATCATCGCCGCCGAGATCGGATATCAGGACCTTGCGCTCGCCTATTTCCGCGACACGGTCTTCGTTGACCTGGCCGACCTGCACATGAACACAGCGGACGGGGTCCACGTCGCATCGGCGGGCGGCGTGTGGAACGCGCTCGTCTCAGGGTTCGGTGGGATGCGCGACCATGACGGCGCCCTGACATTCGATCCGCGTCTACCCCGGGACTGGCCAGAGCTGCGGTACCGGCTGACCTGGCGGGGGACCCGGATTCTTGTGAGCCTGACGACGGAGTCCATGCGTGTCTCCATCCTTGACGGGGACGAGCCCGTCTCGTTCCTCGTGCGTGGGGAACCGTTCGAGGTCGCACCGGGGGCTGACACGGAGATCCCGCTCTCAGGGCAGGGCCCGATCCGAACCCGGCCTCCCCAGAGGCCGCGCCCGTCCCGGCGCGAGGACGGAAGTCTCATGGAGCCCACTACGGCCCAGCGCGCCGACGACTGACCGCGCCTTCGCACATCTCGTTCCGGTCCCGGTCCTACCGTCGACCGGTGATGTCGGCTACTGTTGTCATGATGTGAACGTTTGTTCGCTAGATGAACGGATTGCGACATGATCTCCAAGGTGACGGAAAGCATCGACGAGGCGGTGTCGGGTATACCCGACGGCGCCGTGGTGATGATCGGAGGATTCGGCCGCGCGGGCCAACCGGTCGAGCTGATCGATGCGCTCCTGGCTCAGGGCGCCACCGACCTCACGGTCATCAACAACAACGCGGGCAACGGCGACACCGGACTGGCCGCCCTGCTGGCCGCGCGCCGCGTCCGCAAAATCATCTGCTCCTTCCCCCGGCAGAGCGACTCCCACGTCTTCGATGCGCTCTATCGTGCCGGGGACATCGAACTCGAGCTCGTGCCGCAGGGCAACCTTGCCGAGCGTATCCGCGCCGCAGGTGCCGGTATCGGGGCCTTCTTCACGCCGACAGGGTTCGGTACCGCCCTGGCGGATGGGAAGGAAACGCGCGAGATCGCCGGCCGCCAGTACGTTCTCGAGCACGCGCTTCACGCCGACATCGCGCTCGTCAGCGCGTTCCGGGCCGATCGGTGGGGCAACCTCGTCTACCGCAAGACCGCTCGGAACTTCGGCCCGATCATGGCAGCAGCGGCCACAACGACGATCGTCCAGGTCGACGAGATCGTCGAGCTTGGCGTACTCGACCCCGAGTCGGTGGTCACCCCCGGCCTCTACGTGAATCGAGTGATCGCCGTCGGTGAACGGGCGTGGTTGCGCGACGGCGAATTCATCGGAAGCGGTTCGATCGAAGGAGCAGCGTCATGACCACGACGATCAGCCGCGACGAACTCGCCGCCCGCGTCGCCCGCGACATCCCCGAGGGTGCGGTGATGAACCTCGGCATCGGAGCACCGACGCGAGTGGCGAACTTCCTGCCAGCGGGTCTCGAAGTCATCCTGCACACGGAGAACGGCATGCTCGGCATGGGCCCGGAGCCGGCCGCAGGCCAGATCGACCCCGACCTCATCAACGCCGGGAAGCAACCGGTGACGGAGTTGCCCGGCACGGCCTACTTCCACCACGCCGACTCATTCGGCATGATGCGTGGCGGCCACCTCGACGTCTGTGTGCTCGGTGCGTTCCAGGTTTCAGAGCGCGGCGACCTCGCCAATTGGTCGACCGGCGCGCCGGATTCCATTCCCGCGGTCGGCGGGGCGATGGACCTCGCCTTCGGTGCTCGCCGGGTCTACGTCATGACCGACCTCCTCACCCGTTCTGGCCAGTCGAAGCTTGTGCGCGAATGCAGTTATCCGCTGACCGGCGTTGGCTGCGTCACCCGGATCTACACCGACCACGCAATCTTCGACGTCACCCCGACCGGCCTCGCCGTGATCGAGCTGTTCGGCGACAACACGATCTCGGAGTTGGCGGCGCTCACCGGCCTCGACCTCGACGACGCCACCACCATCCCGGCGGATGCCGACGACAAGGAGCTCGCATGACCGGCAGTTTCATCTACGACGCGATCCGCACGCCTTTCGGGCGCTACGGCAAGGGACTCGCCGGGATCCGCCCGGACGACCTCGCCGGACACACACTTTCGGCGCTCCTCGCCCGCCACCCAGACCTCGACCCCGCCCGCGTCGACGAGGTCCTTCTCGGCGACGCCAACCAGGCCGGTGAAGACAACAGGAACGTGGCGCGGATGGCGGCTCTTCTTGCCGGACTCCCGACCTCGGTACCCGGCGCGACGGTGAACAGGCTCTGCGGATCCAGCGTGGAGAGCGTTATTCAGGCCAGCCGCGCCGTCGAAACCGGTGACGCCGACCTCGTGATCGCCGGTGGCGTCGAGTCGATGAGTCGCGCACCCTGGGTGATGCTCAAGCCGTCGAAGGGCTACCCGGCCGGACACGACACGCTGCACTCGTCGACCCTCGGTTGGCGCATGGTCAACCCGCGGATGCCCGAGCAGTGGACCGTCTCGCTTGGGGAGACTGCTGAGCTGCTCGCCGAGCGGTACTCCATCAGCCGGGAGGAGCAGGACGCTTTCGCCGTCCGCAGCCACCGGGCTGCAGCATCCGCCTGGTCCGCCGGCTCCTATGACGCCGAAATCGTGCAGGTGCCCGGCGCCGGGCTCGTGCGCGATGAGGGCATCCGCGACGACACCTCCGTCGAGTCGCTCGCGTCGCTCAAGCCCGCATTCCGGGAGGCCGGGTCGGTCACCGCCGGCAACTCGTCGCCGTTGAGCGATGGAGCGTCGATGCTCGTGGTCGGCGGCGAGAACGCTCCGCTGAACGCGGAACCGCTCGCGCGGATCATCGGTCGCGGGGTGAGCGGCAACGACCCGGATACCTTCGGGATCGCTCCGGTCGAGGCTGCCAATCGTGCGCTTGCCCGGGCGGGCAAGACCTGGGCAGACGTCGATGTGGTCGAGCTGAACGAGGCATTCGCCTCGCAAAGCCTCGCCTGCCTGCGGCTGTGGCCGGACCTCGACCCGGAGAAGGTCAACATCCACGGCGGTGCGATTGCCATCGGGCATCCTCTCGGCGCATCGGGCGGTCGCATCATCGGCCACCTCGCGCAGGAGCTCAAGCGCCGCGGAGGCGGTGTCGGGGTCGCCGCGATCTGCATCGGAGTGGGGCAGGGCCTGGCCGTCGTGCTCGAACGATAGCGTTGGGTGCATGAGCGAGGATCCGGAGCCGAGCGGACAGTACGTCCAGTCCCTCGCGCGCGGGCTCAGCGTGATCCGTGCGTTCGGGCGTGACCGACCGAGCATGACGCTCAGTGACATCGCCGACGTCACCGGGTTGACCCGTGCGACCGCCAGGCGCTTTCTGCTCACCCTGCTCGAGCTCGGCTACGTCCGCGCCGACGGGCGACTGTTCGCGCTGACCCCGCGAGTCCTCGAACTGGGTTTCTCCTACCTCTCCGGCCTCGCGCTGCCCGAGATCGTTGCGCCTCACCTGGACCAGCTGTCGCGCAGGCTCAACGAATCCGCTTCAGCATCCGTGCTCGATGATGGCGATATCGTCTACATCGCCCGGGTGCCCGCACGGCGGATCATGACGGTGTCCATCACCGTCGGCACCCGGTTCCCTGCTCATGCCACCTCGATGGGCCGGGTGCTGCTCGCCGGCCTCGACGAGGGCGACCTCGAGCGCTACCTGGAGACGATCGGCCGGGAAACCCTGACCGCGAAAACGGTGACGGATGCCGCTGCGCTCCGGGAAACTCTCGAGAAGGTTCGCCGACAGGGCTGGGCGCTCGTCGACCAGGAGCTCGAGCGGGGCCTCCGATCCATCGCTGCACCCCTCCACGGCGCCGACGGCCGGGTGGTGGCGGCGATCAACGTGTCTACCTCCACGTCGACGGCCAGCCTCGAGCGCATCTCGGAGGACTACCGTCCCGCCGTTCTGCAGACCGCTGCCGAAATCAGCCGGGCACTGGCTCACCTTTAGGGTTCGAGCGGGTCGCGAAGGTGGGCCCTCGCGCACCACGCCGGCGTAACGTTATGAAGGTTTACTTGACAGTCTGTATGCATGTGTGACACGGTGTCTCACACGAGCACCTCGCGCCCGATCGCGGCTCGTCAGCAGAACCTGAAGGTCTCAATAACAACGGAGTTACGCGTGAGCCACGAACACCCGACCCCTGCGACGAAACCGCCGCGCCCGACCCCGCCGTCCGTTCCCGCACTGCGGGTCCGCGGAACGCTGGCCGTCGCCTCCATCGCCGTGATGATCGCGCAGATCGCCAACGCGCTGCCCGGCTCACTCAACGGCGTCTTCCAGCAGACGTTCGACACAGTCGGTTCGCAATTGACCTGGATCACGGCTGCTTTCATGATTCCCGTCGTCGTCTTCGAGCTCACTTTCGGCGTGCTCGGCGACACGTTCGGTCACCGCAAACTCGTCGTGGGAGGCTCCCTTCTGGTTCTCGTCGGCTCGGCGATATGCGCCATCGCGCCGCAGGTGGAGGTCATGTGGCTCGGCTCGGCCATCAACGGCCTCGGCGCCGGCGCCATCTTCCCGGCCTCCCTCGCGCTGGTCGCGGCAGTGACTCACAACCCGCGCGACCGCGCGAGGGGCATCGCGCTCTGGGCGGGATTCCTCTCCGCCGGCGCCGCGATCTCACCGCTCCTCGGTGGGGTGGCCGCCGGCTTAGGCTCCTGGCGGGGGGCGTACTGGGTGGTTGCCGCGCTCGGCGTCGCAACAATCTTCCTCAGCCTCTGGCTCGCCGTCGAGTACCGGTCGCCGCAGAGCCGCAAGCTGGACCCGTGGGGCCAGGTGACCTTTGCCGCCGGCCTCATCCTCGTGCTGTTCGGCCTTGTGCAGGGCCCAGAGGAGGGCTGGCTGTCAACGAACGTGGTTTTCGCCTCCGTCGCCGGCATCCTCCTGCTGATCGCGTTCGTGGTCATCGAGCTTCGCACCGAGTCTCCGCTGCTCGAGTTGAGCCTCTTCAGGAACCGCGCGTTCACGGTGTCGTCGATCGTCGCCGTTGTCGGCATGTTCGCCTTCCTTGGCGCGTGCTTCGCGACCAGCATGTGGCTCGGCCCGGTGCAGCACCAGAACCCGGTCTACCTCGGACTGCTCTTCCTGCTGCTCCAGGGGCCGGCGTTCGTGCTGATCCCGGTGATCTCCCGATTGCTCGCGATCGTCGCCGCGCGGTGGCTCCTGACCGCCGGCCTTGTTCTTATGGGCTCCGGGGCGCTGCTCGCCTCGAACCTCGACGTCTCGAATTTCAGCGTCGTCCCGTTCATCGCGCCGACGCTTTTGATCGGCGTCGGCTTTGCCCTGACCCTCAGCCCGATGACAGCGATCGCACTGAACACGGTGCCGCGTCAGCTCACCGGGATGGCCAGCGCGACAACCAACCTGCTGCGCGACCTCGGCTTCGTTCTGGGTCCGGTGCTTGTTGGAGCGATTGCGCTGAGCAGCGCGGGCAACCAGCTCGTCGGCGCGCTGCAGACAGCCAGCCTGCCCGCAGATGAGAAAGGCGCGGCGCTCGGGATCGCCCTGGGTGGCGGTCCGATCGCTCTGAACAGCATTCCGGAAGGTGCACCGGGCGCCGCAGCGCACGATCTCGCGCTGCAGGCCCTGGGCAGCGGATTCTCCCTCGCCTTCCTGGTCTGTGCGCTCGCCGCCTTCGCCGCAGCGCTGCTCACCCTCTTCGGGCTTCGCGGAGTGCGGGACGACCGGGGCTCGACCGTCGCATACGCCGACGAAGATCCAGAGGCGGCCGACTCTCCTGGCGGGCACTCGGGGGCGAAGCATCCTGCAGCCCTGTCCGGCGCGCGGGACCTCAGAGAAGATCGGGTCTGAACGATGCCAACCGGTTCACCGTCGCAGCGGCTTCCCGCTCGTGATCGTGCCCCTCGGTAGACTGACGCCGTGGCCAGTCTCCGAGCAGCTCAGAAGCAGATGACCCGACAGCTCCTCCTCGACCGGGGGCTCGAGCTGTTCGAGGCGAAGGGGTATGCGGCGACGACGGTCGACGACATCGCCGCGGCGGCAGGCACGACGCGTGCGACCTTTTACCTGCACTTCCCGTCGAAAGCCGAACTCATGCGCTCCCTCGTGGAGACCACGAACGACCTGCTCACCCGGCCAGACGTACCTCCTCTGCCGGACGTCGTCCGGTCGGGTGATCGTGAGCAGATTCGGACCTGGCTCGGCCGGAAGTTCGACCAGTGGTCAGTGATCCGCCCGTACGTGGTGGCCGCGCATCAGGCGGCGGCATCCGAACCTGACATCCAGGCGAGCCTCGACCAGTGGTTCGAGAGTGCGATCGGTGACATCGTCGACGGATTGAACTCGGCCGACCGGTTCGACCCGGCGTCTCGCCGCATCCGCGGTGCTCTCGCATTCGGCCAGCTCGAGTTCTACTCGAGGCGATGGTTCCAGTTCGGATGGATCGACGACCGAGACTTATCTCTCACAGTCATGACCGATTCGTGGTGCTCGCTCCTCACCGAATAGCGTCAGCGGGCTTCAGGCTGGAGTGTCGGCGTTCAGGTCGAGAAGCCCCGGCGTGGCGCTGAAGAGATCCGTGACAGGATTACACCGTACACCTTACTCTGACGGGATAGGTGTACGTCGTACACCAGTCGGGTCGCTGGCGCTGCAGCCACGTCTCTCTTCGCCACCAGGAGCACATCATGAGATCCTCATTCCTTCGGCCATCCACCCGCACTGGAACCGACACCGGCACGATGTCGGCCGCCGTTCATCGTCGCTTCGGCCCGCCCGAGGTGGTCCGGATCGAGGAGGTCACGAGGCCCGCGCCTCGGCCGGACGAGATTCTGGTTCGGGTTCTGGCCAGCACCCTGAGTATTGCCGACCATCGAGCGCGCGATCGCATCGTCCCCGGGGGGCTGTTGCTTCTGGCAGCGTTCGGGCTCGGGTTCTTCCGACCCCGCCACCGCGTCCTGGGGATGGACGCTGCCGGCGTCGTCGAATCCGTCGGCGCGAACGTCACTCGGTTCCGACCGGGCGACGAGGTCATCGCGATGCTCGGAGGAGCGTTCGGCGGGCACAGCGAGTACGTCTGCGTGAATCAAAACGCCGCTGTCACAACGAAGCCCGCGAACCTCAGCGCCGAGGGGGCTGTCGCTCTCGTCTTCGGTGGCGTCACTGCGCACAGCTTTCTGAACCTCGCGTCCCTCCAGGAGGGAACCACCGTCCTCATCAACGGCGCCTCCGGTGCCGTCGGTTCGGCAGCGGTGCAACTCGCGAAACATGCCGGCGCCCATGTCACTGCCGTCTGTAGCTCTGCCAATGCCGACCTGGTCTCCTCGCTCGGAGCCGACCGGGTGATCGACTACACCACCACGGATTTCGCCGACGACGGGAGCACCTGGGATGTGATCGTCGATTGTGCTGGCACGGCCTCGTTCGAGCGCGCCGGCCACCTGGTCAACCCTGGGGGCTCACTCCTTCTCGTGATCACCGACCTCACCGGTCTGCTCGGTGCTCGGCGGCACAGTCGGAGAAGTGGGAAGCGCGTCATCACGAGCGCGCAGTATCGGTCCGAGGACCTGGCGTTCCTGGTGAAGCTCGCGGAATCCGGCATCTTCCGCCCGGTTCTGGACCGTACATACGACCTCGCCGACATCGTGGACGCCCACCGTTACGTGGATCGAGGAGGCAAACGGGGCAACGTCGTCGTGCGTGTCGCTGCTGCCGGCACTGCCTCGGAAGAACCCCGCCTATGACCGCCGCGCCGCTCTGCCTCCTGCGCGGCGGCGGAGGAGATTTGACGGCGCTCGGAACGGGGTAAATACTCGAACCGTGCCGAAAAATACTCACAAGGTGACCAAAACCGTCGACGATGAAGAGACCATCCAACATGTCGCGGATGCTCTCGCAGCCAAGTACCCGGACATGGCCCGGGTCGAACTCGAAGCAATTGTTCGTGAAGAGTTCGGCGAGATTGCCGGGCGCCCTGTTCGCGACTACCTTTCGATCCTCACCGAGCGCGCCGCTCGCAAGCGCATCAAGAAATCGATCGCTGCCGCGTAGCCGTTCGAGGACCGCGGCTCTCCTCTCGTGGAGCGCGTAGCCCCTGAGCGAAGAAATCGCAGCCGCAGCGTTATGGAAACGGGATTGCTCGAAACGTGAGGCTCAGTCATCATTGTTGAGCCGCCGCCAATGAGGGCGGGGTACCACGAGGGGTCTACCTCACCTCAGAAGGGGAGAGCCATGAAGCCTTCTTCCTCAATCCCCGCGGTCGCAATCGCCGGGATTTCGGCACTGCTCCTGGTCGGCTGCGCGGGCGGCGGCGGCGGCGGTGGAAACGGCGGCGGCGGCAACGGCGCCGAAGCGACGCGAGCCTGTGTGATTCTTCCAGACGCAGCCTCATCGCCGCGCTGGGAGAACAACGACCGGCCTTACCTCCAGAAAGGACTCGAGGACGCCGGCTTCGAGACCGACGTCCAGAACGCCCAGGCCGACGTGAACAAGTACGCCACCATCGCCGACCAGCAGCTCACCAAGGGTTGCGGTGTGATGCTCCTCGTCGATTACAACGGCGCAGGCGCCGCTGTGGCCGAGAAGGCAAAGGCCGAGGGCATCCCCGTCATCGCCTACGACCGTCCCATCGAGGGTGCCGACTACTACGTGTCATTCGACAACGTCGAAGTCGGGCGGCTCGAAGGCCAATCGGTCGTTGACGGCCTCGCCGCAGCAGGCAAGGACCCGGCGAGCGCCGTGGTCGTCTACATCGGCGGTGACCCCGCCGACGGCAACGCCAAAATGTTTCACGACGGCGCGGTTGAAGTCATGGAAGCCGCGGGTATCAAACCGGCTGCCGAACCCCCGGGGGTCTGGGACGGCGACAAGTCCGCGACCAACTTCGAACAGGCCCTGACCTCGCTCGGCGGCAAAGTCGACGCAGTGTGGGCGGCGAACGACACGAACGCGGCCGGCGTGATCACGGTCCTCGACAAGAACGGTCTCACCGTGCCGGTGTCCGGCCAGGACGCCTCCATCGCCGGACTGCAGAACGTCCTTCTCGGCAAGCAGACCGCCACGGTCTACAAGCCGATCAAGCTCGAGGCTGACGCCGCGGTCGAGACCGCTGTGGCCCTCCTGAACGGCGAGACCCCCACCGCCGATCAGGAGCTCGCTGACGGGACGCCGTACATCGCGGTGACCCCGGTCCTCGTCGGTCCCGAAGAGGACCAGTCCGTGGTCGACGCCGGCGACGCCGACGCCGCCGAGCTCTGCGCAGGCGAAGTCGCCGCAGCGTGCGAGACCTACGGAGTCGGATAACCAACCGATTCGGGGCCTCGGGCTGTGCCGAACCGGTGCAGCCCGGGGCCCCAAATCATCTCGCGTGCTCGGCTCGCGCGTGCCACTCTGAG
>NZ_JBKJWH010000066.1:0-7921 GCF_046716805.1 Mycetocola sp. | reverse complement strand
GTCGACGAGGGCGGCAAGTTCCTGCCCGAGGTCACCGACGTGGCCGGCCTGCTCTGGTCAGACGCGAACAAGCCGCTCACCCAGGTGATCAAGGCCGAAGGGCGCCTGCTGCGTCAGGCCAGCTACGAGCACTCCTACCCGCACTGCTGGCGCTGTCGCAACCCGCTGATCTACAAGGCCGTATCGAGCTGGTTCATCCGCGTGCCCGAATTCCGTGACCGCATGGTCGACCTCAACGAGCAGATCACCTGGGTACCCGAGAACGTCAAGCACGGCCAGTTCGGCAAGTGGATCGGCAACGCCCGCGACTGGTCGATCAGCCGCAACCGCTACTGGGGTTCCCCGATTCCGGTGTGGAAGAGCGACAATCCCGACTACCCGCGCATCGACGTCTACGGCTCCCTCGACGAACTCGAACAGGACTTCGGCGTGCGGCCCACCGACCTGCACCGCCCGTTCATCGACGAGCTGACCCGGCCGAACCCGGATGATCCCACCGGCCAGTCGACGATGCGCCGCATCACGGATGTTCTCGACGTGTGGTTCGATTCCGGGTCGATGCCGTTCGCCCAGGTGCACTACCCGTTCGAGAACCGCGAGTGGTTCGACTCGCACAACCCTGCCGATTTCATCGTCGAGTACATCGGGCAGACCCGCGGCTGGTTCTACACACTCCACGTGCTCTCGACGGCCCTGTTCGACCGCCCGGCGTTCAAGAACGTCGTCAGCCACGGCATCGTTCTCGGCAGCGACGGGCAGAAGATGTCGAAGTCGCTCCGCAACTACCCGGACGTGAACGAGGTGTTCGACCGCGACGGGTCGGATGCCATGCGCTGGTTCCTCATGTCGAGTTCCGTCCTTCGCGGAGGCAACCTCGTCGTCACCGAGGAGGGGATCCGTGAGGGTGTCCGGCAGATGCTGTTGCCGCTGTGGAACACGTGGTACTTCTTCAGCCTCTACGCCAACTCGGCCCGGGAGGGCGGCTACGACGCGAAGCGCCGCACCGACTCCCCAGACGTGCTCGACCGCTACATCCTCGCCAAGAGCAGGCAGATGCTCACCGAGGTCACTGCGCACCTCGACGCCCTCGACTCGACGCTCGCTGCGGCGACCCTCCGCGACTTCGCCGACGTGCTCACCAACTGGTACGTCCGCCGGTCACGGGACCGTTTCTGGGTCGGCGTCGCCGATGACGGCAGCGGCAGCGACGCGTTCGACACGCTCTACACGGTGCTCGAGACCCTGACTCGCGCCGCGGCTCCTCTGCTTCCGCTGGTCTCTGAGCGGATCTGGAAGGACCTCACCGGTGGGCGAAGCATCCACCTGACGGATTGGCCGGACCCGGCTGAGCTGCCGGAGGACGACGTCCTCGTCCGCGCGATGGACTCCATCAGGGTCATCAGCTCCACGGTGCTCTCGCTGCGTAAGCAGGCGGGCCGGCGTGTTCGGCTGCCGCTTGCGAGCCTCACCGTCGTCGCCCCCGATCCCGCCGTGCTGTCGCGGTTCGAGGACATCCTTCGCGACGAACTCAACGTCAAGGAGGTGCGTTTCGTGCAGTTCGCCGAGTCGAGCGCCGCCGACTACGGCATCACCTCGCGACTCACGGTCAACGCCCGCGCCGCAGGTCCGCGTCTCGGCAAGAACGTCCAGGCGGTGATCAAGGCCGCACGGGCAGGGAACTGGAGCGAGAACGACGGCGTCGTCATCGCCGGCGGCGTCGCGCTCGAGCCGGGGGAGTATGATCTCGTGCTCGAGACGGCCGCGACGGACGGCAACTCGGATTCCGCGCTCGCACTCCTCACCGGTGGAGGGTTCGTCCTGCTCGACACGGCGACCACGCCAGCCCTCGAAGCAGAAGGACTCGCCCGCGACGTCGTCCGCTCGATCCAGGACACCCGCAAGGCTGCAGGTTTCGACGTCAGCGACCGGATCGCCCTCGGGCTGGTCTTCACCGACCCCGGCGACGCGGATGCCATCTCCTTCGTCACCGACGTTGACATCGCCGCCGAGACCCTAGCGACCAGTTCGTCCATCCATGTCCTCGACGAAGTACCGGAGGCCTCGCGGGCCGGCACCCCGGCTGAATGGCTCCCGGGGCTGTTCGGCGGACCGGTGGAGTTCTATCAGCAATTCGCGGCAGGGGCATTCGCGAACGCCGGATCGTTCACGGTGGCCGTGCGCCGCGCAACAAGGAGCATCAATGTCTGAGCACGACGAGGAATACGCCGAACAGGGCCGCGCGGTATATGAGGCGCTGCTCGCGCGCACCGGTGAGGCGGCGCCTCAGCCGCGCCTGGAGCCGACGAGGCGGGCTCTCGACCTGCTCGGGGATCCCCAGCGGGCCTACCCGGTCATCCAGATCGCGGGAACCAACGGCAAGACGAGCACGAGCCGGATGATCGAAGGCATCCTCCGCGGTTACGGCTTGCGGACGGGCCTGTTCACCAGCCCGCACCTCGTGCACTTCAACGAACGGATCGTCGTTGACGGCGAACCGATCTCGAACGAGACCCTCGTGCGCAACTGGGACGACATCCAGCCGTACATCAACATGGTCGACCTCGAACTGGAGGAAGCCAGCGAGGTTCCGCTCACCTTCTTCGAGGTCCTCACGGTGCTCGGCTTCGCCGTCTTCGCCGACGCACCCGTCGATGTCGCCGTCGTCGAGGTGGGCATGGGCGGCGAGTGGGATTCCACGAACGTCGCCGACGCGCAGATCGCTGTCTTCACGCCGATCGACCTTGACCACACGAACCGGCTCGGGTCGACGATCACCGAGATCGCCCGCACCAAAGCGGGGATCATCAAGCCGGCAGCGACCGTCGTGACGGCGGCGCAGCATCCGGAGGCCATGGCGCAACTCGTGAACGCCGCCGAACTCTCCGAAGCACCTCTCATCGCGCAGGGCATCGACTTCGAGCTGATCAGCGACGTCGTCGCGGTCGGCGGTCAGGTCCTCAACGTGCGGGGCCGGGCGGGCGTCTATCCCGACCTGTACCTGCCGCTCTACGGTGACCACCAGGGCCAGAACGCCGCGCTGGCGATCGCAGCGGTCGAGACCTTCCTCGGCAACGGGCTGCAGCGACTCTCGACCGACCCGCTCACCGAAGGGCTCGCCGAGGTCGAGTCGCCAGGCCGGCTCCAGCTCGTCGGTGTGGAACCCACCGTTCTCGTCGACGCCGCCCACAACCCGCACGGGGCTCGCTCGCTCGCCGCGGCGCTCGGCAAGTACTTCGACTTCCGCGAGATCGTGTTCGTTCTCGGGGTTCTCGGCGACAAGGACGCGGAAGGCATCCTCCAGGTTCTCGCGCCTCTCGCACAGCGGATCCACCTCACGGCATCCGCTTCGACCCGCTCGATCCCGGTCGACGAGCTCGCCGACCGCGCCCGGGCAACGGTCGATCCCGCGCTCGTGCACAGTTACGACAACCTCGAGGATGCTGTCTTCGAGGCTCGCGAATGGGCGAACGAGGGTGAGAGCAGACTCGTCGTCGTCACCGGCTCCGTCGTTCTCGCCGGCGAAGTGATCGAGCTGGCCGAAGAGAACGAGTGGAAGAAGTGAGGCGCCAGAAGCGCGGGGTGCGCCAGTCCCTCGCGTCGATCGTCCTCGCCTTCGAACTGATCGTCGTCTTCCTCGCCTCGCTCGTGGCGTTCGGACTCAAGGTCCAGCCGGGCCCGGTCGCGCTGATCGGCGGGGGAGTGATCTGCCTCGCGATCCTGTTCACGATGGCGCTGCTGCGCTACGACTGGGCTTTCGTCGTGGGCTGGATGCTGCAAGGCGTTATCGTTGCCACGGGCATCTTCGTGCCCGTGATGTGGCTCATCGGCCTGGTCTTCGCGGGCATGTGGGTGTACTGCATGATCGTCGGTGGACGGATCGACCGACAGAACGCCGCTACACAGGAAACGGAAAGTTGAAGCACATGGTTGAAGAAACACTCGTACTGATCAAGCCGGACGGCGTCGCGCGCAATCTCACCGGCGAGATCCTGCGCCGCATCGAGGCGAAGGGATATTCGCTCGTCGACATCCGTCTCGTCCAGCCGGAGCGGTCCGTGCTCGCCGAGCACTACGCCGAGCACGAGGGCAAGCCGTTTTACGAGCCTCTCGTCGAATTCATGCTCTCCGGCCCGATCGTCGCCATCCGTGTCGCAGGCAACCGCGTCATCGAAGGCTTCCGGATGCTCGCGGGCACCACGGATCCGACGCTCGCCGCCCCTGGCACCATCCGTGGCGACTTCGGCCGCGACTGGGGCCTGAAGGTGCAGCAGAACCTCGTGCACGGCTCGGACAGCCCGGAGTCCGCGGCGCGCGAACTCGAGCTCTGGTTCTCGTAGGCTCCACGCTCTCCCTCTTCGGCGGCATCCGTTTTTCGGGTGCCGCCGTTTTCGTTGCCGGGATGCCGCATCGCAAACGAGTGGCGCGAGGCCCGTGAGCGCCTCGGAGAGGCTGAGGGGGCCGGAATTGTCGCTCGGGGGTGGGTGGTCACAGCATCTTGGGACCCCTCGGCTGGCGGGAACAGCGTGTTGGGACCCCTCTCGCAGGAGGCGCCCCCGCTCAGAGGGTGCCGAGCACGTCCAGCCGGACCTGGGCGAGCACCGCGACGATGACATAGCAGGCGAGGGTGATCACGACGACCCAGCCCGAGAGCACGCCGGCGATTCGGCGCACGCCGACCGGTGCGGGCAGGATACCGGCGGCCAGATTGCGGAGTGTGACGACCCAGAACACCGGAATCGTCACCGCCCAGGTCACCAGGCACCACGGGCAGAGGGTGCCGAGCACGAAAATGCTCTGCGTGATGAGCCACAGCACAAAGGCGAACGCCGCAGTCACGCCGAGTTGGAAGAGCAACCAGAACCAGCGGTCGAACCGGGCGCCGGCGAGAAGCGCCGCACCGACAACGATCGGAGCAACCCACCCGGTGAGGCCAAGGATCGGGTTAGGGAAGCCGAAGAGTGACCCCTGTGGGGACTCAAGGTTGGCACTGCACTGCACCAGCACGCTGACATCGCAGGACAACTGAGCGTTCGGCGACTGGAGCAGCGAGAACTTTTCGACGGTGAGTGCGAAGGCAGCGATCCAGCCGATGACACCGGCGATCACCAGAAAAGTCGCGAAGCCGAGCGGGCGTCTCGCGATTTCGGGGGAGTTCACCCTCGGATTATGACATGGTGGGATGCCGCCTCCGCCGCGTCGACGCACGGCGACAGCCCGGACCGTGCGATAATGGCTTGACGAGAACAGGGCCGCGCCCTGGACCCGTACAACAGAAGGCTTATCGGGATTGCGATCGTAACGAAACGGTCGAGCCCCGGTGTTCGATGGAAACAGTATTTCGTCGGTCAACACGATCGACACAGAAGGTGCGTGACTAGAGCCAGAGGGCCGGTCGCTCACATACAGGATTTGCGGGGGGAACGCGCAAGCGGCTTCCCGCTCGAGATTTCCCGCAGGGGCGGCGCGGTCGCCCCGCCGGATGAGGAGTACACCAGTAATGGTGAATAAAAATTCAGACAGCAACCCGAACCCGCTGAACGACGAGATCGGCCAGGAAGCCGCAGGGACCGAAACGTCCGTGCTGGTGGAGTCGAGCGCCGAAGCAGTCGAGGCGCCCACCGACCCGGCCGTCGAACTCGAGGCGCCGTCAGCTCCGGTCTTCACCGGTGCGCCGACGACCGCGCTCTTTTTCCAGGCGCCTGACGTCAAGCCGCTGCCCCCGCGTGCGCGGAACGACGACGATGACGAAGACGACGACGAGGATGACGACGACGAGCCGTCGACCGTCCGCCGCCGTGCGCGCCGCCGTTCGAACGACGACCGCCGCTCGAACTCGAACGACCCGGCCAACACCGTCGTCAAGGTTCGCCAGCCTCGCGAAATTCGCGAGCCGCGCGAAGCGGAACTGATCACCGAACCCCAGCGGATCAAGGGCTCCACTCGCCTTGAAGCGAAGAAGCAGCGCCGCCGCGACGGCCGGGATGCCGGTCGTCGCCGCCCCGTCGTGACCGAGGCCGAGTTCCTCGCACGTCGCGAATCAGTTGACCGCAAGATGGTCGTCCGGTCCAAGAACGGCCGCATCCAGATCGGCGTCCTCGAGGACGGCGTGCTCGTGGAGCACTATGTCGCCCGCAACCAGGAAGCCTCGCTCATCGGCAACGTCTACCTCGGGCGTGTGCAGAACGTGCTGCCGAGCATGGAAGCGGCCTTCGTCGACATCGGCCGCGGCCGCAACGCCGTGCTGTACTCCGGCGAGGTCGACTGGGACGGCGTCGAGACCGGCAACCAGCCACGTCGCATCGAACTTGCCCTGAAGCCAGGTGACCGAGTGCTCGTGCAGGTCACCAAGGACCCGATCGGTCACAAGGGCGCTCGCCTGACCAGCCAGGTCTCCCTGCCCGGCCGCTACCTCGTCTACGTGCCCAACGGTTCCATGAGCGGCATCTCCCGCAAGCTCCCGGACACGGAGCGTGCGCGACTCAAGAAGATCCTCAAGGACGTTCTCCCGGACAACGTCGGCGTCATCGTTCGCACCGCTGCCGAAGGGGCAACCGAAGAGCAGCTCACGCTCGACGTGAACCGGCTCATCAGCCAGTGGGCCGAGATCAGCAAGCAGATGGAGAGCGTCCAGGCTCCCGCCCTTCTGCACAGCGAGCCTGACCTCCTGATCAAGATCGTCCGTGACGTCTTCAATGAGGACTTCCAGAGAATGCTCATCGCCGGCGACGACGCGCAGGAAGTCATCGAAAGCTACCTGCGTGGTGTCGCCCCCGATCTCCTCGAGCGTGTCGAACGCTACGAGGGAACAAAGGACGCGTTCGACGAATACCGCATCACCGAACAGATCGAGAAGGCGCTCGACCGCAAGGTCTGGCTGCCGTCTGGTGGTTCGCTCGTCATCGACCGTACCGAGGCGATGACCGTTGTCGACGTCAACACGGGAAAGTTCGTCGGCTCCGGGGGAAACCTCGAAGAAACCGTCACGAAGAACAACCTGGAGTCGGCCGAGGAGATCGTCCGCCAGCTTCGTCTGCGCGACATCGGCGGAATCATCGTCGTCGACTTCATCGACATGGTCCTCGAATCGAACCGCGACCTCGTGTTGCGTCGCCTGATCGAATGCCTCAGCCGTGACCGCACCAAGCATCAGGTCGCCGAGGTCACGTCGCTGGGCCTGGTCCAGATGACGAGGAAGAAGCTCGGTCTCGGCCTGCTCGAGTCCTTCAGTGAGCCGTGCGAGGTTTGCGCCGGTCGCGGCGTGGTCATCCACCACGATCCCATCGTCAAGCACCGCCAGAGCCCCCAGCCCGAGACCAAGCGTCGCGGCAAGGGTTCAGGGAACGACTCGAGGAACCCCTCGAACAACGGCAACGGCAACGGGAACGCCTCAAACGGCGGCGGTGCACCCAAGGTGCCTACCCATGCCATCACTGACGACGCCAAGAATGCTCTCGCCAAGATCGCAGCATCCACCATCGCTCATCACAGCGAAGAAGAGGCCGCGGTCGAGGCTCCGGCAGCCGAGGCTCCCGAACGGCGCACCGAGTCGCGGAGCGACACCCGCAACGAGTCGCGGAACGAACGCCGGAACGATCGCCGCAAGTCGCAGCAGCGCCCGCAGGTCGCAGTCGAGCCGGTCGACCAGCCGGCCCAGGAGACCGTCCCTCAGAAAGCACCGGAAACGGATGCCCCTGCACTCGCGATCCTGGACATCCCGATCGAGCCGGCTCGCCAACCGCAGCGAGTCAACGCCCGGACGGCTGAGGACCTGCTCGGCTCCGTTCTCGACGCGTTGCCTGAACCCAAGCAGCCGGGTAAGGGCCGCACCCGCCGCCGCCGTGTGACCACCGCTGCCCTCACCGGCACACCGGTCGCGCACGACGCCGACGCCGCCCACACCGCAGGCGAGTAGAGAAGGCGT
>NZ_JBKJWH010000065.1:0-11257 GCF_046716805.1 Mycetocola sp. | reverse complement strand
CGACGGCTGCAGAGTGTCGCTGTGGATAACCCTCCCGCGCGGCTGAGGACTCCTCTAGCCTGTCGGCATGGTCACTGACCGGTCGAGGACGATCCCACGGATGCTGCGGGGCAGCACCCTCGGAATTGTTGCGTGCCTGCTTGGAGCGGTAACGCTCACCAGTTGCACTCCGGCTCCGCGGCCGACATCCACCCCCACCTCGACGGCGATCTTCGCGTCGGAGGACGAGGCGCTCGCGGCGGCGACCGATGTCTACCAGCGATACACAGCACAATTCGATAAGGACTCAGCCAATGGTGACGGTGGCGCTGAGGCCATGGTCGGCCTAGTGACGCCGGCATATCTGGAGAAGCTGGAAGTGCCCGGGCTGCTCGAAGAGAACAACTGGCATACTCAGGGCGTCACCACCTTCGACAACGTTTCCCTGGTCGAGAAATCGGAGTCAGATCAGCTGGCGCTCGTTCGGCTACGCCTTTGTCGTGACGTTTCAGGCGTGAGAATCCTTGATTCTGGCGGTGCCGACGTGACTCCCGCAACCCGGCTTGAGAGATTTCCGGTTGAGGTGGAGTTTGTGTCCTCGGCCCCTCGTGAGGCGTCGCTCTTGATAGCGGACAGCGGATCATGGACCGGCGACGACTTCTGCTGACGGTTGCCGCCTTAGCGGTGTTGTCGACCACCGCAATCGCAAGTCCGGCGAATGCTGCTGAGTGTTCTACCGCCGACGCCGCCCGCGGCTTCTGCGTCGACGGTGGCCTCGACGGCGGCGCGGCCGTGATCCGGGGCGACGGGCGGACCGATGGCAGGAACGGTGGCGGCAATAACGGAGGAAACGGCGGCGGTGGCGGCGGCGGCAACCGCGGACCGGACGGCTTTGAGCAGGACCGAATCGACGCCGAGAACAGGGGAGGGGTCGACGGCCCCGGCTCACCGGGCGCGGGTGTGCCGCCGGGAAACGTCGGAATCTGCGTAGCCGGTCCGGCATGTCTGGTCGACGCCATCACCATCAGTGACCTGGCCAGCTTCCGGCCGGTCGCTCCGACGCTCGAAATGGAACCGGACGGCTGGATGCTGGTCGGGCTGCCGGCCAACTTCATGGCGAAGACGAACACACATGTTGTCTCGGGCTCCCTGCTCGACTACCCGCTCGATGTGCGATTCACCCCGTCGAGCTACGCGTGGTCGTGGGGAGACGGGTCGACGTCCCGATCGAGCGTGCCCGGAGCATCCTGGGCGTCACTCGGTCTGCCGGAATTCTCGCCGACACCCACCAGCCACGTCTTCGACGCGAGAGGCGTCTATCAAATCTCAGTCACCGTTTCGTACACCGTGGAGTTCAGTATCGACGCGCTGCCGTGGCGGAGCATCAGCGGCACCCTCCCCGGCCCAGCGACGATCGTCGCTGCCGTCGCCGGAAACGCGAAGACCGTGCTCGTCCAGCGCGAGTGCACCGAAAATCCGCACGGTCCCGGTTGTTGACGCGGATGCTTCTGCCCAGCGTGGGCGCGCCGCATATCGTAAGCACCCCGTTAGAATCAAGAGCTAAGCACGGCGAGGGACGCGACGGGAGTGAGGACGAACCAGGTGGCCACAAAAAATGAAGAGCTCTTTTCGGTGGAGGCGCCACTCGTGAAAAAAGGGCCGACCGGTCGCACCTTGAGTGAGTTCCCGGAACCTGCTCCGCTGAGAAGCCATGGCCCCGCCCGCATCATCTCGCTGTGCAACCAGAAGGGTGGCGTCGGCAAGACGACCACCACGATCAGCCTCGGTGCTGCCCTCGCCGACTATGGCCGTCGAGTGCTGTGCATCGACTTCGACCCGCAGGGCGCGCTTTCCGCCGGTCTCGGTGTGAACACGCACGACGCACTGACGATCTACGACCTGCTGCTGTCGAACAAGCACCAGCCGACGGATGCGATCCAGCAGACGTCTGTTCAGGGGCTCGACATCATCCCCGCCAACATCGACCTGTCGGCAGCTGAGGTGCACCTCGTCAACGAGGTCGCCCGCGAGCAGATCCTCGCCCGCGTACTCCGCAAGGTCGGCGGCGACTACGACGTCATCCTCATCGACTGCCAGCCGTCGCTCGGCCTCCTCACCGTCAACGCGCTCACCGCCAGTCACGGCGTGCTCATTCCGCTTGAGTGCGAATTCTTCGCCCTTCGCGGTGTGGCGCTGCTGATCGAGACCATCGAGAAGGTCAAGGACCGGCTGAACCCGGCGATCGAACTCGACGGCATCCTCGCCACGATGTTCGACTCGCGTACGCTGCACTCCCGTGAGGTCCTCGAACGGGTCGTCGACGCGTTCGGCGATGATGTACTCGAAACGGTCATCGGCCGCACTGTGAAGTTCCCGGATGCCAGCGTCGCCGGCAGCCCGATCACCGAGTTCGCTCCCGAGCACGCGTCGGCCAAGGCCTACCGCCAGCTCGCACGGGAGCTGGTAGCCCGTGGCGCTGTCGCCTGATGCGCACGCCGTAGACGGCTCGACGACTTCCCTGGCAGGTGCGGCACCCGACGTCCGGCCGGCCGGGTTCCAGGTCGCCCTCTCGAACTTCGAGGGCCCGTTTGACCTGCTGCTGTCGCTGATCGGCAAGCACGAACTCGACATCACCGAGATCTCGCTGTCCAAGGTGACGAACGAGTTCATCGCCTACCTGTCGGGCGTCGACTCCGCCCGTGAACTCGACTAGGCCAGCGAATTTCTCGTCGTCGCTGCCACCCTTCTCGACCTGAAGGTGGCGGGCCTGCTGCCGCAGGGCGAGCTCGTCGACGCGGAAGACGTGGCCCTGCTCGAGGCGCGCGACCTCCTCTTCGCGCGGCTGCTGCAGTATCGCGCGTTCAAGGAGGCATCCGCCTGGTTCGCCGGCCACCTTGATGCCGAAGCAAGCCGGCATGCCCGTTCGGTCCGGCTCGAGGAGAAGTTCCGCGCCCGCACACCTGAACTGGTCTGGACGCTCACCCTCGACGACTTCGCCGCCCTGGCCACCATGGCTCTCACGCCGCGCGAGATCCCGATGGTCGGCCTTGACCACCTGCACGCGCCGCTCGTCAGCATCCGTGAACAGGCCGCGCACGTCGTCGCCATGCTGCGCTCGGGTGAATCGATGACATTCCGGCAACTGATCGCCGGCGCCGACCAGAAGGGCGTCATCGTCGCCCGCTTCCTGGCGGTTCTCGAGCTGTACCGTCACGCGGCCCTCAGCTTCGAGCAACTCGAACCCCTGGGCGAGCTCACGTTACGCTGGAGCGCCGAGAACTGGTCAGAGGACAACCTCGCCAATCTGGGAGCAGACTATGACAATTGACACCACCGCCCTCCCCGAAACGGATGCCGCGCCGCGCGACACGACGGACGGCGCACCGTCGACCCCGGTCGATCTCGAACGTGCAGTCGAGGCCATCCTGATGATCGCTGACGAGCCGCAAAGCCTCGTCAGCCTCGCCACCGCCCTGCGGCGGCCGGTGAAAGCCGTCCATGAAGCGGTGAACCGCCTCGTCGCCGACTACGACGGCGTCGACGGGACGATCCAGCGCGGGTTCGAACTCCGCGAGGTCGGCGGCGGCTGGCGCATCTTCGTCCGCGCAGAGTACGACGACGTGGTCGCCGACTTCGTCACCGCTGAGAACCCCAGCCGCCTCTCTCAGGCCGCTTTGGAAACCCTCGCCGTCATCGCGTACAAGCAGCCCATCACCCGCAGTTCGGTCGCTGCCATCCGCGCGGTGAACGTCGACTCGGTCGTGCGCACCCTCGCCGGCCGCGGTCTCATCACAGAACTGTTCACCGACAGTGAGACCGGCGCCATCAACTACGGCACCACCCCGCTGATGCTTCAGCAGCTCGGCATCAACTCGCTCGACGAGCTCCCACCCATTTCACCCCTGCTCGCCGACGGCTCCGAAGGATTTGACAGTGATTTCCGATAAACGCGCGACTTCCGACAACGGAAACTCCGAACCCCCCACCCACGACCCGTTCGCCCCGGAAGGTGTGCGCCTGCAGAAGGTGCTCGCTGCCGCCGGCGTCGCGTCCCGCCGGGTCTCCGAGCAGTACATCACCGAAGGCCGCGTGCGCGTCAACGGTGAAGTTGTGAGAGAACTCGGCCGCCGGATCGACCCGGAAACCGACCACGTCGAGGTGAACGGCACGGCCGTGCAGCTGGACACCACCAAACGCTACGTCGTGCTCAACAAGCCCGTCGGTGTCGTCAGCACGATGAGCGACGAACGCGGCCGCCCGGACCTGACCCAGTACACGAAGGACTACGAGGAGCGACTGTTCAACGTCGGCCGCCTCGACGCCGAGACGAGCGGTCTGCTCATCCTCACCAACGACGGCGACCTCGCCCACGTTCTCGCCCACCCGTCCTTCGGCGTGACCAAGACGTATATCGCCAAGGTCAAGGGAAAAGTCACCGCGCAGACGATCCAGAAACTGATCCACGGCGTCGAACTCGACGACGGCGTCATCGCCGCAGACAAGGCTCGGCTGCTCGACACTCGCAGTACCGCCAACGGAGACGAGACGAGCATCGTCGAGGTCACGCTGCATTCGGGCAAGAACCGCGTCGTCAGACGGATGCTGGCAGCCGTAGGCCACCCGGTACAGGAACTCGTGCGCCGCCAGTTCGGCCCCGTCAACCTCGGGACCCTTCGCGCCGGGCACACCCGCGACCTCACTAAGGTGGAACTCGGAGAACTGCTGACCATCTCCCGGCAGACGCAATTGAACGACAGCCAGAGCGCCGACACCGACGCGGTCGAGTAAAAGAGACTTGTGAACGACAATCCCGTGAGAGCCGCCGCCGAGCGCCGCCCGAATGCCCCACGACTCTCCGGCCAGGTCCGCATCGTCGGCGCCGGGCTGCTCGGGGCGAGCATCGGCCTTGCCCTGAAAGCACAGGGTGTCGACGTGATCCTCGCAGACGCGTCGCCAGCCCAACTCCGGCTCGCAGTTGACTACGGCGCCGGACGCCCCGAACGTGCGAATGACGAGCCACGGATCGTCGTGGTCAGCGTTCCGCCGGATGTCACGGCATCCGTTCTCGAGGCTGAACTCGCCCGCTTCCCCGACGCCGTCATCACCGACGTGGCCAGCGTCAAGCTCGAACCGTTCCGCACCCTCACCGAGCGCGGCGTCGACCTCACCCGCTACATCGGTTCACACCCGCTCGCCGGGCGGGAACGCGGGGGAGCGATCTCGGCGCGCGCCGACCTGTTCCTCGGCCGCCCGTGGGTGATCTGCCGTGACGAGGAGACGCCGCCCGAAGCCCTCGCTTTGATCGAGGACCTCGCCCTCGACCTCGGCGCTTCGCCGATCGAAATGACCCCGGAGGAGCACGACCGCTCCGTCGGCCTCGTCTCACACGTGCCTCAGCTGATCGCGAGCCTGCTCGCGAAGCAGCTGGTCAGTGCACCCGACTCCGCCGTTCGGCTCACCGGGCAGGGACTTCGCGACACCACCCGCATCGCCGCAAGTGCCCCTGAGCTCTGGGTACAGATCCTCGGCTCGAACGCTGGCCCCGTCGTCGAGGTGCTCGACGGTATCGCAGCCGACCTCGCCAGGGTCACCGACGCCCTTCGCGACCCGGAGGCGCCTGGCGCCCGCCGTGCCATCGCCGACACGATCGCCGCAGGCAACACGGGCGTTGCCCGGTTGCCGGGCAAGCACGGTCAGGATCGCCGTTACGCCTCCATTGTCGTCATGGTCGACGACAAGCCGGGGCAGCTCGGCCTGCTTCTCACCGAACTCGGTGACATCGGGGTCAACATGGAGGACCTTCGGCTTGAGCACTCCCCGGGTGCCCAGATCGGCCTCGCCGAGATCGCCGTCCTTCCCGAAGTCCAGCAACGCACCATCGAAGACCTCGAGGCGCGCGGCTGGCGGATTGCGAGCGTCTAACAATTGACGAAGACAGTGGTGGCCGTCGACGGCCCGGCCGGCAGCGGAAAATCGAGTGTTTCCAAGGCCGCGGCGAAACGGCTCGGCTTCGATTACCTCGACACGGGCGCCGCTTACCGGGCGCTGTCCTGGTACGTGCTTGACCGGAGCATCGATTCGACGGATGCCGCGGCGGTCGTCGCGTCGCTGCCCGACTTCCGGTACACGATCGGGACTGACCCCTTCGGTTACCACGTGAGGGTGGGGGAGACGGACGTGACCGACAGCATCCGGGAGCCCCGCGTCTCAGCCGTTGTGAGCAACATCGCCCGGGTCCCCGAGGTGCGTTCGTACGTGACCGGGATCTTTCGAGGCATCATTCGCGACTCCAGCGCGCCGGGCATCGTCGTCGAGGGTCGCGACATCACAACGGTCGTCGCGCCGGACGCCACGGCTCGCATTCTTCTTACAGCATCCGAAGAGGCTAGAATGTCTAGACGCTCTGCAGAACTTGCATCCGAATCGGCTTCGGAGGTTGCGAGTGCGTTGCAGAAGCGTGATCGCGCAGATTCGCGCGTCGTCGACTTCATGACCGCCGCAGCTGGCGTCACCACCGTCGACTCCACCACGCTGAACTTTGACGAGACCGTCGACGCCGTGCTCGATGTGATCCGTACTTCGCAGAAAACCTAGAACGACCCGCACCAGGCGGCGCCGTTCGCAGAGAGAGACCGATTATGGCTGACGACTTTGAAGACACCGCCGAGCTGGACGACCAGCTCGCCGAGCGGATGGGGGACCTCGACGAGGACCTCGCCCACCGCCGCGCCGAAGCGCTCCGCGCCGGGCTCGCCGACTACGACCTCGGCGACGAGGACCTCGAGATCCTCCAGTCGGTCACCGACGATCCCGACGCGATTCACTACCTCCCTGCGCTCCCGGTCCTCGCGATCGTCGGTCGGCCGAACGTCGGCAAATCCGCGCTCGTGAACCGGATCCTCGGCCGGCGTGAAGCCGTTGTCGAGGACACCCCCGGCGTCACCCGCGACCGGGTCAAGTACAAGGCCGAGTGGAACGAACGCCAGTTCACCCTCGTCGACACCGGCGGCTGGGAGCCCGACGCCAAGGGCATCGACGCTTCAGTCGCCGCCCAGGCCGAGGTCGCCATCGACCTCTCCGACGCCGTTCTCTTCGTCGTCGACGCCAACGTCGGTGCGACCGCAACCGACGAGCAGGTCGTTCGGATGCTCCGCAAGATGGACAAGCCGGTTTTCCTCGTCGCCAACAAGGTCGACGACGTACGTCAGGAGCCGAACGCCGCGTCCCTCTGGTCGCTCGGCCTCGGTGAGCCGTACCCGGTCTCCGCACTGCACGGCCGCGGCGTCGCCGATCTTCTTGACCTCATCATGACCAAACTTCCGACCGTGTCGGCCGTCGCCAAGGACGAGGTGGGCGGCCCCCGCCGTGTCGCGATCCTCGGCCGCCCGAACGTCGGCAAGTCGAGCCTGCTCAACAAGGCAGCGGGTGAAGAGCGCGTCGTCGTGAACGAACTCGCCGGGACCACGCGTGACCCGGTCGATGAGCAGGTGGAAATTGCAGGCAAGGTGTGGCGTTTCGTCGACACCGCCGGCATCCGTCGTCGTGTGCACCTGCAGCAGGGCGCCGACTTCTACGCCACACTGCGCACGAGCGCCGCGCTGGAGAAGGCCGAAGTCGCCGTAGTCATGATCGACGTCTCTGAGCCGATCAGCGAACAGGATGTTCGGATCATCGACCTCGTGCTCGAATCCGGCCGTGCCCTCGTGCTGGCGTTCAACAAGTGGGACCTCCTCGACGACGAACGTCGCCGTTACCTCGAGCGTGAGATTGAGCAGGACCTGGCGCACGTCGCCTGGGCTCCGCGCGTCAACATCTCCGCCCGCACCGGCCGGCACATGGAGAAGCTCGTCCCGGCACTTGAGCTCGCGCTCGAGTCATGGGACACCCGGCTCCCCACCGGCAAGTTCAACGCGTTCCTCGCCGAACTCACCGCGGAGCACCCGCACCCCGTCCGTGGTGGCAAGCAGCCTCGTGTGCTCTTCGGCACGCAGGCCTCGAGCCGTCCGCCGACATTCGTGCTCTTCACCACGGGCTTCCTCGACCCGGGTTACCGTCGCTACATCCAGCGTCGCCTGCGGGAAATCTACGGATTCGAAGGCAGCCCGATCAACGTCAACATGCGTGTGCGTGAGAAGCGCAAGCGCACCTAACCCTTGTGTGCGCGGCGCACGGCTCGTGAGAAGCTGAACAGGTGACTTCCGAGTTCATGCCGCCGCACCCGAGAAACCCGGGCGATGCCTGGGTGTTCGCCGACGACGGCTCCAAATACTGGGGCCGTTTCGGCGCTGCTGGTTTGCTCGCGGTCGACCCGCAGCGGGGTGTGTTGCTTCAGCATCGCGCCCTGTGGAGCCACTTCGGCGGAACCTGGGGTCTACCCGGCGGCGCCAGGCACGAGGGCGAGAACGCTGTCGACGGCGCCATCCGCGAGGCCACTGAAGAGGCAGCGGTCGACCCGGATGCCGTCCGGTCGCGTTTCAGCCACACGCTCGACCTCGGGGTCTGGTCGTACGTGACCGTCGTCGCCGACGTCGTCGCCCCCTTCGAACCGCAGGTCGCTGACCCGGAAAGCCTTGAGATCCGCTGGGTACCCCTCGACGACATCGGAGCTCTGCCGCTGCATCCTGGTTTCGGGCGGATGTGGCCCAGCCTGCAGCAGGACATCTCCTTCCGGCCGGTGGTTCTCGTCGACATGGCCAACGTCGTCGGCTCACGGCCCGACGGCTGGTGGAGGGACCGTGCGGGCGCCGCAGAACGGCTCGGCGCGCAACTGCACAGGTTGGCAGCGTTGGGTGTCGCCGCGGACGCGCTCGACCTGCCGCAGTCCCATTGGTGGCCCGAGGTCGTTGCCGTGCTGGAAGGGCAAGCGAACGGTGCAGCCCTGGACTCGACCGACCGCCTCCGGATGATTCGAGCCAGCGCTGACGGTGACTCACGGATTGTGGATGAGGTGAGCCGTCTCGCTGCCGGGGTGGAAGCATCCGCGGTCACGGTCGTCACGAGTGACCGGCTACTTCGGACCCGCGTCGAAGCCCTCGGCGCCCAGACCCGGGGCGCCGGCTGGTTGCTTGACTTACTCGATTAGGTCGTGCCCCCATCGTTGATCGAGTGGCCGAGGGCGCCGGAACGCCTGGGTGCTCGTAAGCTGAACGGATGCGCACCCTTCCTGTGATCCTCGACGTCGACACCGGCGTCGACGATGCCCTCGCCCTGCTCTTCGCCGTGAAACATCCGGCGATCGACATTCGCGCAATCACCTGCGTCGCCGGCAACGCGCCGCTCGGGCAGGTCGTCGACAACACCCTGCGCGTCCTCGACGCGGTCGACGCGCCGCTGATTCCCGTAGCCGCCGGCGCTTCGCGTCCGTTGCTGGCTCCCGCCCGATCGGCATCCCACGTGCACGGCGAGAACGGACTCGGCGGCATCGAACTGCCTGCCACCCGCCGGAAGCCGGAAGGGGTCGGCGCGGTCGAGTTGATGCGGCGCACCCTGATGGGCAGTGACGAGCGCATCACCCTCGTAGCGCTCGCCCCGCAGACCAACCTCGCGCTGCTGCTCCGAACCTACCCGGAGGTCACCGACCGGATTGAGAGGATCGTCTTCATGGGCGGGTCCGCCGGCGTCGGGAATGCGACCGCTGTCGCCGAATTCAACGTCTGGCACGATCCGGAGGCCGCGTCGATTGTGCTCAGCTCAGGCGTCCCCATCTTCATGTACGGTCTTGACGTCTTCACCCAGGTGTCCGTGCCACAGGATGCCGCGGCGGCTCTCGCTGCCGGGAACGATCCGCTCGGACGCGTGGTCGGTTCACTGCTCGGCAACCGGATCGCGCTGAGTGAGGACGAGTCCCTTGTCTACACCGGCCTCATCGGTGACGCCGGCGCGGTCTGTGCCCTTGTCGAGCCGGACGCGCTGGTCGTCGAGAAGCGACCGGTGCGTGTGGAGTTGTCTGGATACGGCCGTGGGCAGACCATCGTCGACCGGCGCCGGTACTCCGGTGAAGACCGGTTGCACGGTGGCATCGGCGACTGGACCGTCATCGATATCGCCCTCGACGTCGATGCCTCTCGGTATGCCGATCTCTTCCTCGAGACCCTGGACCTCGCAGGCTGAGCGGATGCTACGCCGTCAAGTCGAGCTGCATGACAGCGCGATCCGGTGTCGGCCGGGACACTTCGCGGAAGCCGTTGGCCGCGAACAGCGAAACGCTGCCGTGATACAGCTCGGCGGACGACACCTTCTCTCGCTCTGCCGGGTCCACTGGATAGCCCTCGACAACGCGGGCACCACAGCGACGCGCGTGGTCGACCGCGCCGGCAAGTAGCGCTTTGCCGATGCCGCGCTTGCGGAAGCCGACGCGCACGACGAAACACGTGACGGCCCAGACGGAGTCGTCGTGGGGCTGCTCCGGGCTTCCGGCGAGCACGCGCATACGGTCGAGCCGCCTGTACTTCGGGCGTGGTTCGACGGCGCACCAGCCGACGGGTTCGCCGTCGAGGTAGGCGAGGACGCCTGGGGCAGGGTCGAGGTCACGCACCTGCTGCTTCAGCAACGGTTCGCAGGTCGCCCGGCTCGCAGTCTTCCATTCGGCGTTGTCCATCTTGAAGTACTGGCACCAGCAACTGGATGGATCGCCCCGGGTACCGAAGACTGTCTGCACGTCGTGCCACGGGGCATCCGCGATCGAGACGATGTCGATGGTTGTGTTCGTCATGGCGACGAGCCTAGGGGAGGGTGAATCAGAAGAGGAGGGCGACGACGATTACCAGCGACGGCAGGAGGGCTTGCCCGACAGCGTTTCGCCAGAGCTTCGGCTCGACGAAAGCGAGCACGATGCCCAAAATCACGTGGGAGGCGCACACCATGTAGACAAGCGTCCGGCCGACCGTTGAATCTCCCACGTTGAGGATCACGACGCCGACGAGGATGGCAAGGCCAAACACCATGTTGTAGAAGCCTACGTTCATCGTCCAGAGTCGAACGGCGGCGGCATCCTGCGGCTTGATGAGGAAGAGGGAGTGGAAACGCTGGTCGCGGTAGAAGAAGGCTTCAAGCACTCCGACGGCGATGAGCGTGATGCCTACGAGAACCGCCAGCACCTGAGCGACGGCGTTCATGGGGCTGAAAATACTCCCCGGGTACGGATCTGACCACCCCCATCCCTCCACATGAATCTTTTTCGGAAAGTTTTCCACACCAGCGCTTTTACTGCCGGAGTGTCGGGCGTAATGTCAGTGGTCGCTGGGAAGCTTGAGCCATGGAAAGCCAGTGGCAGCCCGCC
>NZ_JBKJWH010000064.1:0-15843 GCF_046716805.1 Mycetocola sp. | reverse complement strand
ATCCCGGGACGAGCGAGATCGCCTCCGCGGTCCAGGTCATGATGAGATCGGATCGCGTGTCGAGCGGGATCGCGAGAATGGCACTCGACGGTTTGTATCGCGGGTCGATGACCAGCCAGGCGACGTCGAGTGAGGCGCGGGCGATGTCCACGACCAGCCGGACGAAGAACACCACCGTGTGCCAAAGATTGATCCGGCCGCTCAGGTCGATCGCCGGCAGGTAGAAGACGAGGGAGATCAGGACGGCGAGGATCGCTCCGGTCAGCACGCTGAGCACGGTGAACTGGCCCCAGACCAGGCACCACAGAAGGACGAGGCCGAGCAGGAGCACGATCTGGCTGCGTCGGGTGATCCGGCGTCCACCGCTCTCAGGACTCATTCGACACTCCCGGGGAACACGGCCTCGACGTAGGTGGAATGCGAGTCGAAGTCCGCGGCGGTTCGGCTGGCGAGGTCGTAGAGCGGGCCGGCGAAAACGGTGAGCGAGACGGTGAGCGCGACCATGCCGGTGGTCGCGGCGAGCATCAGGCGGGGCACGCTCTTGGTGCGGACCGTGCCGCCCGAATCGTCCGGGGTTTCGCTGAGCGAGTCGAGCAGAGGCGACGAGTACCCTTCGACGTCGCCGCTCGGCCGCCAGAACACCATGTTCCATACTCGGGCGAGGGCGTACAGGGTGAGGAGCGAGGTAGCCGCACCGGCGGCGATGAGCACGTATGACAGCGGCGTACCGAGCGAGACACCGGCTTCGAACAAGCCAACCTTGCCGAGGAAGCCGGAGAACGGCGGGATCCCGCCGAGGTTCATCGCCCCGACGAAGAAGAGGACGGAAACCAGGGGCGATGCTTTGAGGATGCCGCCGACCCGGTTGATCGACGTCGTCCCTCCCACTCGCTCGACCAGACCTGTGGCGAGGAACAGGGTCGTCTGCACGATGATGTGGTGGACGATGTAGAAAATCGTCGCCGCGAGCGCGGCCTGGCTGCCGATCGCGATGCCGAAGATCATGTAACCGATGTGACTGACAAGGGTGAATGACAGCAGTCGTTTGATGTCGGCCTGTGCCAGGGCGCCGAGGATCCCGATCAACAGGGTCAGCAGGGCGACGATCATCAGCGGGATGTCGATATTGACGTCGGTGAACATCACCGTGTCTGTGCGGATGATGGCGTAGACACCCACCTTCGTCAGCAAACCGGCGAACACGGCCGTGACCGGTGCAGGGGCGGTCGGGTAGGAGTCCGGCAGCCAGAACGACATCGGGAACACAGCGGCCTTGATGCAGAAGGCGGTGAGGAGGGAGATGCAGAGAATCATCTGCACATCAGCGGGCAGGTCCCGGACCCGTTCGGCGATCAGCGCCATCGTCACCGTTCCGGTGGCGGCGTAGATGAAGGCGATCGAGGCGAGGAAGATGATCGACGATGTCAGGCTGACGATGATGTAGGTGACGCCGGCACGGATGCGGGCACCGGTGCCGGCGAGGGTGAGCAGCACATAGCTCGCCGAGAGCAGCATCTCGAATCCGACGTACAGGTTGAAGAGATCACCGGCGATGAAGGCGTCGAACAGGCCAGCCGCCAGGACGAGGTAGGTGGGGTGGAAGATCGAGACCGGGGTTTCCCTGTCGCCGTCGGCGATGCCCTGGCCGGTCGCGAAGAGAAGCACGCCGAGGAGCATGAGCGCCGCGATCAGGACCATGATCATCGCCAGGCGGTCGGCGACGAGCACGATACCGAACGGCGCATCCCAGCCGCCGACATCGACGACCACGGCGCCATGACGATCGACGAACACGAGAAGGATCGCGCTCAGCACGCTGACGGCGGTGAGGGTCAGTGCGCTGACGAGAACCTGCGCCCTGCGGTAGGCGCCGAGGACGAGCGCTGTCGCAGCGCCCAGCAGGGGCAGCAGCACGAGGAGCGGAACGAGAGCACTCATCGGTTCTCCTCCAATCCCCGGCCGGGCTCATCCGGGTGTTCGTCGCTGTCGGCAAGGATCTTCTGGATCGCCGCATCATCGAGGTCCACCGCGTCGAAGGTGGCATCCGTCGCTGCTTCGGTGTCCCCGGTGTGCTGGTCGGGCACGGCGTCACCCTGGTCGCCCAGCTGGGCCAGCCACCAGGAGCGGTAGATCAGGGCGAGAACGAACGCGGTGATACCGAAGTTGATCACGATGGCCGTGAGCATGAGCACCTGGGGAACCGGGTCCGCCATGGTTTCGTCCGCGCTCGTACCAGTGACGATCGGTGCTGTTCCGCTGGGGCCGCTGACCAGGAGGATGAGCAGGTTGGTCGCGTTGCCGACGAGCATGAACCCGATGAGCACGCGGGTGAGGCTGCGTTCGAGCATCACCGTGATGCCAACGGCGTAGAGCACGGCCATGAGCAGGATGAGCGTTGCTGACGCGGTCATCGGGTGACCTCGCTCTCCGAGAAGTCGTCGCGGGATTCTTCGGACAGTTCCGCCTGTTCCTGCTGCCTGTCGATCTCGGCGCCGAGGCTGCGAAGGATGTCAAGCACGAGGCCGACCACGACGAGGTAGACCCCGAAGTCGAAGATGGTCGACGTGCCGAAGGACAAGTGGCCGAGGAAGAGCACGTCGGTCTCGAAGTATGCCGAGGTCAGCGTCTCAACTCCGAAGAACAGCGAAACGACGCCGCAGCCCGCGGCGAGCGCGACACCGGCTCCGAGGATCTTGCCCGCGTCGATCGGGATCGCCTCGGCGAGTTCATACCGGCCACCGGCAAGGTAGCGCGCGACAAGGGCAAGACCAGCGAGCAGCCCGCCGGCGAAGCCGCCGCCCGGCGCGTTGTGGCCGACGAAGAGAAAGTAGATCGAGACGAGGATCGCCGGGTGGAAGAGCAGCCGGACGAGGACCTCGAGCAGTATCGAGCGGTGGTCGGTGGCGAGGGTACGACCGGCCAGCAGCCAGCTCATCCGGCTGGAACTGGCTTCGGGCCCCGGTGCCAGAGGGTCGACGAGGACGCGCCTGCGGTTTCGCCCCCTGCGCTGCTGCCGGGAACCCACGAGCCTCGGGATCGGCCCGGCGCGCCCGGTGACGAACAGCAGGCTTGCGATGCCGGTCGCGACGACGACGAGGACGGAGATCTCACCCATGGTGTCCCAGGCCCGGATGTCGACGAGGACCGTGTTGACGATGTTGCGCCCGTGTGCTTCCTCGAACGCGAGGCGTGGCCATTCGGTGCCGATGCTCTCGGTCTGGCGTGCGCCGAGGGCGATCACCGCGACGACCGCCATGATGGCGCCGACCGCGATACCGACCGAAGCCCGCAGCAGCCGCTTCACCGGCCTGTTGCGCTGGGCGATCTTCGTCGGCAGGCGTCGCAGAACGAGGACGAACACGACGAGGGTGACCATCTCCACCAGGGCCTGGGTGAGCGCGAGGTCCGGGGCACCGTGCATGGCGAAAAGGGCGACCATACCGAATCCGGTCGTACCGACGAGAAGCACCGCACTCATCCGCTGCCTCGCCCGGCCCGCCATGATCGCGGCGATGGCGATGGCGACGGCGAGAAGTGCCTGCTCAGGATAATCCCACGGGCGGATGCTGTCCGGCCAGGTTCGGTTCAGCGCACTGGCGACCCCGAGGGTGAGGACGTAGACGACGAGGATGGTGCCGAGGTACTGCGGCAGTCCGCCTCGCTGGGCGAAGATGGTCGAGCGAGCCGCCAACCGGTCGACGAGGCGGACGCTGAGCCAGTAGCCACGCGACGCGTCCACCGTCGATGGCACCGCGTCCTGGACCCTGGCGACCCAGATGCGCCGCCAGAACATGACGAGGCCGATGGCGACAACGAGGGCGGAGAGGGCGAGGGCGGGCTCGAACCCGTGCCACAGTGCGAGGTGGTAGTCCCCCGGACCGGGCATGGTCTCGGCGTATGGGCGGAGCGCCGGATCGAGGAGGGGCCCTGCTCCGACGCCGAGCACGATCGTCACGGCGCTGAGGATGCCAGGGGCGATCAGGATGCCCCAGCCGTCGGCGTGAAGTTTCGATGGAGCGGTGTCCTGGCGAGTGGCGAAAGCACCCCAGAAAAAGCGGACGCTGTACGCGACGGTGAGCACCGAACCCACGGCGGTGCCGATGAGCGCAACCCAGCCCCACGCATCCCCGGCGAGTCCTGCTTCGAGGAACGCCGTGAAAACGGCTTCCTTCGCGACGAAACCGAGAAGCGGCGGAATGCCGGCCATTGACGCGACCGCGACGAGGGTGATGGCGGCGAGCATTTTCGACTGGCGGCCGACCCCGGAGAGTTTGCGCCAGTCACGGGTGCCTGCGCGGTGGTCGAGAATGCCGACGACGAGGAAGAGAGCCGCCTTGTACAGGGCGTGCGCCAGGAGAAGCGCGGCGCCGGCAAGACCTGCGTCGTGCCCACCGAACCCGACGATCACCATCAGGAATCCGAGTTGGCTGACCGTTCCGTAGGCGAGGACGAGCTTGAGGTCGTACTGCCGCAGCGATCGCCAGGCACCGACGAGCATCGCCGAGACGCCGAGCCCGACGAGAACCGGCGTCCAGCCAGGGATGTCGGCGTAGCCGGGTGCGAAGCGGGCAACGAGGTAGATGCCGGCCTTCACCATGGCGGCGGCGTGCAGGTAGGCACTCACCGGGGTGGGTGCGGCCATCGCAGCGGGGAGCCAGAAGTGGAACGGCACGATCGCTGACTTCGAGAGAGCGCCGACGAGGAGAAGGAGGATCGCGACGGTGGTGGCCGGCCCCTCGAGTCCCTGCTCGACGATCGACGCGATCGACGTCGTTCCTGCCTGCACAGAGATCATGACGACGCCGACGAGCATGATCAGGCCGCCGAAGGTGGTCACGAGGAGGGCTTGCAGTGCGGCGCCGCGGCTCTCCTTGCGGTCGACGTAGTGCCCGATGAGCAGGTAGGAGAGCACGCTCGTGATCTCCCAGAACATGAACATCACGAGGATGTCGTCAGCGGTGACGAGTCCGTACATCGCCCCTGCGAATGCGAGGAGCAACCCGGCGAACCGGCCGAGGCCGGGCTCGGACGGGGTGAAATACCGCGCACAGTAGACGAGGACGAGCCCGCCGACTCCGGTCACGATGAGGGCCAGCAGCCAGGCGAGGGTGTCGACGCGGAACGACAGCGCGATGCCCAGTTGCGGAATCCAGGGGACGCTTTCGGTCACCGCTCCGCCGGCGAGCACGGCAGGCGTCTGCGTCAGCGTGTACGCGAAAGCGGCGAACGGCAGCACCGAGAGAAGATAGAAGACCCGCGTGGACAGCCACTTCGTCATCAGCCTCGTGGCACACGAGACGACGAGGAAGGCCAGCAGGATCAATACCATGAGGTCTCTCGGGTTGCGTGCGGTGGGTCACCCCAGTTTAACCGCCCGGGGAGCCCGCCCGGACCACGGCCTACTCGCCGGCCCTGTGTCTGGCGTTCCGCCGTCGCGAGACCCGAAGCGTCACCAGCACGACGACCAGTCCGACCAGCACGAGGAAGATGGTCGCCACCGGCAACGCCGAGAGACCACGCCAGTCCAGGAGCAGCGCCCCGATCAGCGCCCCGCCCCCGATTCCGACGTTGAAGGCGGTGGTGTAGAACGCGCTTGCCGTGTCACGGATCCTCGCGCTCGCGGTGTGCAACAACCGTGTCTGCAGAAGCGGCGGTACAAGCCCGAAGGCGAGACCCCAGAGCACGATCCCGCCCAGCGACACCCACAGCACCGGTGTGGCCACCGCTGCGACACCCACTCCAACCGCCGTCGCGGCCAGCCCGATCACGAGTCCGGCGCTCGAGCGCCTGCCGAACACGGTACCCGCGAGGACGAGTCCGAGCGCGCCCGCTGCTCCGTAGGCGAAGAGGACCGCGCTGAGGAACTCGGGAGCTACCCCGAGCCGGTCGATCAGGTAGGGGGCGATGAACGTGTAGAAGGCGTAGTTTCCGACCATCACGATCGCGACGGTGACACAGAGCAGCCCGACAGCGAGGATCGTCGGGTCGCGGCGGGAGGTGGCATCCGAGGGAGTCGCCTCGTCCCGTTCGACAGGCGGCAGCCAGCGGAGAACCGCGAGCACACCCAGGAACAGGGCGAAGGCGATCGCGGCGAACGCCCAACGCCAGCCGATGGCCTGCCCGAGCACCGTGCCGAGCGGCACGCCGAGCACGAGCGCTATGGTTCCACCGGCGAGGGTGATGGAGACCGCCCTGGCAATGTGTTCCCGGTCGACGAGGTGCGCGGAATAGGCGGGAACCATGGCCCAGAACAGGCCGTGCGCGAGCCCTCCGAGCACCCGGGTCGCTACGACGAGTTCATAGGTGGGGGCGAGAGCGGTCAGCAGGTTGCTCAGGCCGAGTACGGCGAGGATCGCCACCATCAGTGTGTGTCTGGGGATCCGAACCGTCAGCGCGGTGAGCGGGGCGCTCGAGATCACGACGGTGAAAGCGAACACCGTCACGAGCAGGCCGACCTGCGACGGAGAGACCCCAAGGGACTTACTCATCTCCGGCAACAGGCCGGTCGGGATCATTTCGCTCGAGATGGAAAGGAACACGGTCGCTGAGAGCGCGATCAGCCCGATCCACGGGAAGGGGGGCGGCCCGGTCGGCGGGTGCACCGCGCGCGGCGCGACAGGAATGGGGGAAGTGGTCATCGGGGGATCCAACGACGGCGTTCACTCGGCCGCCGGAGCGAGAGCCGAGTTCGTCTACGCGCCGATGTGCGCGCCCAGGGCCGAACGGAATGCGCCGACCATGGACCAGTCTAACCGAGGCTCCGCTGGGCGCAGGAGTAAGCATCCGGACTGCAATACCCTAGAGGCGTGACTATCCCCGACGCACCGCGAGAACATCTCAACCACTGGGTCCTGACCTTCGTCTGCGCCGACCGACCGGGAATCGTGCACGCCATCAGCGGGGCCATCGTCTCGGCTCGGGGCAACATCACCGAGAGCCAGCAGTTCTCGAGTGCAGACACCGGCCGGTTCTTCATGCGGCTGCAGGTCGAGTCCCCTGGCGACCGTGCCGAATTCGAGGCGGCGATCGAGCCGGTGACGAACACCTACGAGATGACCTGGCGGCTCGACGTCGTCGGCCGCCCCCTGCGCACCCTCGTCCTGGCGTCGACGGCGGCGCACTGCGTGAACGACCTTCTTTTCCGGCAGCGTGCAGGGCAGTTGAGCGTCGACATTCCGCTGGTGCTTTCCAACCACGGCAGCCTGCGCGACATCGCCACGTTCTACGGGGTCCCGTTCGAATCCCGGCCGGTGACGGATGCCGCGTCGAAAGCGGCCTTCGAGCGCCGCGTCCTCGAGGCGGTCGACGAGTTCGACATCGAACTCGTCGTCCTTGCCAGGTACATGCAGATCCTCTCCCCCGAGCTCTGTGAACGCCTCGCGGGCCGGGCCATCAACATCCACCACTCCTTCCTGCCCGGTTTCAAGGGAGCGAACCCGTACCGGCAGGCTCATGCTCGCGGTGTGAAGCTCATCGGCGCGACCGCACACTTCGTCACCAGCGACCTCGACGAGGGGCCGATCATCGAGCAGAACGTCGTCCGGGTCGACCACTCACGCAGCGCGAGCGAGCTCGTCGCGATCGGCCAGGACGAGGAGAGCCGCACCCTCACCCAGGCGGTGAAGTGGTTCGCCGAGGATCGCGTGCTGCTCGACGGCGCTCGCACCATCATCTTCAAATGACGAACCTCTACACTGGACCGGTGCCGGAATCCAGCGACAAGTTCACTCTCACCCCCAATGACATCCTGAGGTTCTTCCTCGAAATCTTCGCCGTCGTGAGCCTCGCGGTGTGGGGATTCGCGTCGTGGCCGGTGCCCTGGAACATCGTTCTCGGCATTGTTCTTCCCCTCGTGGGAATCCTGCTCTGGGCGTTGTTCCGCTCCCCGAAGGCGGTGTTCTCCGTCGACGTCTTCGGCAAGGCCCTCGTCGAGATCGCCGTCATGGGTGCTGCCGCGCTGGCCTGGTGGGACATGGACGTGCCGGTTGTCGCTATCGCCTTCGGCGTGCTCGCGACGGTCAGCGGCGTTATCAACGGCCGCAGGGAACTGGGATGACGGACATCGTGGGGCTGCTCGTCGACGCGCTCGGCGACGCAGTGTCCACGGATGCCGCAACGCTGGCGCTCGCGCAGGCCGACAAATCGGGGCACCGGTCGGCATCCGCTCCCCTGGCCGTCGTCACCGCGCGCTCGATCGCTGACGTTCAAGCGGTGATGCGCATCGCCTCCTCCACCGGCGCTCCTGTCGTCACCCGCGGAGCGGGCACCGGACTGGCCGGAGGGGCGATCGCCTCCGCCGGTGAGATCGTGCTCTCCACCGCGGCGATGGACCGGGTCCTCGAGATCAACGACGCCGACCTGCTCGCGGTCGTCGAGCCCGGCATCCTCAACGGCCGGTTCAACGAGATCCTCGCCGAGCGGGGCTTATGGTTCGCCCCGGACCCCGCGTCCAGAGCGATTTCGACGGTCGGCGGCAACATCGCCACCAACGCCGGCGGCCTGCTCTGCGCCAAGTACGGCGTGACCCGCGACGCGGTCCTCGGTCTCAAGGTCGTCCTCGCCGACGGCCGCCTGCTCGACCTCGGTCACCGAAGCGTCAAAGGGGTCACCGGTCTCGACCTGACCGCGCTGATGGTCGGCTCGGAAGGGCTGCTCGGCGTCATCGTCGAAGCCACCGTGCGCATCCGCCGAGCGGTGCCGGGTACCATTGCGACGATCGCCTCCTACTTCCCCAGCGTGACGGATGCCGCCGCGGCGGCGGCAGCGATCACGGCGGCCGGCATCCAGCCGTCCGTGATGGAACTGATGGACTCCGCCTCGCTCGAGGCCGCAGCCTCCCTGCTCGCCCTGCCCGGCATCAGCACCGGCGAGGCCCACCTGGTGGTCCAGACCGACGGCCCGGCGGCGCAGGAGGAAGCGGACGCCGCCTTCGCCCTGATCGTCTCGCTCGGCGGCCGCGGCGCTCTCTCGACGGACCTGGCCGAAGGGGAACGGCTGCTCACCGTCCGCCGATCGATGCACCCCGCGATGGAGCGGCTGGGCACGACCCTCATCGAGGACGTCTCCGTGCCGCGCTCAGCACTGCCGGCCATGTTTGCGGAGATCGTCCGGATCGAGCAGCGTTACGGCATCCGGATCCCGACGGTGGCCCACGCCGGAGACGGCAATCTTCACCCGAACTTCGTCTTCTCCGGAACCGAGGTGCCTGAGCTGATCTGGCAGGCGGCCGATGAACTGTTCGGCGCCGCGCTTCGGCTCGGAGGCACCCTCACCGGCGAGCATGGAATCGGCATTCTGAAGAAGCGCTGGCTCGGCCTGGAGCTCGGCGACGACCAGCTCGAGTTGCAACGGCAGATCAAACGGGTCTTCGACCCACAGGGCATCCTCAACCCGGGCAAGGTCTTCTAACACACGCGAGTTGCTGACTTTGAGGGGTTTCAACTGCCTGAAACCCCCTCAAGGTCAGCACCTCGCGTCCTTAAATGCTCTGCCACTCCGGCTTGTTCGCGTACGCGTACCGGTAGTACTCGGCGAGTTTCAGCCTCGACGCTGCTGCCTCGTCGACCACGACGGTGGCGTGCGGGTGCAGCTGGATCGCCGACCCGGGAACCATCGCCGAGAGCGGACCTTCGACGGATGCCGCGACGGCGTTCGCCTTGCCTTCGCCGAACGCCAGCATCACCAGATGTTCCGCACGGAGGATGGTGCCGAGCCCCTGCGTGATGCAGTGCATCGGCACGTCATCGGACGAGTCGAAGAAGCGTGCGTTGTCGCGGCGGGTCTGTTCGGTGAGCGTCTTCACGCGGGTGAGCGAGGCGAACGAGGAGCCGGGCTCGTTGAAGCCGATGTGCCCGTCTGTTCCCACTCCGAGGATCTGCAGGTCGATGCCGCCAGCGGCGAGAATGGCGCGTTCGTATGCGGCGCCCGCCGACTGGATGGTGTCCACGTTCCCGTTCGGAACGTGGACCCGGTCCGGGTCGAGGCCGATCGGTTCGACGACCTCGCGGGTGATGACGGCCCGGTAACTCTGCGGGTGGGCGACCGGCAGGCCGACGTACTCGTCCAGGGCGAAGCCGGACACCTGGCGCAGGTCGAGCGATTCCGCCCTGGCCGCGAGCGCCCGGTAGACCGCCAGCGGCGTCGATCCGGTCGCCAAACCGAGCACCGCATCCGCCTTCCGGGCGATCAGCGCGCGGACTGCATCTGCGACGAGTTCACCGGCCGCCCGTGCGTCCTCAACGATTACTATCTCAGCCATCCCAGCCTGCTTTCCGTGCGTTCCCAACATTCTGGCAGAAGCGCTCGCCCGGCCTTCTCCGGATTGCGGCTGGTAGTCTTTCGGCGTTCCCACCACCAAGCAGAGGATTCTCCGTGCCCAGTACCCGTCTTGCCCGAGCATCCGTTCTCGGCATCGTCACCGTCGCCGGGCTCCTGCTGACCGGCTGCGCTGGAGGTCAGTCCACCGCTGAAGCCTGTGCCATCGTGCAGACCACGATGGAGAAGGCCCAGGAAGACCTCAGCGAGAGCGTCGCCTCGTTCGGGAACGACCCTGCCGCCGGCGCAGACGCCGTCGATGAACTCGCCGCTTCGTTCTCCGGCGCCAACGACAAGATCAGCAACACCGAGGTGAAGAAGTCGACCGACGCGGCCGAGAAGGCCCTCGACGCCTTCGCCGGAGAGATGCGCACGGCAGCCGACGATCCCGCGAACGTGGACTCGGAGGCGCTGACCGACGCGCTCGAAGGCATCGAGACGACCTTCGCCGACGTTCAGTCCGCCTGCGTGGCCTGACCGGCGCCGAAACGCAGGAATGCCCCCGATCTCGATCGGGGGCATTCCTCGTTCTCGGGTCTTAACCCAGGCGGGTCTTGAGGTTTGCCGTGATCTCAGCGAGGAATTCCTCGGTGGTCTGGTACGACTGCTCAGGACCGACCAGGAGCGCGAGGTCCTTGGTCATTTTGCCGGACTCCACGGTCTTGATGACCACGTCCTCCAGGGTCGACGCGAATTCGATCAGGGCCGTGTTGCTGTCCAGCTTGCCGCGGTGCTGCAGTCCGCGGGTCCAGGCGAAAATCGAGGCGATCGGGTTGGTCGACGTCGGCTTGCCCTGCTGGTGCTGGCGGTAGTGACGGGTCACCGTGCCGTGTGCTGCTTCAGCCTCGACGATCTTGCCGTCCGGGGTGGCCAGCACGCTGGTCATCAGCCCGAGCGAGCCGAAGCCCTGCGCGACGGTGTCCGACTGCACGTCACCGTCGTAGTTCTTGCAGGCCCAGACGTAGCCGCCCTCCCACTTCATGGCGGATGCCACCATGTCGTCGATGAGGCGGTGCTCGTAGGTCAGTCCTGCGGAGTCGAACGCTTCCTTGAACTCGGCGTCGAAGATCTCCTGGAAGATGTCCTTGAACCGGCCGTCGTACGCCTTGAGGATCGTGTTCTTCGTGGAAAGGTACACGGGGTAATTGCGGGTGAGGCCGTAGTTCAGGCTGGCACGCGCGAAGTCGCGGATGGACTCGTCGAGGTTGTACTGCACCTGCGCGATGCCGTCGCCAGGCGACTGGTAGACCTCGAACTTCTGCGGCTCGGATCCGTCCTCGGGGGTGAATTCGACGGTCAGCGTGCCCTTGCCCTTGAACAGGAAGTCGGTGGCACGGTACTGGTCACCGAACGCGTGGCGGCCGATGATGATCGGCTTGTTCCAGCCCGGCACGAGACGCGGGATGTTCGAAATGATGATCGGCTCGCGGAAGATGACGCCACCGAGGATGTTGCGGATGGTACCGTTCGGGCTCTTCCACATCTTCTTGAGGCCGAATTCCTCGACTCGCGCCTCGTCCGGCGTGATCGTCGCGCACTTGACGCCGACGCCGTGCTTCTGGATGGCGTGCGCCGCGTCGATGGTGATCTGGTCGTTCGTCTCGTCACGCTTCTGGATGCCGAGGTCGTAGTACTCGAGATTGACGTCGAGGTACGGGTGGATCAGGGTGTCCTTGATGGACTGCCAGATGATTCGGGTCATCTCGTCGCCGTCGAGTTCGACGACAGTGCCTTCAACCTTAATTTTTGACAAAAGAAAGCTCCTCGTTTGTGGGGCCTTACGGGCCGCGGTCAAGCTTACCTGAGGCAACGCAAGTATCTTGATATCGAGACATCATGCGCCGCGGCCGACCGCTGCCGGCTACTGGCACAGGATGAATAATGGGCGAAATGTTGCGAGCGCCGCGATGCTGCTACCGGTGCGGCCCCCGTTCCGGCTAGCCTTGCACCATGCCTGAGCTCAGACTTGAAGAACTGTCCGCCTCAACCATCGTCGCGGTCAACGCATTGACTCTCAAGCCCGGCCAGGAGCAGTTCGTGGCCCCGGTGTCCTACTCGGTCGCTGCTGCTGTCGTGAACCCCGCAACCACCTGGCAACGCGTCGTCCTCGACGGCGACGAGGTCGTCGGATTCGTGCAGGCCAATTTCGACCCTGACTCCGATGACGAGTTCGCCAGCATCCTGTGGCGGATCAACGTCGACGCCGACGACCAGGGCCGCGGCGTGGGCACCTACGCCGTTCAGGCGCTCAGCGACGAAGCGGCCAAGCGCGGCTTCGACCACGTCAACGTAATCTTCGAACCGGGTGAGTCCGGCCCCGAGCAGTTCTTCCTTCACGTCGGTTTCGAACCGGTTGGCGAGACGCAGTATGGCGAAACCGTCGCCGTCCGCAAGCTCTGATTCCGGGCTCGCGCCCGAGGAGTTCATCGACGGCGTGCTGGATGTCGTCGCAGCCATTCCGCCCGGTCGCGTCATGAGCTACGGCCAGGTCGCCGCGACGATCGGTTCCCGATCGGCGCGGGGCGTCGGCCGGGTCATGGCACACCACGGGAACGAGGTTCCCTGGTGGCGCGTCGTCCGCGCGGGCGGGCTTCCTCCTGCCTGCCATGAGGACGAAGCCCTGGAACACTACCGTGCCGAGGCGACCCCGTGGGCTCCTCGCGCTGACGGGAGCTACCGGCTCGCGGCATCCGCTTTCGTGTGACGGTTCTGCCGATGCCGAGCCGCTCGCGCGGGCGGCATTGCACAGGGCGGGTGCAATCGCGCCCGCCCTGTGCACATACGACCGCGCGACCGGGTCAGACCAGCGAGTCCCGCCAGGCAGCATGCAGCTGGGCGAACCGCCCGGTGCCTGAGATGAGATCACGCGGGGTACCGTCCTCGACGATCCGCCCGTGTTCCATCACCAGCACCCGGTCGGCGATCGCCACAGTGGACAGCCGGTGCGCGATGATCACAGCCGTGCGATCGGCGAGAAGCGTCTGCAGCGCCTCCTGCACGAGCCGTTCACTGGGGATGTCGAGCGACGCCGTCGCCTCATCGAGGATCAGCACCGCCGGGTCGGCGAGGAACGCCCGCGCAAACGAGATCAGCTGGCGCTGACCGGCGGACACCCGACCGCCGCGCTTGTTCACATCGGTGTCGTATGCGTTCGGGAGGGCGCGGATGAAGCCGTCCGCACCGACCGCCTTGGCAGCCGCCGTGATCTCCTCCGCCGTGGCATCCGGTTTTCCGATCGCGATATTGTCGGCAACAGACCCGGAGAAAAGGTACGCCTCCTGGGTGACCATGACGATGGCGCGGCGGAGGTCCTTTGGGTGCAACTGCCGGAGATCGACGCCGTCGAGCGTCACTGTGCCCTCGGTGGGATCGTAGAACCGCGACATCAGCTTCGCCAGGGTCGACTTGCCCGCGCCGGTTGAGCCGACGAGAGCGACGGTCTGACCGGCGGGCAGATCGAGGGTGAAGTGCGGAAGCACGACGTTGTCGCCCTTGTACGCGAAGGTGACGTCCTGGAACTGCACGTGACCGCGCGCAGTCCACAGGTCGACCGGGTGCACCGGGTCCGGCACGGTCGGTTTCTCTTCGAGGACGCCCGAGATCTTCTCGAGCGCGGCGGCGGCGGATTGGTACGAGTTGTAGAACATCGCCATCTCCTCCATCGGGTCGAAGAAGCGGCGGGTGTAGAGCAGCACGGCGAGCAGCGACCCGATCTCGAGACCCCCGTCGATCACGCGGAAGCCGCCGACGAGCAGCACAACCGCGACCGCGGTGTTGCCGATCAGGATGAGACCCGGGTCGAAGAGGCCGAACAGCCTGATGACCTTCGCGTTGGCATCCCGATAGTCCTCGACGAGACCCCCGAACTCGGCGTCGTTGCGCTTCTCGGTGCGGAACGCCTTGACCACGCGGATGCCGGTCATCGTCTCGACGAACTTCACGATGAGGCGCGCCGACGCGACGCGCGTCTGACGGTAGCCGCGTCGCGACCGGGCCTGGAACCAGCGGGTGAGCACGGCGAGCGGCACGAGCGCTCCGGCGATGACGAGAGCGCTGACGGGATCGAACACCACGAGCGCGATGCCGATGAACGCCATGTAGAGCACGCCGCGCACGAGACCGTTGAGTCCAGAGTCGAGCAGTTCGCGGATCGACTCGAGGTCGCTCGTCTGGCGCGCAATGATGCGGCCCGAGGTGTAGCTCTCGTGGAATTCGAGGCTCAGTCGCTGCGCGTGCAGAAACACCCGGCGGCGCAGGTCGAACAGGATGGCCTGGCTCACCCGGGCCGACAGCATCGTGTACCAGGCGATCAGCACGGCGCCGAGCACCCCGGAGACGAGGTACGCGCCGACGGCGACCCCGAGCGGCACGATGTCGCTGTCGAGCGCCGCCGGCAAGCCCTCGTTGATGCCGATTGCGATGAGCGCCGGCCCTGCCACCTGGGCGGCGGTGCTGACGACGACGACGAACAGGGTCAGGATGACGCGGGCACGCACCGGGCGCAGCAGCGACCCGAGCAGGCGCAGCGACCGCGACCGGATCAACCGGCTCTCGTCGCGGGTGTAGTCGCCGCGCTCTTCGCCCTCGACTCCGGTAACGCTCACTTCTCCACCTCGCGGGCGTTGTCGGGTTCGAGCGACGAGATCACGGAGCGGTAGTGGTCGTTGGTCGCGAGCAGTTCGGAGTGCGTGCCGACCGCAGTGACGCGTCCGTCTTGCAGCAGTGCGACGCGGTCGGCGAGCTGCACAGTGGAGGGGCGGTGCGCCACGATGAGCGCGGTCGTGGTGGCGAGCACGCGGCGAAGGGCCGCCTCGACGCGCGCCTCGGTGTCGACGTCGAGCGCCGACAGCGGGTCGTCGAGCACGAGCACCGACGGAGCGGCGGCGACGGCGCGGGCGAGTGCGAGTCGCTGACGTTGGCCTCCGGAGAGCGAGAGCCCCTCCTCGCCGACGGTCGTGTTCTCCGCTTCCGGCAACTCGGCGACGAACTCGGCCTGCGCGATCTCAAGCGCCTCGGCGAGCACCGTGTCGGCATCCGCGCCCCCGACTGCGAGTTCGGGCCGCCCGAGCAGCACGTTGTCGCGCACCGACGCCGAGAACAGTGTCGCGTCTTCGAACGCCATCGCGATGCGGCGGCGCAGTTCCTCACGGGTGAGGTCGCGGATGTCGACGCCGTCGAGTCTGATCGCCCCGCCCGTGACGTCGTAGAGCCGGGTGGTGAGCGCGGTGAGGGTCGTCTTTCCCGACCCGGTGAGACCGACGAGCGCCATCGTCTCGCCGGGTTCGAGTTCGAGGGAGACGCCGTCGACGAGGTCGGCACCCTCGGTGCCGGCATCCTGATACCGAAAGTGCACGTTGTCGAAGGTGAGGCGTCCCCGCGGCTCGGTGACGGTGGCCGGATCGGCGGGGTCGGTGATCGGGTTGGGTGAGTCGAGCACCTCGAAGAGCCGGTCGACCGCCGTGCGGGTGTCGAAGGTCATCGACAGCAGGAACCCGATCGACTCGATCGGGAAGCGCAGCACCGTGGCCG
>NZ_JBKJWH010000063.1:0-3308 GCF_046716805.1 Mycetocola sp. | reverse complement strand
GACGGCAGCTACACGACGAATAAAAACATGATCCCCGACGCTGAGGGGCCCTACGAGCGGCACCCGGCGGTGCTGCGGTACCGGAGGCCATAGGCGCGGCACACGTGGCGGGGCGTTGCGGTACGCGCGCGCCCCGTCACACCCCACTGTCGTCACTTAACCACCCGATCTAGCTGGCCCAGCCCTCACCAAGCTAACGGCATACTGGGTTCGGGCCGATTTTTTCGGCGAGGGGAAGGGGAGCTCACTTGAGTCGAATTGCGTCCAAATCGCGCGGCGCCCGCATGGTGGATGTCGCGAAGCTAGCGGGTGTGTCACAACAGACGGTGTCCCGCGTGGTCAACCGCGCTGACAACGTCTCTCCGGAAATTCGCGAACGTGTCCAGCAGGCGATCGAGCAGCTCCAGTACCGACGCAACACCGCAGCCGCGGCGCTGGCCAGCAACCGCACCATGAACCTCGGGGTGCTGAGTTACGCGCTGTCAGTGCACGGTCCCTCGCTCGCCCTGGTGGGAATCTCAGAGCAGGCACGACGGAACGGCTACTCCACGCGCCTCGTCACCCTCGCGGCGCTGGACCACGCGACGGTCCGTGCGGCGCTGGGTGAGCTTTCAGCAGACGAAGTCGACGGCATCATCGTCCTCGCGCCGCTCACCGCGGCGATGGAAGTGTTGCGCGGTGTCGACAGCGATGTCCCTATCGTCGCTTTCGAGCAGGGATCGGCTCCGTCCGCAACGAGTGTTTCGATCGATGAAGTGCATGGATCACGCGTGGCGGTCCGGCATCTGCTCGATCTCGGGCATGAGACGGTGTGGCATATTTCCGGCCCGCCGGGCTGGATGGCATCGGACGCCCGGCAGTTGGGATGGCGTACGGAACTCTCGGAGAGCGGACGGATCGTCCCGCCCCCGGTGGCGACCGCCGACTGGAGTGCCAGGGCCGGGTATGAGGCAGGGCTCAGGCTGGCGGACAACCCGAACGTGACCGCCGTGTTCGCGGCCAACGACCCATTCGCACTCGGTGCCATCAAGGCATTCGATGAGCGGGGTATCGCCGTCCCGAACCGAGTGAGCATTGTCGGGTTCGACAACGTCGCTGAGGCGAGGTATTACAACCCGTCGCTGACCACCGTAGTTCTCGACTTCGAGGAGATCGGCTATCGTGCCGTGGACCAGATCCTGACGATGATGCGTGGTGAGGAGACTCAACTCATTCCGTGGATTGAGCCGCACCTGATCGTGCGTGACAGCACGGGTTCTGCTCCCAGATGAGCACCCAACGTGCGCCATCCTCGAAGACGCCGGCACCTTAGAAGCGGAGCAGATGATCATGGGGTGCGGGGCTACGCCGGAGCCATGGGACCGCCACGGTGCCGTTTAGGCTACGCCTCGTAGAAATCGTGCGCCGATACCGAGAGGATTGCGCCTGTCACCTCTGATCTTGGCGTGCAGACGCGACGGAACAGGGATGTCCCCCAGTGTCACGGGGCGGGAAGCCGGCCGGGTCTGGGCTAACGGACGCGGCTGCTAGTCGGCTGGCCGAGATGACGGCGGAAGGCTTCGGCATGGATTCTCCGTTGAATGGTCGAGCGGCAGGGCCGCCATCAAAACCTCATACATATTCGGTCTTTCAAATCCACTCATGCGGTGAAGAGTCTGGTGGAGCCGCGCGGGAGAGCAGAGAGGGGCGGTGGTAGCCGCATCCACCCCTCTCCTCTTCTGTTTCTAGAATCCCTGTGCGAGCCGGTAGTACGCGTTGTTCCAGCGCACCTCGCGGGAGAACCCGTCCAGGGTGGTGGCATCGTCGATGACGAGCAGTTCGGTACCCGCAATCTCCGCGAAGTCGCGGAACACCTCAATGTCCACCGCGGTCGTCATGACCGTGTGGTGGGCGGCTCCTGCGGTGAGCCAGGCGGCGGCCGAGGTCGCTAACGACGGCTGCGGCTTCCACACCGCGCGCCCGACCGGGAGGTTGGGCAGTGCTTCGGCCGGCTCGATCACGTCGACGACGTTGGCGACCAGGCGGAACCGGTCACGCATGTCGCTCATCGCGACGACGACGGCTGGGCCCGGGTCGGCGTTGAAGACGAGGCGGACCGGGTCGTCCTTGCCGCCGATACCGAGCGGGTGGATCTCGAGCGTCGGCTTCGCCGAGGTGAGCCCCGGGCTGACCTCGAGCATGTGGGCGCCGAGGATCTGCTCTTCACCGGGCACGAGGTGGTAAGTGTAGTCCTCCATGAGTGACGCGCCGCCGGGAAGGTCGGCTCCCATGACGGATGCTGCTCGCACGAGGATGGCTGTCTTCCAGTCCCCCTCGGCGCCGAAACCGTAGCCATCGGCCATGAGCCGCTGCACCGCGAGACCCGGCAGCTGCTTGAGCGCGCCGAGGTCCTCGAATGAGGTCGTGAACGCGCCGAACCCGCCCTCCTCGAGGAAGGAGCGGAGCCCGATCTCGATCGCCGCACCGTCACGGAGGGAGGAGTGGCGGTCGCCACCCTTCCGCAGCTCGGGCACGACGTCGTACAGTTCTTCGTACTCGGCCACGAGGGTGTCGATGTCGCTTGCGGATGCCGCGGAGACGGCATCCGCCAGTTCGTTCACTCCCCAGGTGTTCACCTGCACGCCGAACCGCAGCTCGGCCTCGGTCTTGTCGCCCTCGGTGACGGCGACGTACCGCATGTTGTCGCCGAAGCGCGCGAGCTTGAGCTCGTGGGTGGCGGCCCAGCCGGCGGCGGCGCGCATCCAGGTGCCGACCTGGGCGGTGACGGCGGGGTTGGAGACGTGGCCGACGACGGTCTTGCGGGAGACGCCGAGGCGCGTCTGGATGTAGCCGAACTCACGGTCGCCGTGGGCGGCCTGGTTGAGGTTCATGAAGTCGAAGTCGATCTCGCCCCAGGGCAGCGCAACATTGGCCTGGGTGTGCAGGTGCAGCAGGGGCTTCCGCAGCGCGTCGAGGCCGGCGATCCACATCTTCGCGGGCGAGAACGTGTGCATCCACGCGATCAGGCCGATGACGGTGTCGTCCGCGTTGGCGTCGAGGGCGGCCCGGCGGATCGACTCGGAGTCCTTCAGCACGGGCTTCCAGACGACTCTCACCGGCACAGCGGATGCCGCGCCCAGCGTTCGCGCGATCTCCTGCGACTGCTCGGCAACCTGCTTCAAGGTCTCTTCGCCGTACAGGTTCTGGCTTCCGGTGAGGAACCAGACCTCCGCGTCCGGGGTCGGGAGCGGGCGCGCGGTCATCGGGTCTCCTCAGGGTGCTGGCCGTAGACGTTCTGGTAACGCTCGTAGAGCCGGTCGATGTCGTCC
>NZ_JBKJWH010000062.1:0-8329 GCF_046716805.1 Mycetocola sp. | reverse complement strand
CTCAACCTGTGTTCGCGCCACCTTCAGGTCGCGCACGACTGGGTGGCTCGGGACAGCGGTGTGACCGACGCGTTGCCGACCCCGTGCCTGGCCTGCGGCTCCCGTCTGGGGGTCCGCTATCCGTCCGGCTGGCTGTGCGGCGTCTGCGAGTGGCGGGTGGGCGACATCCCCGACGGTGAGATCGTCGCGCCGCGCGTCGACGTCGTCTATTATCTCCGCTTCGAGGATCGGATAAAGATCGGCACGTCGGTGAATCCCCGCCAGCGGTTCGCCGGCATCCGTCACGACGAACTTCTCGCTTTCGAACGAGGCAACCGGCAGACCGAGCAGAGACGGCACGCACAGTTCGCCGCACACCGGCTCGACCGCAGCGAATGGTTCGCGGCCCATGACGAGATCCTTGCGCACATCGAAGTCCTCCGGGCGGGCATCGATGACCCTTGGGCGCAGTATGCACTGTGGCGGAGCCAGCAGGCGGCGCTGCACGGCTGACGGTACAAGTTGGGGGCGGGCCAGGAGTCGGAGGTGCGCCGCGAGCGGTCATTCGACCCGGGATTTCCATGCCCGTTCCGCTCTCGATGTCGGGGAACAGCCGGTTGACTTCAGGAGAGGGAGCGAGAAATATTGCGGTCACGCGGGGAACTCAGTTGAAGGGTGCAACCATGGCGATCATGAGCAGTGAAACCGACATGTCCACCGAGAAGCAGACCCTCGAGACACGTCAGGCCGTCATGGTGAAGATAGCGATCGTTCTGAGCGTCCTCGCATTGATCGTCAGCGGTGTATCGCTCGGCGGATGGGCGCAGGCGGTAGGGGAACGGCAACAGATCGAGACCCGCTTGGCCTGCCTGGAGCTTCCAGGGCCGAACGACTGCGGGCAAGACGGCCGGTAAGCGATATGACTGCCGGCGAGGTCGGCCCGTGTAACGACGGATTGCGCGGGTGAACCATCATGAAGTCGCCCGAGGACGAAGGACCGTCAGAATCTCACGGAGCTGAGGAACGCCTCCGTCAGCACCTGCAGGCCCGACTGCCGGCGGACGAGGTCGATGAAGTCCTGCGGAACCTGCAACTCGAGCCTGAATTGCATGAGGTGCCTGGCGAGGAGTCACCGACGTCGGACGATCCCGCCAAAGCCGAGCGCGATGGTGCGCAGGCCGACGGCGCTACCTCTGCGGCGAATAGAGAGACGGACTAGGCGGACCGCCGACTGGTCGGCCTGCCTCGTTGAAGGAGTGGTGAACATGAGAAGCGCTGAAGACGAATCCGGCACGCGAAATGATGTCATCGACTCGGAGACGGGGGTGCCCGCGCGGCCGCCGGGGGGAAAGCCGATGCTGCGTCTGCTCCAGCACCTGAAGAGTCAAGGCCTGGACTCGTTGATGCAAGACGCTGTCGTCGCCATCGTCGAGGAGGAGCACGCGTCAGAGGTGTTTGCCGTCGCCGAACGCTTCGCCGTTGCACCGGCGCACACCGGCGAGTCGACTCTGTCGACGAGCGCTGCACGCCCAGCGCCGACGGACGCGGAAAATGCTTCCGCGACGCGAAATTCGCTGGCGGATGCCTATCGAGAAGCAGCGGCAACCATGGGCCCGCCGACCGGACCCGGACCGCGGTGGCAGTCCATCGGTCCGCACACGATCACGAATGGTCAAACGTACGGCAACTCGCGGATCAACGTGTCCGGACGCCTCTCCGCCGTCGCCGTCGACCCGGCCCAGCCGACACACGTCCTGGCCGGGTCTGCCAACGGCGGCGTGTGGGAGAGCCGCGATGCCGGGGCCTCATGGCTTCCTCGGACCGACTACCAAACCACGCTGTCAGTCGGTGCACTGGCGTTCGATCCGAACAACGGTTCCATCGCGTACTGCGGCACCGGCGAAGGCGCATGGTGGGGATACACGTACCTCGGCAACGGGATCCTGCGCTCAACCGACGGCGGTACCACCTGGATGTCGCTGTGCACCGCCCCGTTCGTCGGGCAAGGCTTCTTCCAACTCGTGGTCGACCGCACAGACGGCCAGCGCCTGTACGCGGCGACAACCGGGGGGCTGTACGTCTCGTCCGACGGAGGTTCTACCTGGACGCAACGGCGCTCGAGCACCTGCTGGGGGGTATCGGTGGACCCAGCAGGAACCGAGGTGCTGGCGGCATGCCGCGACGGCTTGTTCAGTTCCACCGACGACGGCACGACCTGGACAGCGGTTGCGTTGCCAGGCGCACCGGCCAACTTCTTCCGATTCGCAGTCTCCATCGCGCCGTCGAACGCCGCGGTTGCCTACGCGTGGGGCGCCAGATTGAACAACGATCAGTCGGTCACAACCCTCCTGTGGCGGCGCAACGCCGGAGCGTGGAATATCGTCGCCCCACCAGCTGACGTGAACGGTGGACAGGCCTGGTACGACTGGTACGTCGCCGCTGCGCCGGATCGCGACACACAGGTGTATCTCGGCGCCATCGATCTCCATCGCGGCGATCTCGCGAATGCCAACTGGACCTGGACAAACCTGTCGTCAAGACAGATCGGCGACTCGATACACCCTGACCAGCAATCAATCGCCTTCGCCCCGGGGCTGCCCGACACCGTTTACGCAGGCAATGACGGCGGACTGTTTCGGAGCCCGGACCGGGGGGTCACCTGGGTCTCGTGCAATAACGGGCTTGTCATCAGCGAGTTCGAATACATCGCACAAGACATCGGGACCTCCCGACTTGTGATCGGCGGCACCCAGGACAACGGGACCAACCGCTGGCTCGGCCTGTCGTCCTGGGAGCACGTAGGAGACGCTGACGGCGGCGATTGTGGTGTGAACCGGGGTCTCCCCACCACCATGGTGCACACCAGACAGAACGGGACGATGTTGCGCTCGACCACAGGTGGAGCCCTCAACACGTGGAACTTCGTGACGCCGCCGCGGCCCTCAGGGGAGGCGCCTGGACTGTTCTACGTACCGGTGGAATACAGTGCCGCGGTCGGTGACACCGTTGCACTGGGCGGTCTTGCGCTGTACGTCTCGCGCGACAACGCCACCAACTGGACTCGTCTCGCTTATCCGGCGGCTGGCACCGCCAGCGCGCTTCACCTACCGGATCCCGACACCGTTGTCGTTGGTCTCACCGACGGGCGGGTGTTGCGCAGCCGATTCTCGGATGGCGACTGGTCCGCTCTGACTGCGCTCGCCGTGCCGAGGGCCGCTTGGATCAGCGACCTGTACGCCACTCCCGGCGCCGGTGACCGCCTTTGGGTGACCTCGAGCGCGGTCAACGGGGGCCGGGTGTTTCGATCTGACGACAGCGGATCGACATGGACAGACCGCACCGCCGGTCTCCCGAACCTTCCGATCACCGCCATCGCCGTCGACGACACCAATCCGAACCGCGTGTGGGTCGGCGCCGACCTGGGGGTCTATCAAAGCTCCGACGGTGGCGTGACATGGGCGGCTTACTCCAACGGGTTGCCTACGGCTTACGTCGGGGATCTGATCTTTCATCCGCACGCTCGCGTTCTGCGCGCCGGGACACGTAATCGGGGCGTCTGGCAGATACCGGTCGACGGTTGGCAGACCGACCCTCGATGCGGCACGCAGTGGACGGGCGCGCTCGCCGCACGCGAGACCAAACGATGGTTCACCTTCCGATGGCCGGCGACCTGGCACGTGGTGTGGACTGTCATGCCGACAACCCCCAGCCCTGGTGCCCCACAAGTGACGTGGAATGTACAGGTCGAACGGGCCAGTGCGGAGTACGTGACGTATTGGATCAGCGTTACAAATCTGACAGGCGTCCCCATCACGTTCGAGGGTCGATACGCCGTGCTCAGCCGATATTAGGAGGCCCTTGTGTATACCAACGTACAATTCACCGGATCCCTTGCCGCCCAACAAACGAAACGGTGGTTCACCTTCGGCTGGTCGGCTGCCAGTCATGTGGTCTGGTACATGGTGCCGACCTCGCCGCAGGTCGGCAGCCCTCAAATCGAATGGGACGTTGCGGTTGAACGGGCCGACGGGAATCGATGCACCTATTGGATCACGGTCAAGAACCTGACCGCACAGGCCGTCACCTTCGAGGGCAGGTACGCCGTCCTCAATTGAGCACCCAGCCAGGCAGTTAGGAGCCGAAAATGCGCATTGTCATCACAGTCGAAGACGATCAGCCTTCACCGCCCGCCACGACCGCATCCGTGTCAGACACACCGACCGAGAACGCTGGAGTCGCCCCAGATACGGCGACCGTTGCCGCATCCGCCAACCAGGCACCCACCAGTTCATTCCGAAGCGAACTCACGGAGAGCGCGACCTCTGCCGGACCGGCCCCGGACTCGCCCAGCACAAACGAACCGATGTTCTCGCAGGAGTTCGCGACAACGACGCGGACAGCTCCGGCTGATTCCGAACCGTCGACCGACGAGTCGGCCGGACCTGCACCTCACTTCGGATTTGCCGATACGCCGACGCGCGGTCCCGACCACGCCGGCTTCAGCAGGTCGATGTAGACCAGTTCGTTTCGAGACGACTGCCTTTTCCTTGAGGCTGCTGACGTGAGGTCTCTCCTGACCGGCAGCTCCGCTCGTTACGAATCGGCGAAACGTGCCCTGGCTCGCCTCACGGGCAATGGCGATCCTGCCCGTTGACAGATGCCGCCCCATCGATTAGAACCATTACCAATGCATCGCCGAGCGCACTTTCAAGACCGCCTCCTGCAGGCGCACTGGTCTGGGCAAAAGGTCCGAAAATTTCATTATTGGCGCTGTCAGGGGCATCGTCGAGAACCTGAGTAACCAGATCGGACGCATCCGGCGACGGGCGCGCTCAGCACAATCGAAAGGACTGACATGCGCAAACGATTTTTGGCAGCAGTGGCTTCACTCGGTTTGGTAGCGGGCGCCGTGGCCTTACCCACGGCCGCGACGGCCGCGACTTCCGACTCGCCCACGAACTTCCTGCCCTTCTCTTTCACCCGCCTGACCGGCGCCGCGGAGGTGCCAGGTCCCGGCGACCCGGACGGTCGCGGCTTCGCCTTCGTCAGATGGGACACTGACAACGGAACGATCTGTTACAACCTCTTCGTCCGACGGATCGCACCGGCGACTGCGGCGCACATCCACGTCGGCGATGAGAACACGGCGGGTCCCGTCGTACAAGGGCTGGAAGCCCCAACCGACGGCTATTCGGCTGGCTGTGTGGACAACGACGCGCTCGCTGACGCGCTCGACGCCAACCCGGACAATTACTACATCAACGTGCACAATGCCGACTACCCGGCCGGGGCGGTGCGCGGACAGCTCCACTGACGTCTACCGCTTCGAGCCGACGGGTGGAACCAGTACGACGAATCGAGCCGACCCGCAACATTCGACGAGTCTGGCTACCGCTTCGAGCGTACTCGACTCTCATTGCGCCGACTGCGCGCGTCCAGGAACGCGCGCAGTCGGAGTTCGTCGCCCAGAGACTCTTGAGCGCCCCGGCGATGAACGAGGCCGGTGAAGCTCGTGGCAGCGCGGCTCGACGCTTGCCAATGCCGCTACGGTTGGCGGAGTCTTACCCGCCTCAACCGGCGGGCTCGCAGAGGAGAGCCAGTGAACATCCACGACAGCATCACAATCAACGCCGACCGTAAACGCGTGTTCGAGGTGTTCTGCGACTTGGACAACGCCGCCGCCAACATCGGCGGCATCACCAAAGTCGAGGTGCTCGCGGGCCCATCCCAGTTGAACGTCGGCACCCGATGGCGGGAGACACGCACGATGTTCGGGAAAGAGGCGACCGAGGAGATGTGGGTCACCGGGTATGAGCAGGATGTCTCGTACGTCGCAGAGGCGGATTCGCGTGGCGCCCACTATCGCAGCGAGTACCGCTTCACGCCGGAAGGCAGCGGCACCCGCATCGACATGAGGTTCGTGGGAACCCCGAACACCTTGGGCGCGCGCCTTGCCGGAGTTCTCGGCGCGTTGTTCGCCGGTGCAGCCAAGAAGGCACTGCACCAAGACCTGGTCGATTTGAAGCGGGCCTGCGAAGCGGTGTGAGCTCAACCGAAGATCGGCGATGTCAGGCAAGCCAAATAAAGTCGCGAGCGCTGGCCGCGGTCGTGGCTGATAGGTTCTCACATGTCGTTACGGCGGGTAGAGACAAACCAGAAGCGTCAGCTGGGGCCTGCTTCCTGGCGAGTCGGGACTGTGGGACTCCTACCGAGGAGGACCTCTGATGCGCAGGGTGACCTCCGTTCTTCCCGCAGCGCAAGCGCCGGGTGGATCTCGAACTCGTCGAGAGCCGCGGCTTCACCTCGGGAGTCGTCTACCTCCGCTACCGCGTGGCGCGCTCGCTGTAATCGGCCAGGCTCCGCCCTCCGCCGGTCAGGGGGATTCAGATTCGACTCCCCCAGCCCTACGCTGGATGAAACGAAGCGAAGACGCCTTCACCGCAAGCCATGCCGACCAGCACACCGATCCGCCGCGATCCTTCACTCGGCCCCGTAACAATCGCCACAGGAGAAACGTATGGCTGCCAAACGCAACCCGCTCGACGACCTGCGCGAAACGCTTGGCCATCTGGCCGAGCAGCTCAAGCTGCCTGGTTCGGAGCGGGTGGATGATCTGGTGGGTGATCTCTTTGGTGGGCGACCCGGGCCGGCACGACCGCTCTCAGAGGTGCAAGCCGAGCTCGACGCGCTGGTCGGCCTGGAGACCGTGAAAGAACAGGTGCAGGCGCTCGTCGCATTACTTCAGGTCCAGGCCCGCCGCAAGGAGCACGGCCTTCCGGAGGTGGCAACATCACAGCATCTGGTGTTCCTCGGAAACCCGGGCACCGGTAAAACCACCGTGGCGCGGCTCCTGGCCGAGATGTATCGCGCGGTCGGCCTGCTACAAAAGGGACATCTGGTCGAGGTCGATCGGTCGGGCCTGGTCGGGCAGTATGTCGGCGCGACCGCGATCAAGACGGACAGGGTGATCCGGCGGGCGTTGGACGGCGTCTTGTTCATTGACGAGGCCTACGCTCTGGCCCCGGAGGACGGCCGGATGGACTTCGGGCCCGAGGCGATCGAGGTCCTGCTCAAGCGAATGGAGGATCACCGCCACCGCCTGGTGGTGATCGTGGCTGGCTATCCGCGGCTGATGGAGTCGTTCCTGCTCTCGAACCCCGGTCTCCGCTCCCGGTTCGCGCGAGAGATCACCTTCCCTGACTATTCGCTCGACGCCCTCGAGGCGATTTTCAACCGAATGCTGGCCCAGCACGAATACACACTGGAGCCGGGCGCGGAGCAGATGCTGCGCCGCATTCTCGCCGGCCTTCACTCCGGCGAGGACTCCGGAAACGCGCGCTTTGCCCGCACGCTGTTTGAGCAGGCGCTGAATCGCCAGGCGCTGAGGCTGTCACTTGACGAGGACCGGAGTCTCGACGCGCTCGACCGTGACGACGTCATGACGCTCACCACGGACGACATCGAGGAGGCAGCGCGAGCTCTGGGCGAGGGACCAGCTCCGGAGCCCGAACCGTCACGATGGTGGCGCTGGCTGACCTGACTGAATGCTGGGGTGGATCACGCCCGCCTCGGCGGTTTCTGTCCCGGGGAGGGTCGGGTCTGGCAGCGCCTCATCGGCAGGCGTGAGCGTGACGTCGGCCTCCACATCAGTTGTGTCCTCGCCAGTTCTCTTGGTGGCGGCGCCACCGGCAGCGGCAGCAGCAGCAGCGATTCCGACGCCCGCGGCGACCTTGCCCGAGATTCCCGCATTGCCGCTGTCACCACGTGAATCGGCGGCGGTCTCAATGCCGGGCTCATCGGCGGAGGTTACCGGTTCCTACCGATCCCCGCCACGCTCCGGTGGCATAGCCCTCGGATTCGATGAAGGCCTTGAATCGGTCCAGATCGCCCTCGGCCTGTTTCTCTACGACGTTCAGCTTGTCGCCGATTTTCTCAACCAGGCCCTCGGGCTCGTACTCGAGGACGAGATGCACCTGAGCCTGTCCGCCTCCGACGTCCTCACAGGTCACCGACCCTGCGTTGGTCGCCCCCCTCTGTCGCAGCCCACGACACCTTCTTGTCCGGCACTGCTCCAGGATTTTTGCGTTCCATTGCCGGCGGACACCGGCAATTTCCGCGACCCATTTCACGGTCTCATCATCCAGCTGAGTGACGGACTTGATGCCGCTCATGAAGTGCGGGAACTCTTCAAACTGGGTCCACTGGTTGTACGCGATGCTGAGCGGGACGTTAACGAGGATGCTTTTTTCAACCTTCGTGCTCATGGCGTCTCCTTCTATAGTGTGTGGTCGTGGGCGGTCGCGCCCCCCCCCACAACAAAAAAATAGGGCAAAAAAAAACCGGGGTCCCG
>NZ_JBKJWH010000061.1:0-7652 GCF_046716805.1 Mycetocola sp. | reverse complement strand
TCCTTGCACCGTCGACCACAACGCCGTTCCGCGTCGCGCTCTCGGCATAGTTTCCGCTCTCCTTCGTACACAAAATTCAAAACACTAAAAAAGGAATGAAGTGAACATCAGCAAAAAGTGGAGCGCGGCAGCAGCCAGCGCTCTTGCCCTCGCCCTCGTCGTCGGCGGTGCGGTCTCGGCAAACGCCGCCACGGGCGACGTCCTGCTCGACCAGTCAAACGGCTCGAAGACGTCCTACTACATGTATGACGGCAATGGAGTCTTTACGGACGGTGACCCGACCCGTGTCTTCGGCAGAGGCGAAATGGTTTTCGGCTCCGCGAGCAAGACGGACATCCTCGCTGAGCTCAACCCGGCAGCCACTCGGCCCGTCACCGGTGCCGCGCCCTTCACCGGGGTGTACAAGTTCCTCTCGGATCGGAACCCTGCCGACCGCGACGGCGGTACCAACACCTGGAACGCCTATGCATACGACTCGGCAGCCGGCCCCAATGGCGGAACTCTGACGCCCGACCTCACGCTGGAAGGTCTCACCAACGGCATCGAAACGGTGATCGCCGCGGGTGGTGAGTACTGGTTCGGTATCGCTTACACGAACAATGCCGGTGTGACCACGGTAGGTGCGGTGTACCGCAACATCACCATCGAAAAGGGCACCGGTAACTACACCGTCGGTGCGGTCGAGGTCGAGGCCGCTCCGGCGCCGCCCGCCGCCGTCACCGAGGCTGACCTCACCGCTGGCAACCAGGTCTCCACGCTCGTCACCGAGACGGTCGACAGCAAGGTTCTCGCGATCGACGCCGGTGTGGCGAACGCCAACAAGACGCTGACCGTGGGCTCGTTCCCGGCCGGCCTGACCGGCCAGGTCACCTTGGACGCGAACGGTGCCGGCACGGTCGACGCCGCTGCCATCCCGGTCAACCAGGCCACGAAGCTCTACCTTGCGAACAGCGACAACACCATCGTCGCGTGGGACAGCTTCACCCTCACCCAGTCGGTCCCCACGTCGTCCACGACCAACCTGAGCGCTGAGGTCACCACCTCGAACCGCTTCGAGCTGGTTGCCCCGGCCAACGCGAGCGTCAACCTCGGTACGGTTCGTCGCGACAAGGTCACGGCTCCGGTCAAGCTTGGCCAGTTCTCGGTGTACGACGACCGTAACGTGCTCAAGGGTTGGAACCTGAACGTTACCGCTTCGGACTTCACGAACGCCGTTGCGGGCAAGGTCATCGCGAAGGACGCTCTCGGGTACAAGGGCATCCAGGCCGGCGGCATCCAGGATGGTGTCGAGCTCACCGCGGGGAAGGCCGCTGGTGTGGCTGGCTTCGGCACGCTCGCCACGGCCGCCATCGACTCCTCGACCGCTGAGGCAGGCGCCCACTTCGACGCCGACCTGACGTTCAAGGCTCCGAAGAACGCAGTGAAGGGCGTCTACAACGGCACCCTCACGCTGGACCTCGTCTCGAAGTAAGTAGTCGAGCGATAGTCCGACAGTGAAAACCGTATGGGAAAGGCGCCTGGCGCGCCTTTCCCATACGGCATGTCCGCACGACCCCCAGCTCCGTCCATAACCGCCTCAGCAGAGGCGCCCCAGCGAAATGCACACCCAGTGACCGCAGTTCTTCTCCACCCGTCCTTCGCCCGTCGTGCCGCCCGCGGCATCCGTCGGGCATTTGTCGTCGCCCTGCTCACCTGCCTCGCGATCACCGGCCTGATCGTCTCCGACCCGTCAGCTGCACGGGCAGACGACACCATCGGTATCTCGGGCGTGCCCGCCGGCGCAGACGGCAACGCCGACAACCGATCCCGGTTCAGTTACAGCGCCGACCCGGGGCAGCAGGTCACCGACAACTACCTCGTACGCAACACCGGCACTCTGGTGCAGTCGTTCACCATCCTGGCCACCGATGCCTTCAACGACGACGAGGGCGCATATGCGCTGCTCGAAACCGGTGCCGTGGCAAAAGATGTCGGCACCTGGGTGCGCTTTGAGAACGGTATGGATCGACTGCAGTTCGACCTGAAGTCCGGCGAGTCCCGCGTCGTACCGTTCACGGTCGACATTCCCGCACAGGCTGGGCCCGGCGATCATGCCGGCGGCATCCTGGCATCCGTCGTCACCCCCGGCGAGCAGGTCAACGTCGACCGGCGCCTCGGCACGCGACTCTATGTGCGCGTCTCCGGTGACATCCAGGCGGGGCTGACCATCGGCGGCGTCGGGAGCCAGTACGTGGGGGACTGGTGGAACCCGTTCGCCGGCGCCGTGCGGATGAGCTACACCGTTGAGAACACCGGAAACATCGTCCTCGCCTCGAACATCTCGGTCGGCGCGCGCACCTGGTTCGGCATCCCCGCCGGAGGCGAGCAGGGCGACGGCATTCCCGAGCTGCTGCCCGGCTCCACCCGCACCTTCGAGACCGACCTCCCGGGCATCGCGAGCGTGGGCTACCTGAACCCGTGGGTGACCCTCAACCCGTTCGTGGAGGGGGATGACGAAACCAAGCGGATGCCGGTTCCTGCCACTACGCGCGACACCGTGCTGATCGCTCCGCCGTGGATCCTCGTGATAGCGCTGGTCCTCGTCGCCCTGTTCTTCGTCTACCGCCGCTGGCGTCGCCAGGTCGACGCGAAGCGCGCTGCAGTGTGGATCGAATACACCGAGAACGAAGCGCGACGGAAAGTCGAAGCCGAACAGGCCGTTCAGGCGAACGACGTCGTGAGCGTCGGCACCGGCGGGAGCGGATCTTGACCGCTGCACAGCGCCGCGCACCGTGGCAGATCGCTGTCGCCGTCGGCATCCTGGTTGTCGTCGCACTGGTCGGTGGCGGGCCGCTCCTCGAGCGGGCGGCCGCCGAAGAAGCCGAGCCGGACGGCAATCTCTCGGTCGAGGTCGTCGACGGTCTCGAGCCGACACCCACGGTCTCACCGACACCGACGGTCTCACCGACGGCCTCACCGACACCGCCGACTTCGCCCTCAGCAGAGCCGACCATACCCTCGGCACCGACCATTCCTCCGCGACCGGCACCGGGAGGGCCTGTTCCAGGCGACGTTGTGCAGGAGACCATCAGTGACCCCGCCGAGGCCGACGAAGCGCTCGGTGACGACCCGTCCGATATCGGTGGCATCCTTGCGATGAGCGGGCTCACGGCATCCGTATCTCCATCATTCAGCCCCGGCAACGGCACCGTCACGCTGACGTTCAGCGTACGCAACAACTCGTCGACGACCCTCGATTCGACCGCCCGGTACTGGATCAACAACGCGGTCGGCGGCCGCGTCGCCGACGCGAAACTCGTTCGCGTGGATGGCCTTGCGCCGGATGAAACTCGACGCGTCAGCGTGACCTTCGGCGCGCTCGGTCAGCACACCGTTCTGCACAGCCACGTCAGGTTGACTCCGCCGAAGACGGTCGAAGGAACGTCACTCCTGCCGTTGACCCGCGATACGCTCGTCGTTCTTCCGCCGCTGTTCGGCCTCTCAATCGGCGGCGGGCTGGGCCTCGCCGGTGGGTTGTTCTGGTGGTTGCTTGGTCCTCGCGGCCTCCGTCTCATCCGCTTTCCTGGTGTCGCGAGGATTGCCTCATGACCGTCATCGACCGGCCGGCGGGCGACGACCCAACCGAAGACCTGTTGCCACCGCCCAGCAGGCGATCCGTGCGAGAGACGACGGATGGGTCCAGCCGACCGCCGCGCGTTCCGAAAGCACCGAAACTGCCGCGCGTTCCGAAACCGCCCCGAGGCGAAGGGCCGCCGACACCGCCCAGGCGCATGCCCGCGCCGGCTCGGGTGCCGGTTTCGCTCACCCCCCGGAAACAGGTGATCCGAGGCGCACTCACCGTCATTGCCGCCCTTCTGCTCACGTTCGTACTGAACGTCACCGTGATTGGGCACATCCAGCACCTCGTCGCCCAGCAACAGCTCGGCGACCAGTTTCGGCTGCAACTCGAGGAGAGCACGGCGCCGGTCAGTGAAGGGGATGTGTATGACGTGCTCCTGCCCGATGGTGCCCCCGTCGCTCTTCTCACGATCCCTCGGCTCGGTATCAAGGAAATCATCGTTGAGGGCACCGACGCGGACAGCCTTCAGGCAGGGCCGGGACACCGCCGCGACACCATGCTCCCCGGCCAGGCCGGCGTCAGCGTCATCATGGGGCGTGCGGCAGCTTTCGGTGGACCCTTCGCTCGCATCCAGGAACTCGCGCCCGGAGACAAATTCAGCATTGTCACCGGCCAGGGCAAGCACTCCTATGAAGTCATCGGGCTGCGTTACGCGGGCGACCTCGCCCCACCCGCCCTGAAAGCAGGAGAAAGCCGCGTCATCCTCACCACCGCGCGGGGCACGCCATACTCACCGAGTGGTGTTGCGCGGGTCGACGCCCGCCTGGTCAGCGACGTACAGCCGGCCGGGCCCAGGCTCACCAACTTCGTCACCCTTCCCCCTCAAGACCGCGAGCTGCAGGGCGATACCTCCACCGTGTGGGCCCTCGTCTTCGCGCTGCAATTCCTGTTGCTCGTCGAAATCGGCGCGGTCTGGGCCTACCGCCGTATCGGCGCCCGCCAGACGTGGATCGTCTTCGTGCCCGTTGTCATCCTCAGCAGCCTGCTCGTCACTGAGCAGGTCGTACGCCTCCTGCCCAACCTCCTCTGAACCATCGCCACCGAATCGAGTGACCATGACCGAACCGAATTACTCCGATGACCGCACGCAGGTGTTGCCCAAACCGCAACGCGCCGGGTTCGCATCCGCCGTCTGGGATCGTATTGAGCCGACCAAACGTGCGTGGCGGAGGGGGGCATCCCCAAGCACCATGATGGACGACGTGGAGCGGCCGCTGGATCCGCTCGCCACTCTCGAGGGCCGGAACATCACCGCCTGGTTCGGCGACCATCAGGTGCTCGACCGGGTGTCGCTCACCATGGAGGCAGGAGTGATCACCTCGCTCATCGGGCCGTCCGGATGTGGCAAATCGACGTTCCTGCGCATTCTGAACCGGATGCATGAACTCATCCCGTCGGCGAGTCTCGCCGGCGAGGTGTTGCTGGACGGGCAAGACATCTACGACCCGGAACGCAAACTGGTCGACGCGCGCAAGAGCATCGGCATGGTCTTCCAAAAGCCGAACCCGTTCCCGTCCATGTCGATCTACGACAATGTCGTTGCCGGTCTCAAGCTCACCGGAAAGTCGATGGGGCGGGAGGAGCAGGATCTGCTCGTCGAAAGCTGCCTGACCAAGGCCGGCTTGTGGAAAGAGGTCAAGGATCGCCTTCGCGCGCCCGGTGCCGGCCTATCGGGTGGGCAGCAGCAGCGACTGTGCATCGCCCGGTCGCTTGCCGTGAAGCCTCGTGTGCTCCTGATGGATGAGCCCTGCTCCGCGTTGGACCCGACCTCGACCCGGGTGATCGAGGAGACCATGCTCGAGCTCGCCCGCGAGGTCACGATCGTGATCGTGACTCACAACATGCAGCAGGCGCAGCGAGTGTCACAGAACTGTGCGTTCTTTTTGGCATCGCAGGGCACACCGGGTGGAATCGTGGAGCACGGACCCACCGAGGCGATGTTCGGTGATCCGATCGACAGCCGCACGGCCGACTACGTGAACGGCCGCTTCGGGTAAAGCAGAAGGGCCGAGCTTTCGCTCGGCCCTTCAGTTGGCTGCTTTGGTCGGGCGCTCGATGCCGCTTGGGCTGGCGAGCGTCCTACAAGACGTAGAAGCCGATGAGCTTGCCCAGGTAGGTGATGTCGAAATTGCCCTTGAACTCGAGCTTCACTTTGCCGAGCCCGCTGAACCAAAGCTCGAGTTCGGCGTCCAGGTCGAAGGTTCCAGCCGTTTCGATCGAGAACGCCTGAATCTTGTTGTAGGGGAGGCTCGAGAAGTCACGCTTCCTTCCGCTGATGCCCTGCACGTTCACAGCGATGATGCGCTTGTTCGTGAACACGACGAAGTCACGGAACGTCTTGGCCGCAACCATGATCTGCTCCCCTTCAATGAAGAGAGGCTGCACCGAGGCCGCAATTTCCGCTGGGTCGCATGCCGCGAGCTTGAAAACAGAACCGTTCGTGAAGTCAATCATTCCGCGAGTCTAGGCTCCGCGTGGAGCCGACCGGTCGAACCTTGCACCCAGAGAAGGTGACAAACCGGTCCATTCCGGTGAATATCCACACTCGGTGTCTGAAGCGAGCCATAGGGTTCGGATGGGGGCTGCACCGGCCCCTGGGGGCGGCGATCAGTGTGCCGACTCTGAACACACAGCTTTTCAATCTGGAGTCGCATGACTGGCACGAACGGTGCGCCTTCGGCGCCCGGCATCCCGCCTGTCCCACCCTTCCAGCAGAGCCAGCCTCCGGCCGCCCAGCACGAGTACCAGCAGGCTCTGGCCGCTGATCAGGCGGCCCCGCAGCCATACCAGCCGGCATACTCGCAGGCCCAGGCCGGATACGCTCCTGCGCCTCCGGCCGCGAGCCAGGCGCCGACCGCTTATGCAACGGCACCGTACCCGACCGGCGCACCGACGACCCCAGGCAAGTCCTTCATCGTCACGTGGCTGCTGTCCTGGTTCCTCGGCATGTGGGGCGTCGACCGTTTCTACCTCGGCAAAGTTGGAACCGGCGTTCTCAAGCTGATCACCTTCGGTGGCCTCGGTATCTGGGTTCTCATCGACCTGATCATGGTCTTGGTCGGCGCGACTCGCGACAAGCTGAGCCGCCCCCTCGTTGGCTATGACCAGTTCAAGAAGATCGCGTGGATCGTCACGGCATCCGTCGTTGTTCTCGGTGGCATCATCGGTGGAATCAGTGGCGCGATGGCTGGCGCGGCTGCCAGCGCGATCGCCGCCGGCGCTGGCGCTGCCGTCGAGGAGAGCGTCGTTGAAGAAGAAGTACCCGCGGAAGCTGCCGAGGCAGAGGTAGTGGAAGAAGCGACTCAGGGCTCGGATGCTGCCGCCTGGGCTGATGACAACTTCGGAACCTTCGACACTCTGACGCAGTCAGGCACGGGCGACAGCCTCATCACGCTACCTGCTGGAGCATCCGTCGGCATCGTCACCTCGACCCACAGCGGGTCGGCCAACTTTGCGCTGAACATACTCGACGCGACGAACACCTCGACCGGTGACCTCCTCGCGAACACCATCGGCAACTACTCCGGCGTGGCCGTATACGGCCTGCTCGGCTTCGGTGAGGCGCCGGCCTCCCTGCAGATCATGGCGGACGGTGCGTGGACGATCACGATTGAGCAGGTGTCTACCGCTCCTGCGCTCCCTGAGTCTGGAACCGGTGACGGCGTCTACCTCTACGACGGTGCTGCCGGAGCACTCGCGCTGACGCACGATGGTGAGAGCAACTTCGTGGCGGTGGAAGAAACTGGAGAAGCCTTCTCCATGGGCCTCCTCGTGAACGAAATCGGTTCCTACTCCGGAACTGTGCCGCTCAGCGCTGGTCCGTCGCTGGTGTCGATCACTGCCGACGGTGCGTGGACGGCCGTCGTCGGCTAACTCCAACCAAATCAGAAGACCTGCCGGCCTTGAGTCGGCAGGTCTTTCTTTTCGGTTGAGCAACCGGACGGTGTCACCAAACGGATGCTCGTCAATTAGGCACGCGAGTTGTGAATCTCAGCAGGTAGCCGTCCGGGTCCTGCACGAGGAACTGCTCGAC
>NZ_JBKJWH010000060.1:0-12856 GCF_046716805.1 Mycetocola sp. | reverse complement strand
GCCCACCAGACGCGGACCGTGCTCCAGCACTGTCACGTTCTTGCCGAGCTTCTGCAGGCTCGATGCGGCCTCGAGCCCGATGAACCCGCCGCCGATGATCACGACGTCCTGTACGTCGCCGATTCGGGCCTTCAGCTCCAGTGCGTCATCTGCGTTGCGCAGGTACAGCACGCGGCCGAGATTCGCACCCTCCACGTCCATGCGGCGGGCGCGGGCGCCCACAGTGAGGGCCAGCCGGGTGAACGGGAAGGATGCGCCGGATGCCGCGTGTGCGATGCCGGAGCCGTCGGCATCCTTGTCGATCCGCACGATCCGTTCCCCTTTGACAAGGCTCACGTTGTGCTCGGCCCAGTAGTCGTTCGAACGGAAGATGAGCGACTCGCTCTCCATCGTCCCCTGCAGGAACTCCTTCGAGAGCGCCGGCCGTTGATACGGCCGGTGGTCTTCGTCGCCGAGCAGGGTGATGTGCTCCTCGAAGCCGAGCGCCCGCAGTGACACCGCGAGTTGAACGCCGGCCTGGCTGGCGCCGATGATGAGCAGCCCGGTTCGGGTAGCGGGAGGGGCGTCTGTGCCAAGCTGGCCTGTGGGCTGCAGGGTTTCGGTGGTGTTCATCCTCACACCTGCGTGCTCGGGGTTGTGACGAATATCTCGTCGTCGGTGAGCTTGAGCTGGCACGACAGCCGGGAGTTGTCCTGCCGGTCGACAGCCGTGCCATACAGCATCTCGTCTTCCATGTCGCTCATCGGGGGGAGCACGTCGAGGCAGTCCTCCCGCACGAAGACGTGGCAGGTGGCGCAGGACAGTGACCCGCCGCACTCGGCGACGATCCCGGGCACGCCGTTGCGGACCGCTGTTTCCATGACCGAGTCGCCGGCGTTGCCGTCGATATCGCGGACGGTGCCGTCCGCGTCGGTGAAATGGACCGTTGGCATGAGTACTCCTTCAGTGGTGCTGGTGCTTAGTGGTACTGGTGCTGCTAGATGAACTGGCGGCCGCCGTCGACGACCATGGTTTGACCGGTGAAGTAGGCGCTGTCCGGGCCGGCGAGGAAAACCGCGGCTCCGACGATGTCTTCGGGCTGGCTGGCCCGCTTGATCGCGCCGCGGTCGACGCCGTACTCGGCGGCATTGTCGATCAGCCCATAGCTGGCTTCGGTGAGGGTGAAGCCCGGGGCGATCACGTTGACCGTGATTCCGCGTCGCCCCAGCTCCTTGGCCAGGACCCGGGTGAGCGCGACCACACCTCCCTTGGATGCCACGTAGTGGAGCCACTGTTCGGATCCGCTGTACACGGTGGCGCTCGAGATGTTGATGACTCGACCGCCGGCCGGCAGGAACGGGCTCGCCGCACGGGTGACGAGCCACGGACCCTTCAGGTTCACGTTCATCACCAGGTCCCATTCGGCCGGGTCGATGTCCTCGAACGGGCTGCGCGTGACGGTGGCGTACACAGCTGCGTTGTTGAGCACGACGTCGATACGACCATCGCCGAACTCGGCCACGTTCGAGGCGAGTTCCTCGGTGGATTCGACGCTGGTGACGTCGGCCCGGAAGGCCGCGGCATCTGCCCCGGCCTCCCGAACCAGACTGGCCGTTTCTTCGGCGCCGGCCAGGTTCACGTCGGCCACCGCCACCCGGTAACCACGGCCGGCGAAGCCGAGCGCGAACGCTCGACCAAGTCCGCCGGCCGCGCCGGTGATCAGGATGGTGCGAGGAGCGGAATCAGGCATGGCTGTGGCTGTGTGCTCCCGGACCCGAAACGAGAAGATCCCCGGCATCCGCGTCGTCCAAAATCTGCACCGTGCCCTTCGTGCCGTCCACGCGCAGGCGCTGGCCGGTCTTGATTGTGGTGGATGCCGATCCGGTGCCGGTCACGGCCGGCAGGCCGTACTCGCGGCAGACGATCGCGGCGTGGCTCATCATGCCGCCGATGTCGGTGACGGTGGCCTTGAGCTTGCCGAAGATCGGGCCCCATGAGGGAGAGGTGACCGTGGCGACGAGGATGTCGCCCTGCTGCACCTCGGAGAGCTGATCCGCGTCGGTGATGACGCGCGCCAGTCCCTCGACAACGCCGGGCGATGCCGCCATACCCCGCAGGCCGCCGCCCTCGACTTCCTCGCCCTCGCCCAGCCACGACTGCACCTGCTCGGTGGTGATGCCCCAGAGCATCCGGGTGAACGGTTCGGTGATCACGGACGGCGGGGTGTTCAGCGCCGGAGCCGGACGGGCCGTCTTCAACGCGTCCACGATCTTGCGGCGCCGCTCGATCTCGTCGGGCCAGTAGGTCGGACCGATCGGCTCGGCGCCGACACCCCATCCGGTGATCAGGTCGAAGAGTGCGTCGCGCACTTCATTGCGGCCCAGGTACAGCAGGTCGTCTGGTTCGTTCCAGAAGCCTTCGGCGTGCATCATCCGCGACAGCTCGCGGATCTTGCGCCAGAAGATGCCCATAGTCCAGTGCTCGATGTAGAAGTTGTGATTCTCCACATACGGGTAGGCCGTTGCGGCCAGGCCGCGCTTGGCGTCGAATGTGGCCTGGGTTTCTCCGTCGAGCAGATCGCGGTATTCCTCGACGATCCGGTCGCGCTCCGCGATCAGTTCGGCGACCGGGCGCATGATGGACTGCCCATCTTCGAGGCGCCGGATGTAGTCGGCGATGTAGCCGAGTGGGATTTCCTGGTGCTCGTTCCAGTACTTGTCGTGGCCGTAGAAGCCGTTGCCGACGGTGAAGTTGAACCAGGGGTCCTGCGCCGCCTCGTACTGCGCGATCCAGCGCTCACCGCCGGGGGCAGCGGCGATGGTGGCAAGGGTCGCTTCGACGTCGTCGGTGGTGCCGAACTCGCCCTGCAGTCCGAGCTCCACCGCCAGCGCGGCAAGCTTCTTCAGTTCGTCATCCGGCTTGAAGAGCTCCATGTCGACGCCCTGCACCATGGTCGCGATGGACTGGTCGGGGATGTTCGGGAACACCTCTTTGCAGAAGTTGAAGAAGTCGAGGTAAGCGATGTAGCCCAGGTTGAGGAACTCGAAATGGTACTGCCAGTTCTGGTAGGCCAGCTGGATCAGCTTGTCGTAGCTGTCCAGCAGCACTTCGGAGCCGTCCTGAGCCTTGCCCGAAACGATGTCCTCCATGGGCACAATGTCGGGCAGCTTTGTGAACGAGATCTTCTCCATCTCGTCGATCGTGCCGCGTACCTTGACGCGCCACTGATCGAGCAAGGTCTCCCAGTTCTGGAAGTAGTGACCGATTCGTGCTTCGAACAGCGGTACGCGGGCGGCGATCTGGTCTTCCGGAACCGGGATCGGTGACATGTAGAGGTAGCCGAGGTGCACGCGGAACTCGATGCCGTTGGCATTCGGGATCATCAGGTGGCGGGCGTTGTACTGACCGAGACACTTGACCGCGAACTCACCTCCGATTGTCTCGAACGGCTTGAATACGGTCGGCCAGTGCTGGCTGTCGCAGAACCAGAACTTGGCGTCCTCCTGCTCCTTCAGCTTGTCCTGGAAGGTCAGATAATACGGATAGAGCTGTTCCCACCCTTCGGCGCCGGCTGGTACCGGCAGGTCGGAGGGTTTCGGGAAGGACTTTGGCATTGCGATCCTTTCGGGTGTGGCTCGACGGTGAGCCGTGAATGGAGCAGAGGGTGGAACGTCAGTGGGTCGGTTTGAGCAGCGACGAGGTGATGCTGCCGAAGGTGTAGCCCCCGGTGCTCGGCTGCGCGGTCGGCACCGGCTGGGTGGCTGGCTTGCTGGAGTGCACGGTTTCGGGGCGGGACTGCAGCAGCAGCAAATTGTCGCCGTCGGGCAGGTCGGCGTCCAGCGCCCATTCGATGTCCTGCGGGCTGCCGTAATGCTTCTCGGCGCGCTTGGCCATGCGGGCGACCGCGAGCAATTGGTCGTCGGTGAGGCTGCGGACCGCGCGACGGGCGGGTTCGACCTCGTGCTCGATCAGGGCTCCTGCCGCGGCATCCGGGATCAGCTCGATGTGCTTGTCGCCGAGGTGCTCGGTGATCAGGGCGAGGGTGACCTTGTCGAGCAGAATGTTGTCTGGCGTGACCAGCCCGGAGACGACCAGTTCGCCGACGCCGTAGGACGCGTCGATGGTGATCTTGGAGCGGTCGCCGTTGGTGGGGTCGAGGGTCATCGCGACTCCCGATACCTGGGCGTTGACCATCTTTTGCACGACGACCGCCATCGACAGGCCTTCGGCCGGGATGTTGTTGCGCAGGCGGTAAATGATGGCGCGAGAGGTGTACAGCGACGCCCAGCACTTGCGGATGTGCTCGGTCACCGCGGCGATGCCGGTCAGCCACAGGTACGTGTCCTGCTGTCCGGCGAACGAGGCGTCGGGCAGGTCTTCGGCGGTGGCGCTGGAGCGAACCGCAACGGGCACCGGGCTGTCGAAGCGGGCCTGCAGTGCGTCGTAGGCGCCGATGGTTTGCGCCCGCAACTCTCCTGGCACCGGGCAGGAGCAGATCGAGTCGCGGATGTCGGCGGACACGCGGTCGACGTGGGCGATGTCTTCGGGGTCGAGGTCGCCGAGCAGCCGCTCGATCTTCTCGGTGATGCCCGCGGTGTGCATGAAGGCGTCGAACTGGGCGGTCGTCACGATGAACCCGGGGGGAACCGGCATCCCGGCGGCGGTCATGGTGACCAGGGACGCGCCCTTGCCGCCGAGCTGCTCGAGTTGCGGCTCGATTCCGCCGTCGAAGAACTGGACGAACTCGGTGCTGTGCATCACGCGGTCTCCCAGCTCACGGGCACCGCTTCTGGCACGCGGAACGAGATGTTCTCGCGGAAGGTGATCTGCTCGGGGTCGTTCAGCCTCAGGTTCGGTGCCAGCCGTGTGACTTCCTCGAGGACGATCTTCGCCTGCAGCTTGGCCAGCATGTTGCCCAGGCAGTAATGAATGCCGAAGCCGAATGACAGGTGCTCGCGGGCGTTGGGTCGGGAGATGTCGAACGCCTCACCGTCATCGAACTTTCCGGCGTCGCGGTTGGCCGAGCCCATCAGCAGCAGCAATTCAGCGCCCTCCGGGATCTGCACGCCAGCGATTTCCGTATCCTTGAGCGCCTTGCGGCGCCAGGCGACGATCGAGCCGGAGTAGCGCAGCACTTCGTCGACGGCGGCGGGGATGCGCGCGGGTTCCTCGACCAGCTGCTGCCACTGTTCCTGGTGGGCCAGCAGCACGCGCAGCGAGTTGGCGATGAGAGTCGTGGTGGTCTCGTGGCCAGCGAACAGCAGGCTGTAGACGACGGAGGCGATCTCGTGGTCAGAGATGTCGGCGCCCTCGGCCTGCGCGCGCACCAGGTCGGCGGTGAGATTGTCGCCGCCATCCTCGTGTGCGACGCGCACGAGGCGCAGGCACTCTTGCCAGTACTCCACCAGGTTGTGCGCGTGTGGGATCTGCTCCTCATCGCTGAGATCACCCCAGGTCATGGCGGCCCGGGAGTCGCTCCACCGTTTGAAGGTGTCGACCTGTGACGTGTCTGCGCCGATGAGCGAGAGGATCGTGATCGTGGGCACGTCGTAGGCGATATCGCGGAACAGATCGCCCTCGTGAGTGGGCTGAGCGAGCATCTTCTCGGTGAGCCCGATCACTTCCTGACGGATCGCCGGCTCCAGGGCCTTGTAGCGGCGGGGAGTGAAGGCCTTCTGCACGACTGCGCGGATGCGCGTGTGCTCGGGCGGGCGTCGTGCCGAGAGACCGGAGTATGCGGTGAATCCGCCCTCCTCCATGATCTGCTTCGCTGCAGCGCCGCGCTCGCGCACCGGCGCCTGGGCGTTCTCGCTCGAGAAGGTTTCCCAGTTCTCGAACACCGCCTTGATGTCCTCGTAACGCGAAACGACGTAGAGGTTGATTCGCTCGTCATACATGACCGGTTGCTCGGCTCGCAACTCGGCGTAGGCGGGGAACGGGTCCTTCAGCTGGAACGGTTCGTAGCCGTGGTATCCGGCAGGCGCTCCGGCGCCGTGAGCCACAGGACAGCGGCCCGCAGTATCTGTTGACGTCGACATCTGAACTCCTATGTTCTGATTCCCACTCCTGTGGATCCTTTTGCAGGGTGATGTCCACAGTCTTGCCTACCGGGTGTCCGATGATGTGCCGTATTTCCGTCCAGCGGAAGTGAGTTGATTCAGCTGCCGCCCGTTATTCGGTCGCCCCACTAACCCCCCGAAACCCCTCGAGCGGGATGTGTGCCGTTGAGATCTCGATCTGCCCGGCCACGCCCTTCAGGGTCGGCAGATGGCGGATCATGGTCGAGGCCTGGCTGGAGAGCATGACGAGACCAAGACCCGCGCCGACCTGACGGCCGTGGAAGATCGGGACGGCAATCGAACAGGATCCCAACCGGACCTCCTCCAGCGTCGTCGCATACCCTTGCTCCCGAATCTGCGCGAGTTCTTCGGCGAGCAGGCGCGGATTGACATGCGTATGCGGGGTCCGATGTTCGAGCTGGCGGTCGAGGTAGGCGCTTCGCACCCAGCTCTCCTCAAAGGCGAGGATCGCCTTGCCCACAGCAGTGGCGTGCATTGGGAGTCTGCCGCCGACCCGTGACGCCCGAGGTACTCGCTTGGACCCGTACACACGGTCAATGTAAAGCACCTCGTTGCCTTCTCGGACGGCAAGGTGGGCGGTCTCACCTGTCAGCGAGAACAAATCCTGAATGAACGGACGTGCCGTTTCCCGCAGCGGCCGCCACGCGTTCTGAGCAAGTTCCCACAGTCGGATGCCGAGTTGGTAGCGTCCCTGGGCGCCGCGGAACAGGAGGCCCCAGTTCGTGAGTTCGGTGACCAGGCGGTGCGCGGTGCTAAGCGGCAGACCCGTGACCTCGGCGATCTCCGTGAGAGTAAGAGAGCCACGTGATTTTTCGAACGCTTCGAGTATCGCGAGGACCTTTGTGGTCACCGTACGACGCTCGACCCGATTACCGCCAGCCATGGCTTCTCCTCATCCGCCGTGCCGCATGTCGACGAGCATGAGCCTAGCGGCCAGGGCGCTTCGGGCTCGGAATCCTTCGGTTGGGTGTTATCGAGGCGGTCCGAGCGCCGGTTGAGCCGTTTTCGTGCGCGGCGGATTGTTCTGTGTGCGGTGGGTTTTGCTCTCTCGGGCGGTGTCGGGCCGGCATCCCGTACTTCCGACACGGTGAGTGCTGCGATGCCTCCAAGCAGACCGTTATCTCGGGCCGGCATGAAGGGACAGCTCCGCGGCAGTGCGCTTGGCTATGGGAGGAGTACCTCCAAGCAGGGATGGAGGTGCTTCGTTTCGAGTGCAACTACCGCTTGCGAGGCAGCCGACCGAAGAGCTCCATCCGTCGAAGCGCCCGAGAGGGTGGCGTCAAGGAACCCGGCGAGAAAGGCGTCGCCGGCGCCGTTCGTGTCCCTGACCGTAGCTGGCACAGCAGCCACGCGGTGAAGTCCGTCAACGTCGTACGCTACGGCGCCGTCAGCACCAAGAGTGCAAACGACGGTCTGCGCGCCCGCCTCCACCCGGGCGCGCATGAACGACAGTGGTTCGGTCATGCCATCGGCGTTCATGAAGATATAGGACGCCGCTTGGATGAACGGCTCGTGGAACTTGGACTGGCCGTTGTAGTCGTGAATATCGGTCCAGATTGGGATGCCCGAATCTACCGCCTCAGGAAGAAGTGTTCGCGACGTTTCCGAGAGATCCATGACGAGCGCTGCGGCGCCGTCGCTCAGCATCCGAAACTGGTCGACGTCCGGCGCTCGGAATGCCGGTGTCGACAGGTAAAGCGACACTCGTTCTCCGGCTCGCGTCATGAGGTTCAGATGCCGTTCACTTGGCCCGGGAACCGTCGACGCCACCAGCTCAATGCCGGTCAATTCGAGCGCGGAGCGAAGCCTGGCTGAATCGGCATCGTCGCCCAGCACCGTGCAACAGGTGACCTGGCGACCCAGCCCGGCAAGGTGTAGAGCCTTCCCGGCAGATGTGCCGCCAACCGTCTCAAAATTCTCAATCGCGAACTGCATGTGAGGTCGTGGCTCTGGCAACTGGTCAAGGTAGACGAGGGTGTTCCAGGATGCCGGTCCGGACACGAGGATGTGATCCCGCATGACTACGACCGGCGTCCGGTGAGCAGGGCGGCGCTGCCTGGGAAGAGAGACGAAAGAGCAATGGGACGGGGGCGGATCAGGGTGCCAACCGGCGCCCACCACAACTTCGAGTGAATGGGGGTGCCAGCGAAGTCGGCATCCTCACGGGAGGCCGGTTGAGTGGCTTCGGGAAACGTCATGGGTCTTCTTCTTTCGCATGTTAGGGCGTTCTGATTCGGCTGACGCAACACATCGACGCCATCCTCCGTGATAGCGCAGCCTTGTCGCAGAGACGGAGTTGCCGCATTGCAGCGCGGGCTAGCGGAGAATCATCGTGAGGATGCTGAACCCCGAATCTCGACCCCAAGAACAGTGGGATTTGCTCAGTACGAGCGGTGTCCATTGGGAGATGAGAAGGATCCATACGACGGGAGATAGCGGTGAATCGGGTGGGCTCTGGTCGCCTGGTCCGCAGTCTCAAGCCCGGAAGCAGGGCCTGGAGCGCGTGCAGGCTTCGCGCTATCGCCTGCCGTACTTCCGGTGGACTGCCTGCTTGGTCACGCCGAGCCCCTGGGCGATGGCCTCCCAAGATAGCCCGGCCTGGCGAGCGCTGCGAACGAGGCCTGCCTCCGTACGAGCTACCTCCTGATGAAGCTCAGCAACGACGCGCAAGGCTTCAGCTGGTCCCTTGCCGTCCATTGATCCAACGAGTGCCTTCATCCTCTCCGTCTCTATTCGTCAAAACTAGTTGACGAATAGAGGTGGAGACAAGAGCCTTGAGCTCCGCGCTACGCTCCGCGCCCGAACATGTTATTCATTGTGCTTATGCTGGCGCGGATGCTTCCCGCGGGCGCGACGGCTTCACCCACCCATGCAGGCATGGGGCGTCCAAACCGGCTGAATCCTCAAGGTCCACTTCGTCATCACGATGGATGTACGTCAACACTTGTTGACGGTATCTCAGGTGAACTCTAGATGGCGAGACCCGAATCGTCAACAATTGTTGACTGCATTCCCTGCCCTCATCGCGAGGCTGCGGCGAGAGGAGCGGCGGGGGTGGTGAGGATGCTCACCGGGCGGAACCCCTTGGCGATCAGCCACGCGGTGAGAGCCAACTCCCACGCGAACACCGGGAGAGCGACGACGAGGCCGAGGGTGGAGAACTGCCCATAGAGGCCGAGCATCACGGCGATCGCGGAGAGGCTGATCAGCGTCCCACCGACAAGCCCGAGGATGGCGATGCCACGGGGCACCAGGCGGGACGAGTACATCAGCCAGGCAAGGAGCAGCGAGGCGGCACCGAGGGCGAAGTTCGTTCCGAGCAGGTAGGCCCAGTTGCGCAGGGCGCTCAGCGTGGAGCCGATGGTGGAGAGCGTGGCCGCGTCGCCTGTGCTTCCCTCAAACTGCTGGCGGAGCGTGACGATCGTCAGGAGGCTGAGAGTTCCAATGAGGATGGCCGCTGCCTCGAGCACGCGAGCGGCGACGAACGCCAGTGCTAGCCCTCCGTTCTGCCGCTTCAGGATCGGGTATAGCGTGACGGCGGTACCGACGGCGGCGATCACCAGGAGCAGTTCGAAGAGCAGGCCGAGCAGGATGGAGCCGTCCGCGCCGGCGCCGGTGATGTAGTCGGCGCCGTTCAGGATCGGGCTGTAGAGCGCGACTCCCACGATTGCGCCCACCTCGGTGAGCAGGAAAAAGACTCCCGCGGTGACGGCGGTAGATCTGTGCAGGTTCATAATGGTTCACTTTCGGGTAGAGGTATACGTCGTACACCTTGCTTGAAGCGTAAGGTGTACGCCGTACTCCTGTCAAGTGATCGTTCAGTTGCGATAGCGTCGATTTCTTCGACTGTCGAATTTCGTCGAAGCGGGCGGTGGCGAGGGCGGATCCTTCCGTCGCTGACCCCGTTCTCGAGTTGCGTGCCGGCGGATTCCACGGTCCTGGTTCAGCGAGAACAGGATGTCCTCGACAAGTCGGCCGGGTGCTGGCGTTGGTGAGGGGCCGTTTGGGGCGAAACAGCCGGCAGGGTGGAAAACGGGACCCAGCACCAGAATCCGGATCGGGCGGCGGTCCCGGTGAAGTCGGAAGTGTAGGGTGTACCACGTACACTTGTCAAGGCGTGAAGTTCTCCGGCATGGGAAGGCAGTAAGTATGAGCCAGCAAGCGGAAGTCCCAAGGCGCGTGCGGTTGAACCGCGAGCGAGTGCTCGAGGCGGCGGTCACCCTCGCTGACGAAATCGGCATCGATGCGTTGAGCATGCGCCGACTCGCGCAGGAGCTTGATGTCGTGCCCATGGCGCTGTATAAGCACGTTGCCGACAAAGAAGACCTTCTCGACGGAATGGTCGAGGCGATCATCCGAGAGATCGATCCTCCGGTTCTCGACGCCGGCTGGCGGGACGCCATCCGGGGCCGTGTGTTGTCCGCGAGAAGTGCGTTTCGACGCCACCGCTGGGCACGCCAGGCAATCGAGTCACGGAGTAACCCGACGCCTGCTGTGCTGGAATATCAGGATTCGTTCGCTGGAATCTTCCTGGCCGGTGGCTTCACGCCCGACTTGGCCCACCACGTCATGCACGCCCTCGGCGGCCGGATGTGGGGATTCACGCAGGAGCTGTTCGACGGTTCAGCCAACCCGAAGGCAGATGCTCAACCGGTAGCGACCCCTGAGTCCCAGGCGCAGATGTTCGCGCACATGGCAGTGCTCTACCCCAACATCGTGACCATCGCCACAGCAACGCCTCACGACGACAAGTCAGTTGTTGGACACGGCTGCGATGACCAGTTCGAGTTCGAGTTCGCGCTCGATCTGCTTCTGGACGGATTCGAGCGACTTCATCGGCGCGGATGGACGTCCGCGCGATAGCGAGGGTGCGGACGGTGTCGCGCCTTTCGGATGAGTCGCGGCAACATCCCGACGCCGAGTGCGAGGGTGATGCTGAGAAGCAGGAAAGCACGGGTCTCACCTGTGCCGGCAGTGGAGCCATGTCTGTAGTCACCCGGTTCAGCGGGTATCCGAGCATTTTGCCCGCGTCCATCTCTCCGACCTCGTCGCGGAGTTCCACGCCGATTGCGGGCTGAGCCCACGGGAACATGGTGTTCAGCAGCACCGGGACGGCGTCAGAGCGAGACCTTTGGGCGACGTGGACGGAATCGCCGTCCGCCGAGATGATCGACACTGAGGAGTCGTCGTCGGGGTAACCGCGGCTCCAGCACGCAAGAACCTCCCACGGTCCAACAGCGTCAAGTTCCTCAACTCCGTCAAACATCAGTAAGCCTATCTTTGTGATTCCCCCACTGTGCCAACGCCGTGCACTGCATGGCATTGGCAGAAATAGCTTTGATGGCAAGTTTTGGGCCAAAATCCCTACGCCTTGGCGCACCGCCACCGCGTATTGATTGTGAGCCCGTCGACAACTCCGCGCGTCGTACCTTGCTGACGCTTTCGTTCCCGGTGCGAGTGTGCTCGACGTTGGCTGCGGACCCGGAAGGATCACCGTGGACATTGCTGAACGGGTGGCTCCAGGGCGAGTGGTGGGGTTCGATTCGTCGACGGAGATTGTGGCACAGGCGGCCGCATTGGCGAAGGAGCGCGGGTTGACGAACGCCGGGCGCTTCGCTCCCATTGACAACTCGACCGTCGGATCGTATTGTACTTACATCATAAGTTTACACCCTAAGTTTACTACGTAAGGATACTCGATGGACCAGACAACACTCGATTCTCAACGGGCCACCGTCCGTCAGCACCCGCGAAGCTTCACCGAGTGGCCACAGCGAAAGGGGGCGCTGGTCGCCGGAGTTGGTCTTGCCCTCATGGCAGGGGTCGCTGGCTTCGCCAACTTCGGTGCGATCGCGCCTCTGATCACTCGTGGTGACGCCGTTCAAACGGCCCAGGACATCTCCGCCTCCCCAGTCTTGTTCTGGTCGGGAGTGGTGGGCTTCGTCATTGTCGCTCTGCTCGATATCGTCGTCGCGGGCGCTTTGTACGTGGTGTTCAGGCCCGTGAGTCGTCGGCTTTCCGCGGTAGCGGGCTGGGTGCGAGCCATCTACGGCGTGCTACTGGCAGTGTGCGTCAGCCAGCTCGTAATCGGGTTCTCGCTGCTGGACGACCCCGAGGCCGCCCTGCCCGTTCTGGAGTCGTTCAGCACCTTCTGGGTCATCATCCAAGGCTTGCTGTTCGGTGTCTCACTGATTCTGGTCGGCTATCTCGCCTTCCGCGCCGACTTCATGGCGAAGGTCTTCGGAATCCTGCTCGCCCTCGCCGGTCTGAGCTACCTCGCCGATGGCATCGGCACCATCTTTGACCCCGACTTCGCGATCTTCGCCCAGTTCCTCTTCGCAGGCGAAGTCGTCCTCATCTTCTGGCTCCTCATCAGGGGTCGCCGCCTACCGGCATGATCCCTCTCGGAAACGTCGTTGCCGCCATCACCTGCGCCGCTTTTGGAGTAGAGCGGCCCCTGTTGGTCATGTCAGCTGCAGCCGTGATCGTAGCGCTGGTCGTACTTTCGGTTCCCTCTGTCCGCCGCCTGACCTTGCTGGCCGACGCTGCTGTGGGTTGCGACATTTTGTTGCCTTTCGATTTAGTGCGCCGCTGGGGCGGCGTCGACGTCTTGTTCGAGGAGGCATCCGTTGATGGCTATCGCGCTGGTGCTTCCCGCACCGGCGGCGGTGATGACTTGGGCGCTCGGCGTGACGACGTTGCCCGCCGCCCAGACTCCCGGCACGCTGGTGCGCCCGGTTGCGTCCACGCTGAGCAACCCGGTGGCCGGGTCTCCGTCGCAGCCGAGGGTGCGCAGG
>NZ_JBKJWH010000059.1:0-10709 GCF_046716805.1 Mycetocola sp. | reverse complement strand
CTCCTTCCTCAAGGGCGAAGACGGTCTCTCGCTGGCCTGGGCCGGGCCTGGGCCAGCACACGCCGTCGGTGCGGACGGATCGGCAAGGACGATTCCGGATCCCGGCGCGAAGCGCGACGGATCCGGCACGGCCATCGACTCGGTGATCGCCTCGATCGGAAGCGAAATCGCCACAGACTGACCGGCCCGGAAAGGATGGGTCGCTTCGTTCGTCGCCGCCGGCGTCACCGATTCACCCGCTCCGGACCGAAACACCCGGCACGCCGGATGACCGCGTCCGAACCGGGTGCATTCGCCACGGATGCCGCCCGAACGCCAGGTTCCGCGCACCGTCTGCCGTGCGGATCAGGCGTCGATGCGGTCCCGGTTCAACCGGTCAGAGCTTTCGACGATGAACTCCTTGCGCGGCGCCACATCGTTGCCCATCAGGAGCTCGAAGACCTGCGCGGCCTGTTCGGCGTCGTGCATCTGCACCCGTCGGAGAGTCCTGTGCCTGCGGTCCATCGTCGTGGTCGCGAGCTGGTCGGCATCCATCTCACCGAGTCCCTTGTACCGCTGGATCGGCTCCTTGTAGCGTTTGTTCGTCTTCTTCAGCTTCGCGAGGAGCGCGTGCAATTCCTGTTCGGAGTACGTGTAGATCGTCTCGTTGGCCTTCGAACCGTTGTTCATGACAACGACCCGGTGCAGCGGCGGCACCGCCGCGAACACCCGACCCTCGGTGATCATCGGGCGCATGTAGCGGAAGAACAGGGTGAGAAGCAGGGTTCGGATGTGGGCGCCGTCGACGTCGGCGTCGCTCATGATGATGACTTTCCCGTAGCGCGCCGTCGAGATGTCGAAGCTGCGGCCTGATCCGGCTCCGATCACCTGGATGATCGCGGCACACTCCGCGTTCGACAGCATGTCCGAAACGGATGCCTTCTGCACGTTGAGAATTTTCCCGCGAATGGGGAGCAGCGCCTGGAATTCGCTGTCTCGTGCGTTCTTCGCCGTACCGAGCGCCGAGTCACCCTCGACGATCATCAGCTCACTGTTCGCCACATCGTTGCTGCGGCAGTCCACGAGTTTCGCGGGCAGTGAGGAACTCTCGAGCGCATTCTTGCGGCGCTGGGTCTCCTTGTGGGCACGAGCGGAGATGCGGGACTTCATCTCGGAGACGACCTTGTCGAGCACGAGCGCTGTCTGCGCCTTATCGTCTCGCTTCGTCGACGCGAAGCGTTCCTTCAGCGCAGAAGCCACGACGTTGGCGACGATGCTGCGAGCTGCGGGCGTTCCGAGGATCTCCTTGGTCTGCCCCTCGAACTGCGGTTCAGGAAGGCGCACGGTGAGCACCGCGGTGAGGCCGGCGAGCACGTCGTCCTTCTCGAGCTTGTCCGATCCGGCCTTCAGCCGGCGGGCGTTCTGTTCCACCTGCTGCCGGAGGAACTTGAGCAGGGCCTGTTCGAAGCCGACCTGGTGCGTTCCACCCTTCGGGGTGGCGATGATGTTGACGAAGCTCTTCGCGACGGTGTCGTAGCCCGTCCCCCAGCGGAGGGCGATATCGACCTCGCAGGTGCGTTCGAGTTCCGTGGCGAGCATGGCACCGGAGTCGCTGAGGACGGGCACCGTTTCGGTGAACGTGCCGGTTCCGGTGAGCCGCCAGATGTCGGTGACCGGCGTGTCTGTAGCGAGGTGCTCAACGAATTCGGAGATACCGCCCTCGTACTGGAAGAGATGCGTGTCTGCATCCGAGTTCTCGCCTGAGCGCTTGTCCTCGATGGTGAGTCCGAGCCCGGGGATGAGGAACGCCGTCTGCCTGGCGCGGGTGATGAGGTCGTCCATCTGGAACGCGGCGCCCTTGGTGAAGATCTGCCGGTCCGCCCAGTACCGGACGCGAGACCCTGTGACACCCTTCTTCACCTTGCCGACGACGCGCAATTCACTGCCGAATTCAAAGGGGGTGAACGGGGCGTCCGGGCTGGGCTCCCCCGAGTCGGTGAAGATGCCGGGTTCGCCACGGTGGAAGGACATGGCCCAGGTCTTGCCGTCGCGGTCGACCTCGACGTCGAGGCGCTCGCTGAGCGCGTTGACGACGGATGCTCCAACACCGTGAAGTCCACCGGATGCCGCATACGAACCGGAACCGAATTTTCCGCCAGCGTGGAGTTTCGTGAAGACGACTTCCACGCCGCTCAGGCCGGTCTTGGGTTCGATGTCGACCGGGATGCCGCGGGCGCGGTCGCGTACTTCGACGCTGCCGTCCTCGTGGAGCACGACGTCGATGTGGTCACCGTGTCCGCCGAGCGCTTCGTCGACGGAGTTATCGATGATCTCCCACAAGCAGTGCATGAGTCCGCGTGAGTCCGTCGAGCCGATGTACATCCCGGGGCGTTTGCGAACCGCCTCGAGGCCCTCGAGGACGGAAAGATGGCGGGCGGAATAATCGGAACTCACAATGTTCAAGCCTACCGATCCGGCCCTGTGAGGCCGGAAGTGACACGAATTCGTGCCCCCACCGTACGCGCACAGCGAAATAGCGGACACGATGGGAAGATATCCAGCCATGCGTGGTTTCATTGGGTGAGCGCACATGCTCGAACACCAAGGTCAGGAGGAGCTCATGTCAACAGGAGAACACGGTACCGGACGAGTCGGTAACGGTAGCGTCGACACCCTTGAGCCACAGCTGACCGCTGCGGACCGCTGCGACAGCTGCGGCGCACAGGCTTACATCCGTGTGGTTGTGAAGAGCGGCGAACTGCTGTTCTGTGCCCACCACGGCAAAAAGTACCAGGAAAAGCTTTCGGCCATCGCCCACAGCTGGCACGACGAGTCCAGCCGGCTCCACAACGACCCCCGCTGACCTTCGCGGTAGCACCAGAAACCGCCGTCCGATTTTCGGGCGGCGGTTTTTCGTGTCTGCTTCCCGGGCGCTGAGGGGGCCCGTGTTGTCGACACCCTGCGCTGGGGGTCCCTTATGGTTGCCTGGATGCCTCAAGAACAACACAACGGGACCCCTGACGGGATCCACGCTTCAGGCTTGCGTCACTCAGTCCAGTCCTGTGCAACCGCCTATGCAAACGTGCACGCGGCGGCCAGACTGGCCGCGTGAATCCAGTGCGCAATCCGTGGGTGTTGCATGTCGACCTCGACCAGTTCATCGCGGCCGTCGAGGTGCTGCGACATCCGGAGCTTGCCGGCAAGCCGGTGATCGTGGGCGGGCGTGGCGACCCCACTGAACGCGCTGTCGTCTCGACAGCCTCGTACGAGGCGCGCGCGTTCGGCGTCGGCTCGGGGATGCCGTTACGGATCGCAGCGCGGAAAGTGCCGAACGCCGTGATTCTGCCGGTGGACGCCGAGACCTACACGGCGGCTTCGCAGGAGGTCATGGCGACGCTGAGGGAGCAGCCGGGAGCCATCGTGCACGTACTGGGATGGGACGAAGCATTTCTCGGGATAGACACGGAGGACCCTGAGGCGTACGCCCGGCGCGTGCAGCAGGCGGTACTCGAGCGCACCCGCTTGCACTGCAGCATCGGCATCGGCGACACACTCGTTCGCGCAAAAGTGGCCACCGGGTTCGGCAAGCCGCGCGGCGTCTTCACACTGACAGCCGCAAACTGGCTGGACGTGATGGGCGACCGCCCCACCATCGACCTGTGGGGCGTCGGCTCGAAAATTTCCCGTCGCCTCACCGGGCACGGCATCACCACCGTCGCTGAGCTCGCCGCCGCCGATGCTGAGATCCTGGTCGCAGAGTTCGGTCCCAGAATGGGCCCGTGGTACGGGCAGCTTGCCCGTGGCGAGGGAGCGCGGGAGGTCGATGACACACCCTGGGTGCCTCGCGGTCATAGCCGGGAGACGACCTACCAGCAGGACCTCACGACATCCGCCGACGTGATGGCCGCGGTGCGCGAGCTGGTCGACCGCGTGCTGCAGGATGTTGCAGCTGAGGCCCGCCCGGTGATCGGTGTCACCCTCAAGGTGCGTTACGCGCCGTTCGTCACCAAAATTTTCACGAAAAAGATCACGGTGACCGCGGATCGTGAGGTCGTACTGGCGCGCGCCATGGACCTCGCCGACAGGATCGACGAGGACCGGCCGATCCGGCTCCTCGGCTTCCGCGCTGAGATGTCCATGCCGGTAGACGCGCGGGACGGACACACGCCGACACGCAGCGGCTGGTGACGCAATCGAGCTGCCGGATCAGGCAGCAGGCACCTTCGCGAGAAGGATCCCGCGGGCCAGGTCGATGACCGCGTCCAGGTCCGCGTGCTCCGGCCCCGGCCGGTAGTCGATGCCTGCTCGCTGTGCGGCCACCCCGATCAGGGAGTCCGCGACGGCGGGGTTGAGCACCAGGAACGGCCCGTGGCAGTGGGTGCCGATGCTGTTGTGCACTCGTGCGCCCTCGGTGCCGTCACCGTTACCGAAGCCGTTGCGGACCCGCCCGAGGGCTTTCTGGTCCGGGCGGCCGGTGTACAGCGAGGTGTGGTTCTCCGTACCGATGAGCAGACCGAACTCACTGTCGATGGCAAAAGCCTCCGTGATGATTCGTTTGGAACTGCTGTCGACGGAACCAGCGAAGACCCCTGCCCCGGGGAACACCTCCGTGGCGCTCAACCTGAGCGTTGTGGAGAGCAGGTGGAATCCGGCTCCGGCCGCGACGATCACGACGCCGGCCTCGGACCAGGCGCGGAGTGTCGGCGCTATCCGCTCGACGTCCGCGGCGATCGACCTCACAGCACTGGACGTGCCGGTGCCGATCAGGACGATGTCCGCCGACTCCGGCAGTTCGTCGCCGGGCGAGTAGCTCAGTTCCTCGACATCGATGCCGGCGAGCCGCATGCGGCGCACGAGCGCCGTGCGGTTGCCGACGTCACCGTTGAGCGACAGGTCGGCGGGGTACAGCTCCAGGACACGAATACTCATGCAGCACCCGCTTCCAGGTCTTTGTAGCCGAGGTAACGGCGGGTGGCCATCATCTGGTCGTAGTCGAGGAAGAAGGTGTGACGACCGCTTGTCGGCCGGGGGCCGTCCAGCATCCGTTGCACAGCCTTCGTGATGTCGGGCTCGATGACGCCGAAGTCCTTGCCCTCGTAGGCCAAGCGAAGGGCGACGAACGCACCCTTCGGACCGGAGATGACGTCGACGTGGTTCAGGCGACTGAGGTCGGCGGCGTACAACCAGGACGGATCCTTGCTGGATTCGTCGTAGGCGAACAGTACGGAATCGGGGGTCTCCTGCAGGTAGTCGAGGTTGAGCTGCAGGCTGGCGAGGTTCTTCAGCATGAGAATCTCGACCTCGACGCCGTTCACCTGAAGGATCTCCCCTCGACCGTAGACGGTCTTGGTGGTCTGCACCGCTGAGATGGCCTTGGCGATGTCGAACCGCTCCCCCAGGTTGCGCGCGGCCAGGGTGAACGCTGCTGCGATGTCGACGGCGTAGTGGATGCCGCGTGACGGCATCCGCACGTCGTGGACGGTGCCTGCGAACGAAATCTTCGCGTCGTAACCGTCGGCGTGGACGACCTCGGCGACGGCGTGGCGGACGGCGGTCGTCGCCGCCGCACCCGAGAAGTCACGCGCCGACACCTGGCCGTGGGGCGCTGACGCCTGGACCTCCGGGGTGACGCCGAAGTACTCGACAGCCAGTCGACCCTCGGCCTCGAGTTCGCTTCCGAGAGTGCCGAGGAAGTTGTCGTCCCGGTTCAGGACGATCGAGGTACCGATCTCAGCGGCGATCCCGCGGAACATCTGGGCGACCTTGTCCGGCTCGCCGAACCGATAGATCTGGTCGACGAGCAGGTTGAGGATCACAGCTGTTTGCGGTTTCAGCTGGCGTGCGATCACGGCGCCGTAACCCTCGTCGATCTCGAGGATCGCGATGTCTGCGTCCATCCGACCGGTCAGGGAGGTCTCCGCGAGCATGGCTGACGCGATGCCCTGGGGCATGTTGGCACCGGACGGGTTGGTGAACACTGTGAGCCCGTGCTCCCGCATGATCGCGGAGAGCAGGTTCGTCGTTGTCGACTTGCCGTTCGAGCCAAGCACGAAGACGACACCATACGGGAGCTGGGAAGCGACGTCCCTCATCACGTGCGGCGCGAGTTTCTGTACCACCACTCCGGGGAGCGCACTCCCGCCGCCGCGCAGACGCGTTGCGAAACGCGTCAGGCGGCCGGCGAGGATGGGAAGAACGTAGTGAAGGCCGGTCGGTTTACTCAAGGTAGTCCCGCAGCGACTGCGACCGGGACGGGTGGCGAAGCTTGGCCATCGTCTTCGATTCGATCTGGCGGATGCGTTCGCGGGTCACACCGAACGTGTCGCCGATCTGGTCGAGGGTCTTCGGCATTCCGTCGCCCAGCCCGAAGCGCATGCGGATGACGCCGGCTTCGCGCTCGCTGAGGGAGTCGAGCAGGCTCTCCAGCTGCTTCTGCAACATGGTGAACCCGACCGCGTCTGCCGGCACGACTGCTTCGGTGTCTTCGATGAGGTCACCGAATTCACTGTCGCCGTCTTCACCGAGCGGGGTGTGCAGGGAGATCGGCTCGCGGCCATACTTCTGCACTTCGATGACCTTTTCAGGGGTCATGTCGAGTTCCCGGCTGAGCTCTTCAGGGGTGGGCTCGCGGCCGAGGTCCTGCAGCATCTGCCGCTGGACTCGCGCAAGCTTGTTGATGACTTCGACCATGTGCACGGGGATACGGATCGTGCGGGCCTGGTCGGCCATGGCGCGGGTGATCGCCTGGCGGATCCACCAGGTCGCGTACGTGGAGAACTTGAAGCCCTTGGTGTAGTCGAACTTCTCGACGGCACGGATGAGGCCGAGGTTTCCCTCTTGGATGAGGTCGAGGAACTGCATTCCGCGGCCGGTGTAGCGCTTCGCAAGCGAAACGACGAGCCGGAGGTTCGCACCGAGCAGGTGGCTCTTGGCACGCGCGCCGTCCTTGGCTACCCACTGCAGTTCGCGACCGAGCTGCGTGCGCTTCTCGGTGTCGTCCATCTGGGACAGCTTGTCCTCGGCGAACAGCCCAGCCTCGATGCGCATGGCGAGTTCGACTTCTTCGGCCGCGTTGAGGAGCGCAACCTTGCCGATCTGCTTGAGGTAATCCTTCACAGGGTCGGCGGTGGCGCCGGTGATGGCAGAGGAGTAGACGGGGACTTCGTCCTCGTCATCGACGAGCGAGAGAACGAGAGCGCCCTGAGGAAGAGCCTCGGCTTCTTCGGCCTTCTTCTTGCGGGCTTCCTCGGCTTCTTCCCGTTCGGCATCCGTCTGGTCGACGTGCACCTCTTCAGGCTGTTCTTCTGCCTTCTTCTTGGCAGGGCCTCGTTTGGCGGGAGCAGCCTTCGCCGCCTTGGGCGCTTCCCCGGCCTGAGCGGCAGCCGCGGCGGCAGCAGCCTTCTTGAGAGCGGCGGCCGTCGGCGCCTTTGCGGTTGTGGTCTTCGCAGGCGCCTTCTTCGCGGGCGCCTTGGTCTTTGCAGCGGTCGTCGCGGGAGCCGTCTCCGCGACCGCTGTCTCTGTTGCGGCCTTCGTTGCCGTCGTCGTTTCTTCCGTTGCCGAAGTTTGTGCGGCCTTGCTGGCCATAGGAGCACCTTTCAGTCCCGGGAGCGTATTTGTCACGGACACCCGCTCATGGGCCCAGATTGTTTTCGGACATTACTAAGACCCATGTCAAGCCCTGGCGCTGTGTACGCGTCGGAAGACACGACCAGCACGGACTTGAACGGGTCCTTAGTCCACATTATGTCACGCTTTGCTGTGAGAACGAGCCATTGGCGATCGCCGTCACCGGCGACGGCGACGAATCGTCTCGAGAGCTGCAACCCACAGAGGCCCCACTTGTATTCCTTCTTCTTCCACGATCCCCCTTCGCGTGCGGCGGCGGGCGAGGATCAGCATCACCACCCCGAAACCGATGACGAGGTACTGGACGAGGAAGCCGAGCCGGAAAGCCTCTAGCCGGTACAATTCCCGCGGCGCCGCGCCAGCCGCCGACTGCGAGTCGAGGATCAGCCCGATGAGAAACATCATGATGAAGCTGGCGAGGAAACCGCCGACGTTCACAACGCCGTTGGCTGAGCCCAGGACGCGTGCGGGGTTGAAGGTGCGGGCGAAATCGAACCCGATGAGGGAGCCGGGACCGCCGGCGCCGAGGACGACCAGGAGCACGATGAGCAGCCAGAGGGGCGGGGTTCCCGGCCAGAGCAGCAACGCCGTCCACGCGCATCCGATGGCGATGACGATCCCCAGTACGAGGTTGCTCCGCCTGTATGGGTACCGCGCTGACAGCAGACCGAGCAGCGGGCCGATGAGAACACCGGATGCCACGATCACGAGCAGCATGGACGCCGCCATCGGCTCCGACAACCCGAGCCCGTAGACCATGAAGGGGTAACCCCAAAGTAAGGAGAACACCGTGCCCGACGATTGCGTCACGTAATGCGACCAGAACCCGAGCTGTGTGCCCGGGCGACGGAAACTGGCTTTCAGTGAACTGAGAGCCTCCCGGAAGCTCTCCGCCCGCCCGGATTCGGTCGACTCTGCGGGCCGGTCGCGGATGACGGCGAGGCCGAGGACAAGGGTGAGGGCAACGAAGGATGCGGCGGCGAGGAAGGCGGGAGTCCAGCCGAGCGCGTGCAGCAGCCACGCGAACGGGATTGCGGAGAGAATCTGCCCCGCTTGCCCGAGGTTGCCCATCCATTGGGAGAGTTGCGGCACGATGGGCCCCGAGAACCAGGAGCTGACGAGCCGCATAACCGAAACGAAGATCGCTGCGTCACCGGCTCCGACGAGGATGCGGCCGAGAACCGCTACGGAGATCGACGGCGAGAACGCGAGCACGACCTGCCCGGCGACGAGGAACGAGAGACCGAAGGCGATGAGCACTCTCGGCCCGAGCCGGTCGATGAGCACGCCGACGGGCACCTGCATCGCCGCGTACACGACGAGTTGCAGAACCGCCAGCGCCGACAGCGCCGACGCCCCGGCATCGAAGCGTTCGACCGCGGACACCCCGGCAACACCGAGGGTGGAACGCTGCATGACGGCTGCGATGTAGGCGAGAACCCCGACCCAGAACACCAGCCAGGATTTCGCGGAGTTCATGACCTCAGCCTAGGGCGAGCCCTCGTCTCTCATTCCATGCGAAGTAATACATCGCCATCCGTCAGCTATTAGCGGGCAAACGGCTTACTGAGCAGAGTCGCCCGGCGGACGGCGCTCGTCCGGGCCCTTCCGGCCGGCGAGGAACTTCTCGAGTTCGGCCGCGATCTCATCGGCGGACGGCAGCGTGCCGTCTGAGTCCATGAGAGGCGAACGCAGCGCGCTGCCTTCCATGTACGTGTCGTATCGCTCCTCGAGCGTGCCGACGAGTCTCTTCAGCTCCTCGTTGCCGCCGACCTGCTCGTCGATCCGGGAGACGAACTCGCGTCCTTCCTCCCGGAGTTCGTCGGTAGGCAGGATGAGCCCCGTCGCCGCGCTGATGCTGTCGATGGCGGCTATGGCCGCGGTCGGGAATTCCGTATCCGCCAGGTAGTGCGGAATGAGCAGCGCAAAGCCGGCGACTCCTGAGCCCCGCTCGGTGAGGCGGTACTCGAGAAGGTGAAGCACGTTCGACGGGACCTGCGTGTGTGGCCTCCACACGCTCATCGACTCGATCAATTCCGCCCGCGTTCCGCTGACCGTGACCCCGATGGGCCTGGTGTGTGGCACAGGCATCGGAATCGCATGGACCCATGTGGTCCTGGCAACCCTGAACCGATCGATCAGTCCGAGAACATCCCTGACGAACCGCTCCCAGAGGAAGTCGGGCTCATACCCGGTGAGCAGCAGGAACGGGTGGCGAAGGTCGTCATACGCCAATGACACCTGAAGCCTCGGTGGCGTGTACTCGGTGAGGTGGTCCTGGTCGAAATAGATGATCGGCCGGCGGGCACGGTAGTCCAGCAGCAGGTCGTTGTCGAAGATCGCAACCGGCTCGCTCTCGAAAGCGCCACGCGAATAGTCGTTGAACTGGCCGGCGGCGCCGCCTGCGTCGGAAAAACCGGTGAGCGCCACAACGAGGTCGAGGCCATCCGGCACATCGGATGCCGCAGCCGTCAGCTCGAAGAGGTCGCCGGGATAACTCATACCCCCACTCTAATCGGCCACCCGGGGACCCGAAGCGGTGACGCAACGCGCAGAGCGAACACAGCCGATGGCCTCTCCGGCTGTACGTCTAGCATGAGAGGCATGTCTGTCCCCGTGCTTTCCGTGTCCTCGTCCGCCGCCATCGATTCACACGCCGACGTCCTCGTTCTCGGGGCGCTGAACTCCGGTTCATCGGCTGTTCTCCACGCGAGCGACGGATTCGCGGGCGTCGGCGAGGTCTTCGACGCGATCGGCGTCACCGGCGCAGCCGACCAGCTGGTGCGGATCCCCGCCTCCGTCGGATCCGCAAGAAGCATTGCGATCATCGGGCTCGGATCGGATGCCGGAACCGACAGCCTGCGGAACGCGGCCGGGTCAGCCGTGCGCCAACTCGCCGGCGCGGGCACTGTCGCGTTCGCCTTCCCCACCGCTTCCGCCCGCGATGTCGAGGCGATTCTCGAGGGGGCCGCCCTCGGTGGTTACACCTTCACCGCCTACCGAAACACGTCACTGGACTCGGCGAAGCCCGGTGTCACGGCCGTCACGGTCCACGTTGAGGGGGCTGTCGGCGAGGCGGGCTCGTTCGACGCCGCTGTCGAGCG
>NZ_JBKJWH010000058.1:0-5420 GCF_046716805.1 Mycetocola sp. | reverse complement strand
GTGCCGTTCCCGGCACCCCCGCCCTCGTTCAGATGGTGCGTCTACTCGTCCTCTCCGTGCGAGTGGCCGCCGCTGCTGCCGGTGGTGCCTTCAGGACCAGCCGGCGCGGGCAGGTTGAGCCCACCGGGGATGTTCTTGCCGACCACACCGTTGACCGACTCCGTCGAGTACCCGTACACGAGCACCGCGAGCGCGATGGCGTCGATGTTCACGTCGAGTGCCTCGATGTTCACGTTGTCGATGTCGTCGCAGGCCTGGTGGTAGCACTGGTCGTACGACTCACCAGCAACACCGCCCCAGATGGCTTCCTGCTCCTCGGTCTTGATGACCTCGGCGCCGGTGAACAGGCCACCGGCCGGAATCCCGTTGAGGATGAAGGCCTCGTAGTCGCTACGTCCGCTGAACTCGGCGTCGTCGTACGGCACGCCAACGCTTGTGAAGTAGCTCTCGAAGAGGTCCTCGATCGCGACCGATCCTTCAGGAACGACAACAGGTGCCGGGAACTGAGACTCGTCACCGTCGTAGATCATGAAGATGTAGTTGGGCGAAGCGATCATGTCGAAGTTCAGGTACAGCGCGATGCGGTCCTTCTCTTCCTGGCTCAGTCCGGCAACATACTCTTCCGAGCCGATGAGTCCGGCTTCTTCAGCACCCCACCACGCGAACCGCAGGGTGTTTTCGGGCTTCACCTTCGACATCGACTGAGCAACCTCAATCAGCGCAGCGGATCCGCTGCCGTTGTCCTGGATGCCGGGGCCCGCCTGCACTGAGTCGAGGTGCGCGCCAGCCATCACAACGTTGTTGGTGTTCTTGCCTGGGAGCTCCGCAATGACGTTCTTCTGCGGGCGCTCCTCAGGCAGTGGCACCATCACGTGCGCCGTCGAACCGGCCTGCGCCAGAGCGACACCCTGCTGGAAGCTCGCGCCAACCACGGGGATGCCAACGATGTCCGAGCCGCCGAGGGTACCCACGATCAGGTCCTGGCGGGCGGCGGTGTCGTCGTTACCGGCGTTGAAGATGATCACGCCAGCCGCGCCTGCCGCCTCGGCGTTCAGCGCCTTGGTTGCGAACGTACAGGTGCCGCGTTGGATCAGCGCGATGTTGCCCGCCGGGAAGCCGATGAAGTCGGAGGCCTCACAGCCACTGGTGTTGGTGTTCGGTGTGGTGAGCTGCACGTCGACGGGCGTGACGGCCGCCGTGACGTCGCCGGCACCGCTGCCGGTGAACGGGCCGGTGGGGTACGAGGCAGCCACTGGCGTGAGCTGCTCGAGTGTCGACGGCCCGACGAACGTGAAGTCGAATTCGTCGATCGTGACATTCCAGCCAGCCGCCTCGAGCGTTTCGACGACATAGTCGACGCTCGCCTCGTAGCCGGAGGTCCCGGCCGCGCGGTTGTCGCCGTTCGCGTCGGCGATTGCCTGGAACGCCTCGAGGTGCTCCATAGCCCCGTCTGCGTCAACGCACTGAAGGAGCTTCTGGATGGTGTTGTTGTTTTGTTTCTCGCAACTCTGCGAAGAACCGGGTTTTGCGGACGAACCGGGTGCGGCGAACGCAGCCCCGGTGGGGACCAGCACGAAAGCAGCCAGCGTCGCGGTAGCGACCACCGCCGTCCGTGCTCTCCCCGTAAGTGTGGCAGTTGACTTCATTGTCTCCCTTTCACTTGGTACCCCGGGTCGGGGCACACGTTGATCGAGAGCATAGGGAAGATGAGCGCGCCTCAGTAGCCCCCATTTCAAAATACGGGACCGCCAAGGACACCCACCGTTCACCTCCCGGTACGCCGGCATCCCTAGGTTCGACGAGCATCCTCTCTCCAACCGAAGGTAATCCTGTGTCTACGTCACGTCTTCGGCGGTTCCGCACTGCCCTTGCTGCAGCCACCGTGTGTGCGCTGGGCATGGGCCTGCTCGCTGCCTCACCCGCAACCGCCGCTCCGGTCGCCGGCATCCCGCCGCTCGTCGTCACCGAGATCGTCGCCAACAATCCCGGCAACGACAACTTCGAGTACTTCGAGGTGCACAACACGACGACGGATGCTCTCAATCTCACGACCGCAGGCATCACCTTCGCGTACTCCTACGTCGACTCCGGCGACCGGGCCCGCGACGTGCCGCTCACCGTCGACGGCGACGTGAGCATCGCCGCTGGCGAGACCGTCGTGTTCTGGCTGAGCTACACCAGCGGCAGCGTCGACTCCTCGGCGTTCACTGTGGACGGTTTCCGCAGCGCCGTCGGAGCGGATGCCGGCACACGCGTCGTCCGTGTCACCGGCCAGAACGGTATGGCGAACGGCGGCGACCGTGGCGTACGGGTGCTCGACGCCGACGGCATCGTTTCCTGGTCTCACTACCCGACCGGCTCGATGGGTGAAGGCCAGGCGGTGCACTTCCGCCTGCCGGCCGACCCGGCCGACCTCGGCCTCGACGTGCTCGCACCCAACGCAGCCGGCAGCCCTGGCGTGGTCGACCCGGCCGCGCTGGTGCGCCCGGAGCCCGAACCGGAACCCGTCCCCGAGCCCGGCCCCGCCGCGAACTGGCCGCTGATCGTCACCGAGATCGCTCCGGACCACGTCGGCTACGACAACTTCGAGTTCTTCGAGGTGCACAACACCACGCACCTGCCGATCGACCTCGCTGCCGCCGGGTACAGCTTCGCCTACGGACCGGTCAGCTCCGACGACATGGCCACCGACGTGCCGCTCAAAGCCTCGGAAAACCTCGTGCTCGGCGCCGGCGAAACGGCGCTGTACTGGCTGAGCTACACGAGCGGCAACGTCGACTCCTCCGCGAAGACCGAAGCCGACTTCCGCGCCCAGTGGGCGGTTCCCGCCGACACCCGGGTCGTCCGGATCACCGGGCAGAACGGCATGGCCAACACCGGTGCCCGCGGCATCCGCGTCGTGAAGACCACGGATGCTGGCACCGAGTCGGTCAGCTGGTCGCACTACCCGGCCGGTTCGGTGTCCACCACGACGACCGCGCACTTCCGCATCCCCGGAGACATCGCCCAGAACGGGCTGCCGCTGCTCGAGACCGCCGCCGCTACCCCCGGCGCGGTCAAGCCGGAGGCACTCACCGCTCCCGAGCCCGAGCCCGCACCCGGCTGGGACCCGAAGCCCGACCCGGCGCTGTCCACCGCACGCCTGCAGGTGACCGAGCTGCTGCCGGACTCCACCAACGTCGGCGCCTCCGACGGTTTCGAGTTCATCGAGCTGTACAACGCCACGAGCGAGCCGATCGACTTCGCCGACTACACGATCAACTACCTCTACCCGCTGGACTACACCACCAACAGCAACGAGGTGCTCTGGCCCGCCCAGCCCGCCGACGTGGTGATCGAACCGGGCAAGACGCTCGTGTTGTGGGTCAAGAACGGCCCGAACGACGCCCTCGGTGCCGCCGAGTTCAACGCCCAGTTCGGCACCAAACTTGAACTCGGCACCAGCCTGGTCGAGATCTACGCGGGCGGTATGGCCAACGGCTCCCCGCGCGGCATCGAGGTTCTGACAAACACCGGGTTCAGCGTCAACCGCGCCTATTACAACATGGGCGACACCGACGACACGCAGGCCGACCAGGGCATCCGTTACGCGGTCACCGCCGAGGACCTCGGTCTGCAGCGGATGCTTGGCGTCACCTCGGCGACGCCCGGCGCGGTGCAGGAAGACCAGGTCCCGGCCGGACTGATGATCGACCCGGTCGACACCGTCGCGCCGGTCATTGAAGACTCCACGGCCGCGAGCATCGACCCGGCCGCGAACTTCACGGTCGAGCTGCGGGCCAGCGACGACGTGCAGGTCCGCACGCTGGCACTGGAGTTGTCGAACAACGTGGATGACGGCATCCGTTCGGTGAATCTCGTCGCGGGCGCCGATGGCATCTACCGTCACGTCGTGAACGCCGCCGACCTGATCGGCAAGCGCTGGTACGAGTACACCGTCACCGCGCGGGACGGCTCGAACACGACCACCACCGAGACCCGGCGCGTGCCGATCGAGGGCGTGAACACCGACCCGATCCGGCTCAACGTGACCGACGGCCAGTACGTCGGCGGCGGCAACACGGTGATCGCGGCGGGGGATGAGTTCCCGAGCGAACTCGAGCTGAGCATCGACGGCACAGCGTTTGAGACGGTTCCGAGCCTCGAAAGCGCTCCGACGTTCGTGTTCGAGGCCGGCAGCGTCGACACCTTCTTCCAGAACGGGGTGCGCATCGGCGATGACGTACTCCGGATCTTCGATGACGGTATCTACACCGGCTTCGAGACGATCGTCACCCCGGTGCCGCTCGACTACGTGGTCGAGGGCGAGGAACTCGTCGTCAGCATCTGGGCGGGCACCAAGGCCCGGCCCGAGATCGACCTGAACGAGAACAACGACGATTTCCAGGTCAAGGGCCTCCGTCTCGTGCTGCCCGACGGTCGCACCCTCACGCCGATCGGCTACGACGACCCGACGCTCGCCCTGAACATGGGTGACAGCGCCGGCAAGTACGACTTCTACGACGCCCGGTTCGCCCTCCCCGCGGATGCCTTCACCGGCAACGCCACGATCTGGGACACCACCACCGTGGCTGACGGCGAGCACGTCGTCTCCGCGACCGACGGCACGAACAGCCTCAGCCGCACGGTGATCGTCGACAACACGGCCCCCGAGGTGACTTCCTCGATCGTCGACGGCACCCCGTACCAGGGCGAGATCAGCATCGAGGCCGAGATCACGGATGCCGGTTCCGGCGTCGGCTCGTACACGGCGACGCTCGAAGGCATGCCGATCACCCTGCCGTACACGACCTCGTCGCTGACCCTCGCCCCCGGCGAGCACGACGTGGTGATCGAGTCGACCGACAAGGTCGGCAACGTCAGCCGCTTCGAGGCGACGTTCACGACGTTCGAGGAGATGCCCACCGGCGGCGCGATCAGCCCAGAGGAGGGCAACGAGGTCGAGGCCGGTGACGTCAGCCTGTCGGCGCAGGGCGACGACCCGACCGGTGACATCCTCGACGTGTCCTTCCGCGAGGGCTACCGGCTCGACCTCGCCGACGGTGACGTCGCGACCCGGACGGGGACGACACAGGACGCCGCGGCGATCGACCGCGAACAGCCGGTCGCCCTGCAGTCCGACGATCTCGAAGAACTCGAAACGGTCGACGGGGTCGCCACCGACATCAGCTCGGAGACGGAGTTCCCGTACCAGCTGTTTGACGTGGCCGTGCCAGCCGATGCCGGAGCCGACGCGCTTGTCCGGGTCTCCTGGGCGGGAACAGCGAACGCCAACGCACAGGTGATCCTCTACGCGCTCGCCGCCGACGAGGCATCCTGGACCGAGGTCACCCGCCACCGGACGACCACCGACGATGAGGCGTTCACCCTGTCCGGTGTCGTCGAGGCCAGGGCCCACGCGGTCGACGGAACGGTCAGCA
>NZ_JBKJWH010000057.1:0-3961 GCF_046716805.1 Mycetocola sp. | reverse complement strand
GGTTGAAGGAGCACAGTACAGCCTCTAGGAACTGCTTGACCTGATCAACGTCACCAAGGGCCGATCTCTCGTGCTCTTCACGTCCCGCAAGGAACTGGACTACGCTACCGAACAGATCCAGCAGTTGCGTAACATGGGGCACTTCCCGTATAATGTACTGGTACAGACAAAAGACGCGGACAAACAGAAGCTCATCGAAGCCTTCAAGTCCGACATCTCATCCGTCCTTCTGGCAACCAAGAGTTTCTTCGTAGGCATCGACGTTCCCGGCGAGGCTCTGACGCACCTATCACTGGTCAAGTGGCCGAACCCACGCTATGACGCACTCTGCAAGCAGCAGATCGCCCACTGGCGCATGAGGGGCTTCCCCAACTGGTATGAGCGTGAGTCTCTGACCCTGTTTCAGCAGGCCTCAGGCCGACTCATCCGCTCTTCAGGCTGCAAGGGTGTCGTGAGTCTTCTGGACTTCCGGGCCAACGACGCCGAGAGCAACGTATTCAAAACAGCAAAGAAGGGCGTCACGACACTGCAATCATCCATCACACAGGACATTGCTCAGGTCAAGGCGTTCCTCCAGTAAAAGGAACACATGAAACTATCAGATCTGACCGGAAAAGTCCAGATCTCATCCCATCACGCTACGACATTCATCTCCACTTGGTTCGACCCGGAGGATAAGTTTGTCATCGTAGGACGTAGGACGGAAAAGACCGGCAAGCACGATACACTGTCACAATCCATGCTGGCAAAGGACTTCGCTCCCATGACGGATGAAGCCCTTGAGTCTATGATCTTTGATGAGGATGGCGGGAAGTGGAACCTCTACTTCGGAGTCTGCCCAATCAAGGAAGACGTGGACTACAACAAACGTGGCACCGAGGACAACATTGAGTATGTCACCGGAGTCTGGGCCGATATCGACGTGAAGGACAAGGGATTCAAGTCCCAGCAGGACATCATCAACTTCCTATTCAGCCTCGTGCTGCATCCAACCCTCGTGGTAGGCTCAGGTTCCGGAGGCGTCCACGCCTACTGGAAGCTCGCACCCGGAGAACGGGGCGACAAGGAACTGGTGGACCGCTGGTGGAGCTACCTTGATGAGGCCGCTGGGGACCGGAAAATCGACAAACTGATCGATTTGACCCGTATCCTACGTATGCCCGGATCGGTATATTTCCCGAAGACCGGCACGGACTCCAAAGTAGGCAAGGTCGAGATCCTTTACAAGATCGACCAGACGTACACCATTGAAGAAATCTCCGCTGTCTCCGCTGAAGCGTTCAACACCAAACACGAGCGCCGTAAAACCCTGATCAACAGGGATGCCAATGCACGTCTTGATCTGGCTATGTTTGCCGGTGACCTCATGGCGGCACTCGGAGGCAACCGCTGGAGCCTCTACAAGGCCCTCTCAGAGGTCGAGGATTACGTCAACGACCACATGTCGTGGGCCGAGATTCTGGAGCCACACGGATGGACGTGGCAGCGCTCGCTACGGGATGGCTCCAACGAATGGGCACGTCCGGGACGTGATGAAAGAAGCGCAGTTGTGGACTTTGAGGACTCACCTGTGATGTCCCTGTTGTCCAGTTCTGAGGAAACCGGCCTCTCAGACCTACTCGACGCACGAATCCCGATTACGAAGTATAGGGCCTTGTGGCGGCTGAAATTCAACGATCAGGACGACGACTCCATGCTCCGGTACCTGATTGCCCGAATGCAAGAAGACGGAATCATCTAAGAAAGGAAACAGTATCAAACTCTACGACAAAGCTCTTTATTGGTGGATCTACTTCTGGATCATCATCGACCACAAGACTGACCAGTATCAGGACTATCGGGCCAACATCCGGTGGATCAAGAAGAACAGACGACACTAATAGACGCCCTCTCTGCTTCGGCAGGGAGGGTTTGTCTGTTTCACGTGAAACATAGATAGGCTACATGAGTTACAAGACAAGAGGCAACGGAGGCCCCGACCTTCGGGGCAACAGCAAAGACCGTAAGCGCCGCAAAGAGTGGATGCTGGGAGAGTTCGGTGACGGAGCCACCTGTGAGTGCGCGTTCCCGGACTGCACTGAAGTACTCACCTACGACACCGTGACTGCTGATCGATACCCCCTCTCCGGTAAGGAAGGCGGACGCTACATCCGTGGAAACATCCGGCCAGCGTGTATCGCATGCAACGCAGCGGACGGCCAACGGATCAAGGAGCTTCCATACGTACCGGAGGTTTTCGAGAGCGGTCCCCAATGGTGATTGGAAACTATCAAAATTTTATGGTATCATTAGATGTCACCAAAGACAAGTATTAGCACAAAATTTAGGAACTAATGAACGACACTATCAAGACCAAAGCAGACTACGCACCGAACGAGAAGAAGGTTTGGCGTCCAGAGTTTGCTACACAGGTGGTAGCCCCGCACGGCTCTAAGCTGGATGACGGCACTGTACTCTTCCTCGCAATCGAATCCCTTCAGGGCGCATTCATCGACGGCAAGTGGGAAGAGGCTGACAGTAACGAAGAGTGGACCGAGACGGAAACCGTTACTGTCACGGACAGCTACACGGATGCAGAAGGCATCGAACATTCCGTTGTCACCAAGACAGAGACCGTGAAGGATTTCCACAACGAAATCCCACGCTCGCAGCGCTACGTCCTGAAGCGCTTCACCGAGACTGGTTTTGCAGAGAACGCTTTCTCCTCTGGATACGCTGGTCCGCGTAAATACGTAAAGAACTAATGACGCAATAGACAAAGGTACATATGAGCACAAATAAAGGTAGACTATGGGAGAAACAGAAATTCTTGGCGGACTCGAAAAGAGTCTTGACCTAGACAAATGGTGGCAAGACCTGCTAGGTCAGAAACCAAACTTCGACAATTTTGACCTGTTGAAGGCAATCGACAGCATTCCGCGTACCGACATCAAGGCTGCTACGGCAATCCACGAGAAGTTTGGCAATACACTATCGTACACTGAAGCACGTAAACAGTGGTACCTTTGGGATGGACGAATCCACACTCCTTGCGAGGGTGACGGAGTTGCACGCAAGGTCGGAAAGCTGTACTATCATGCTATGGTGAACGCAATCGAGTTCATCAAGGAGTACCTGAACAAGGAAGCCGCCAAGGTGGAAGCCTCAGGTACTCAGGCTGGTAAGGATGAAGCCAAGAAGATCCGTGCCCAGTATGACAAGGGCGAGATCACGAAGCACAAGAACTACCGCGACAAGATTTCCTCTGATGCTGGACTGTCCTCGATGATCCGCATGCTTCAGACCGCGAGTGACGTGGACTACGATCACTTTGACAACGACCAGAAGTGGTTTGTCATGCGGAACAAGGTACTGGACCTTGAGGAACTGGCAGCAGGTAATTGGGTCATGGTGGATCACCACCCTTCACGGGCTGTCACCAAGTTCTTCGACGCCGACTACCGCCCTGAATCTGAGCGTGTGAACCTCACGTACTGGGACACGTTTCTTGAGCGCTCGATCCCGGATAAAGATGCCCGTGACTACCTCCAGAAGGTCACAGGAGCGGCTTTCATGGGTGAGTCCAAGCTTCGTACCATCCTGAACCTGCACGGCCCACCGGGGTCCGGTAAGTCCGTGTTCATCGGTACGTTCTTCAAGCTGGGCAAGGGCGGTGCTGCATACTCGTGCATGCCCGACTCCAAGTCCATCATCAAGGTATCGGGACAGAACTTCGAACAGGATTCATTCAAGGGCAGGCGTTTCATCGGCGTGTCCGAGCCTCCCATGAACGATCCCATCGACAACGAGTTCCTGAAGAAGTTTACTGGTGATGACTGGGTTGAGACCCGTACGCTGAACGTCAAGTCTTCGGGCTGGGTTCCGCAGGGTGTCGTCTACGTCGCATCGAACAAACCTCTGAAGATCAACACCCGTGATAAAGCGATTGTCGAGCGTGTTCAGATGATTGAGTTCCCTGTCG
>NZ_JBKJWH010000056.1:0-21993 GCF_046716805.1 Mycetocola sp. | reverse complement strand
GATCAAACCGGCGAGAGCGCCGACGACAGTGGCGACGACAAGCCCGAAGACCGCCGCCGACGCGGGGAACGGCGGCATGTCGCTGATGAGGCCGCCGCTGACGAGATCAGCGACCATCGGGCTGTTGACGATGAGGACCGCGAGGATCACCCCGACGATGCCTGCCACGACCGTGGCCACAACGCTTTCCATCATCACGGCGAAGAACACCCGGCCGCTCGTCGCACCGAAACTACGGCGGATGCCGATCTCCCGAATGCGCTGGCGCACGGTGACGAGAGCGATGTTCACGAGGCCCAGTGCGCCGAGGAGCAGGATGATGCCTCCGATGACAAGTGTTCCGATTCTGAGGATCGCAGTCGGGTCGTCCATGAAAGCGCCCCAATCGGTGCGATCGACGCCGACGGAGCCGGATGCGCCGATGCCGGCGCTCATCTCGGCCTGGATTCGACTCGACAGCTCTGTGACAAGCGGCTCAGGCACCCACATCTCATACTGTGGCCCGGACGAGGCGAGCCGCACCGGGTCGACGATGCTCGCGAAGTTGGCGGTGAGCATGTACATCGACGGCCAGGTGTCCCATGTGCTCGTGCGGTAGACCCCGATCACCACCGCTTCTCTTCCCCCCAGGCCGGCGATGGTCACCTGCGGGTGGGTGCGGAGGTCCGGCGACCCGAGCGATTGCCACATAGCCGTGTTGATCACGACCGCCGGGGCGAGCCGGTCACTGTCGTCAACGCCGAACCAGGTGCCGTGGTCGATGAGGATCCTGTGCATCTCGCCGTACGGTTGATCCACCACCTGCAGGGAGACATCCTGCGTGCTGTCGGGGAACCGCACAGTGGTCTGGTCCCATCGCACGCGGGTGGCGTAGGCGATCTCGTACCGTTCGAGGACGTCGAACCAGGTCTGGTCGACCTGGTCCCAGCCTGCTGCGCTCGACTCGCCGGGCGAGGGTTGCATGGTGAGAGTCGCCGCACGCCCGCTCGAGCGTTCGGCCTGCTCCAGAGTGCCCTGCTGAGCGATGTCCGACATCGCGACCGAGCCGCTCAGCGCGCACACGGCGACGGCGACCCCGACAAGCGAAAGCAGCACGCGACCCTTGTGGATGCGTACTTCCTGCCACGCTTCGGCGAATGCCCCGACGAGCGTCGCGAGAACCCCGCCCATCAGGCCACGACCTCCTCGGCTGGGGCCAGGTGCCCGGCGTCAAGCCGGAAATGCCTGCCGCTCCGTGCCGCGATGGCTGGGTCGTGCGTGATGGTGACGAGAGCGGCGTTCTCTTCGCGCACGATGTCGTCGAGCAGCGTCATCACGCTCTGACCCGTTTCGACGTCGAGGGCCCCGGTGGGCTCGTCGGCGAGGATGAGCCTCGGTCCGCGCACGAGGGCGCGCGCGATCGCGACCCGCTGCTGTTCTCCTCCGGAAAGGCTGCCGGGAAGCGCCGTCAGGCGATGGCTGAGGCCCACTCGGTCGAGCATGTCAGCGGCGATGCGCTCCCGGCGCCAGAACGCGGATCCGGTGGCGTAGAGCAGCGGCATCGTCACGTTCTCGAGAGCCGTTCGGCCGTCGAGGAGGTTGAATTGCTGGAAGACGAACCCGACATTGGCGCCGCGGATCCGGTCGCGGCGCCCCGACCGCATGGCAGCCACCGACTCCCCTTCGAAGCTGACATCCCCCTCGGTCGGAGAGTCGAGCAGGCCGAGGATGTTGAGCAAGGTCGACTTACCGGATCCCGAGCGGCCGACGACGCTGAGCCGCTCCCCTGCATCGACGACGAGGTTGACCCCGGAGAGGATGGTGAGCGGGTCGGCGTCCGGGATCTGAACGGTTCGGCTCACGCCGGTGAGTTCGATGAGGCTCAACCGACGAATCCTTCCCCGTCACAGAAGACACTGCCGTCTGGCTGTTCGATGCAGTTCTCCCCACCGGCCGGATCCGTCGGATCGTCGGCCGGGACGAACTGAAGTACCTCGTCGCCCTCCGCGACGCCGTCGACGATCTGCACTCGGGCTCCGTCGTTCAGGCCGAGCGTGACCGCCCGTTCCTCGTGTGCGCCATCCCTGGCGACGACCCACACCGTTCCGGCCGCCGAGTTGCCCTTCACCGCGGTGATCGGCAGGGTGAGGATGCTCTCGGCGCTGCCGCCGGCGATCGTCAGTTTCGCAGTCAACCCGGCGAAGACCCGCACGTCGGCGGGTACGGCGCAGCGCACGGTGGCACCTGAGGGTGCCGAGGGGCCATCAGCGGGTGCCTCCGCCCCAGCGGCCGCGCTGGCGATCGTGAGTCCGGTGCAGGTGAACGTGCCCGGTCCGCCGACCGCTTCGACCTGCGCGTCTTGCGGCTGTTCGACGAGTTTGTACTGGTCTTCCGGTTTGATCGGACCGGAGACGCTGAAGGTCGTCGGTGCCACCTTGGCGACGACGTCCCCGATGGCGACGATCTGGCCGATCAGCGCGGAGACGTCGCTCACGGTGCCACCGATCGGCGCGGTGACCACGGCCGTTGTGAAGCTCGGCCTGGGCTGTGTGATCGTGACGTTGCCGTCGGCACCCGTTTTGGTCACCGGTTCCTGCACGACCTCACGGCGGATTCTCGCGAGCGTGTCACCGGTTTTGACGACCGCACCTTCCTTGACGCTGACTTCGTAGACCTCACCAGCGAGCGTCGCCCTTCCGTCGACCGCTGGGTCCGCCGAAACCGATGCGTCGATCACGACGGTGGTGGCGATCGATCCGAGTTCGACCTGCGTGATCGGGTCGGAGATCATCCCGGTCGGCTGACTGGGATGAGCGGTCGACGAGACGTCGGGGAAGAACGCCATCTTCACGAGTGCGACCGCGATCGCCGTGAAGATCAGCAGACGAAGAATCGGAAGAATCCATTTGCGCCACACGCCCATTGTGTTTTCCTCCGTCGACCGGCCAATTTTCGTCAGTCTAGGGAAACGGGGGGCGCGAACGCGTCAACCGGAAGGATGATATGGGAACGTTACACCGGCGCCTCGAACGCGAAATGCCCGGCCGCCGAGTCCCGGCGAAACCGGGACCGGGCAAACCGGGCAAGTCGACGCTTTACGCCTCGATGACGAGCGGCACGATCATCGGCCGGCGACGGTACGACGTGTTCACCCAGCGGCCGACGGTGCGGCGCACGGTCTGCGACAGGACGTGCGGGTCGCGAACGCCGTTACGTGCGGCTTCGGCGAGGGCCTGCTCGATCTTCGGCTTGACGCCGTCGAACACGCGGTCGTCCTCGGCGAATCCCTTGGCGTGGATCTCCGGGCCGACGATGACCTTCCCGGTCTGCGCTTCCACCACGACAATGATCGAGATGAAGCCCTCTTCGCCGAGGATCCGACGGTCTTTGAGGTCGGCGTCGGTGATCTCTCCGACGCTGGAACCGTCGACGTAGACGAACCCGATGTCGAGCTGGCCGACGACACGCGCCACCCCGTCCTTGAGGTCGATGACGGTGCCATCCTCGGCGAGGATGGTGTTCTCCTCGGGGACGCCGGTGTCGATGGCGAGTTTCGCGTTGGCGACGAGGTGGCGGTATTCGCCGTGCACGGGCAGAACGTTCTTCGGCTTGATGATGTTGTAGCAGTACAGCAGTTCGCCGGCAGCGGCGTGCCCGGAGACGTGAACTTTCGCGTTTCCCTTGTGGACGACGTTCGCGCCGAGCTTGGTGAGGCCGTCGATGACGCGGTAGATGGCGTTCTCGTTGCCCGGGATCTGGCTGGAGGCAAGGATGACGGTGTCGCCGTCGCCGACCTCGATGGCGTGATCCATGTTCGCCATGCGGCTGAGCACGGCCATCGGCTCACCCTGTGATCCGGTGGACATGTAGACGATCTTGTCGTCTGGCACATCCTTCGCCTTCTTGTAGTCGATGAGAACATTCTCGGGGACCTTCAGGTAGCCGAGGTCCGCCGCGATCGTCATGTTGCGGACCATCGAACGGCCCAGGAGCGCAACGCGCCTGCCGTTCGCGTGGGCTGCGTCGAGCACCTGCTGAACGCGGTGGACGTGGCTGGAGAAGCTCGCGACGATCACCCGGCGCGGGGCGCGGGCGATGACCTGGTCGAGGACGGGTCCGATGGACCGCTCGAGCGGCGTGAAGCCGGGCACGTCGGCGTTGGTGGAGTCGACGAGGAACAGGTCGACGCCTTCCTGGCCGAGGCGCGCGAACTCACGGAGGTCGGTGAGGCGGCCGTCGAGCGGCAGCTGGTCCATTTTGAAGTCACCGGTGGCGAGGACGGTGCCTGCCGTCGTCTTGATCGCGACGGCGAGAGCATCCGGAATCGAGTGGTTGACGGCGACGAACTCGAGCGCGAACGGGCCGAGCTGTTCCTTCTGGCCTTCGGCGACGGTGAGGCTGTACGGCTTGATCCGGTGCTCTTTGAGCTTCGCCTCGACGAGAGCGAGGGTGAGCCCCGAACCGATCAGCGGGATGTCGTTGCGCAGCCGCAGCAGGTACGGCACAGCGCCGATGTGGTCTTCGTGCCCGTGGGTGAGAACGACGCCGACGATGTCGTCGAGACGGTCCTTGATCGGGGTGAAATCGGGCAGGATGAGGTCGACGCCCGGCTGGTGCTCTTCAGGAAACAGAACACCACAGTCGACGATGAGGATCTTGCCGTCGATCTCGAAACTGGTCATGTTCCGGCCGACTTCGCCGAGACCACCGATCGGGATGACGCGGAGCGTACCTGGCTTCAGGGCAGGCGGGTTGTAAACGGATGTGGGCATATGCCCTCCTTGGATGTGTGCGTCAGCGAGTGGTGCCGTGCACCTTGGGCAGTGCACCGCCCGCTGCCGCGTTGCGGTCTGGACGGAAGTTGGAGAAGTCCACTCCCGGGATGTTCCTGACGAGGTCGATCTCGTCTTCGATCTGTGCTGCTTCCCATTCCTCGGGTCCGACGAGTGGGAGGCGGACGCGCGGGCTGCCGATACGGCCGAGCCCGTGCAGGATGTATTTCGCAGCAACAGTGCCTGGCACGTGCGTCATCACGGCGCGGACGAGCGGCTCGAGCTGCTTGTGTGCGGCGGTCGCTGCGGCCAGGTCGCCGGCATTCACAGCGTCGACGATCTGCCGGTACGGCTTCGCCGCGATGTTGGCTGTGACTCCGATGAGGCCCGCCGCCCCGATGGAGAGGTGCGGCAGAGCGTTGGCGTCGTCGCCGGAGAAGTAGAGCAGGTCGGTCTGGTTGAGGACCCGGCTGACCTCGGAGAAGTCGCCCTTGGCGTCCTTCACCGCGAGGATGTTCGGGTGCTTGGCGGCCCGCAGGATCGTCTCGTATTTGATCTCGACGCCGGTGCGGCCGGGGATGTCGTAGAGGATGACCGGAAGGTCCGTGGCATCCGCAATCATCCGGAAGTGCGTCAGGATGCCGGCCTGGGTCGGCTTGTTGTAGTACGGCGTGACGATCATGACACCGTCGGCGCCGGCCTTCTCGCTCTGGCGGTAGAGGTCGATGGCGTGGGCGGTTTCGTTCGATCCACCACCGGTGATGATCTTCGCCCGGCCGGCTGAGACGGACTTGCCGATTTCGACGAGGCGGAGTTTCTCCGGGTCGGTGAGAGTGGACGTCTCCCCCGTCGTCCCGGTGACGACGATGCCGTCCGCGCCGGCGTTGATGACGTCGTCGATGTGTTTCTCGACGCCGGGCCAGTCGACTTCACCGTCTGATGTGAAGGGAGTGACGAGGGCTACGAGGACCTGACCGAAAGGATTTGCGACGTTAGACACAGGTATCAGGGTACCGGTTGCCGGGCCCGTCCCGCCCCACGGGGCGATCGGTCCACCGCGGTTCAGATGGATTCGTACCGCAGAAAGCGGTACTCGATCCCGCTGGCTGAGGTGTACCAGCCTTCCTCAGGGTCTGAGGCGACGAGTCGCCAGCGTTCCGTGATGGCGGGTGCGACGGCATCCCCCTCGATGTCGGCACGGAGAGTGGTGACTTCGAGCCGGTGTGCGATGTCGATGACGGCGGAGAAGACCTCCGCTCCCCCGATCACCCAGACGACGTCGTCCGGCCCGACGCCTTGTGCTGCAAGCTGCAGTGCGGCTGCGAGGGAATCACAGACTTCAGCGCCCGGCGCCTGCCAGTCCGGCTGGCGGGTGACGACGATGTTGCGACGCCCGGGCAGCGGGCGGAAGCGTTCGGGGAGGGATTCCCAGGTTTTGCGTCCCATCACGACGGGGCTGCCGAGCGTGACCGCTTTGAAGTGCACGAGGTCTTCTGGGAGGTGCCAGGGCAGCACACCGTTGTTGCCGATCGTTCCGTTGGCTGCCTCAGCCCAGACCAGGCCGACGCGCGGGAGGGTCATACCGCCACCGGTGCTTTGATGGCTGGGTGGTGTTCGTATTCTTCGACCACGAGGTCCTCGAAGGTGTAATCGAAAATGCTGTCGGGGCGGGCGGTGACCCGCAGCTTCGGCGCCGGGAACGGCTCGCGGGTCAATTGCTCGGTGACCTGCTCGATGTGGTTGTCGTAAATGTGGCAGTCGCCGCCGGTCCACACGAAGTCACCGACCTCGAGCCCGGTCTGCTCGGCGACGAGGTGGGTGAGCAGGGCGTAGCTGGCGATGTTGAACGGGACCCCGAGAAACAGGTCGGCGCTGCGCTGGTAGAGCTGGCAGGACAGTTTGCCGTCAGCGACGTAGAACTGGAACAGAGCGTGGCAGGGGGCGAGTGCCATGTTCGGGATGTCGGCCGGGTTCCAGGCGGACACGATCAGGCGGCGCGAGTCCGGTGTGGCTTTGATCGCGTCGATCACCTCGGTGATCTGGTCGATGGTGTCGCCGCCCGGTGTGGGCCATGAGCGCCACTGCACCCCGTAGACCGGGCCAAGCTCGCCCTCGGCATCCGCCCATTCGTCCCAGATGGTGACGCCGTGCTCGCGCAACCAGCCGACGTTGCTTTCGCCTCGCAGGAACCAGAGCAGTTCGTAGGCGATGGACTTGAAGTGCACCCGTTTCGTGGTGACGAGCGGGAACCCCTCGGAAAGGTCGAACCGGAGCTGCCGGCCGAAAACGCTGGTCGTGCCCGTCCCGGTGCGGTCGGTTTTGCGTGTGCCGTTCTCGAGCGTGTCGCGGAGAAGGTCCTCGTACGGGGTGGGGATCGTCGCAGCCATGGCCTAAGGGTACCGGGAAGGATCGGCGTGCGACCCGGCGACATCCTGTGAGGCGGATGCCGCCCCATCCGTTCTCGGACGCGGCATCCGCTGGGGATACGCCGCGAGCTGGTGACCTCGAGTGGGCTTTTGGTTAGGCTCGGGGTTGCGGCGACTCTGCCGCCCACGATCTCTTGGAGGATGCCATGGCTGCGACCAGCGAAGCAACAACCGTGTGGAATGGGACACTTTTCGAGGGCTCGGGCACGGTCTCGCTCGATTCGTCGAAGGGCGCGACCAAGCTTCCGGTGAACTGGAAGGCGCGCACGGAGGGTTCCGACACCGTCACCACCCCGGAGGAACTGCTCGGCGCTGCGCACGCTGCCTGCTTCAGCATGCAGTTCTCCAACATGCTCACCGAGGCGGGCAGCCCGCCGGAGAGCATCCAGACCACCGCGGCCGTCACCTTCCAGCCCGGCACCGGCATCACCGGCAGCCACCTGCTCGTCAGCGCGAGCGTGCCCGGCATCAGCGAAGAGGACTTCGAGCGCATCGCCAACGAGGCGAAGGCGACCTGCCCGGTGTCGCAGGCTCTCACCGGCACGAAGATCACCATCGAGGCGAGCCTCGCCTAAGTCGGCGGCGAACCTGGAACGGATGCCGTGAAGCGCGTCGTTCTCGCCGGTGCGTCCGGCCTGATCGGAACGGCCCTGGCTGACGCCCTGCGTGCTCGGGGTGACGAGGTGGTTCGTCTCGTCCGCACGGCTCCGAGCTCAGGGGATGTGCTCTGGGACCCGGCGTCGCGGCGGATGGACGCCGGAGTTCTCGACGGTGCATCCGCTGTCGTGAACCTGTCAGGCGCATCCATCGGCCGCCTGCCGTGGACTCCACGGTACAAACAGGAGATTCTCTCGTCGCGGATCGACGCGACGAGCACACTCGTGGCCGCGCTGTCGACCGCCCGGGAGGCGCCCGACGTGTTCCTCAGCGCGTCGGCGGCGGGGTTCTACGGGTCACGCCCTGGGGAGATTCTCACCGAGGAGAGCCCTCGCGGCACAGGGTTCCTCAGCGATGTGACCGCTGAATGGGAACGGACGGCGCTGCGCGCGGCCGCCGTGACCCGTGTCGCGATCGCCCGAAGCGGCATCGTCGTGGCGACCGACGGCGTGCTGAAACCGTTGCTGCTGCTCACCCGCGCCGGTGTCGCTGGGCCGCTCGCGGGCGGCGATCAGCTCTGGCCGTGGGTCAGCCTCGCCGACGAGGTCGGTGCGCTCCTGCACATTCTTGACGGCACCCTCTCCGGACCGGTCAACATCACCGGCCCGACCGCGGCGACCGCGAACGATCTCATGCGCCATCTGGCCGCTCGGATGCACCGGCCGTTCTTCCTGCCGGTGCCCGGCTTCGCGTTGAACCTGATCCTCGGGGACGCTGCCCGCGACCTGTTGCTGGTGGATCAGCATCCGCAACCGAAGCGGCTTCTCGACGACGGGTACGCGTTCACCCACTCGACGGTCGAGAGGGCGGTGGACGCGGCGCTGAGGCGCGGGCGTCGCGCTGGCTGAGTCGGGCCCACATGGTCACGGGGGACTCTCCACCGCGGGGAGCGCCGGTGAGGGGGCCTGAACGGTCACTCCGGCCGTGGCGGTTTCAGGTTTCTAACGCAACACCCTTAGGGAGGGCGTGTTGTGGGAAAAGTGATTCCGTGGGAAGTGCGGTCGGCGGTTTACGGGCTTCTGGTGCGTGGTGTTTCAGCTCAAGACATTGAGCCAGAGTTGGGCATCGGCAAGTCGACGGTGAAAAGGTGGGCCAAGCTTGCTGGCATGAAATTCAATGCACCGCGGGGCGGCGGAGGCGTGCGAGTGATGCCGATGACAGCGGCACCTCCGTCTAATCCGCAACGGTCGTATCGCCGCCTGACCTTGGCAGACCGATCATTCATCCAAGCAGCCAGGAGCCTGCCTGAGCCGATGGGGGTGCGGGCGATCGCTCGGGAACTTCGAGTGTCTGAGTCGACGGTGTCGCGGGAGATCAACGGCCACCGGGTGCCGCATTGGGGGCAGGACCGCTACGACGCGGAGCTTGCCCACTACCAGGCCCTCGCGTTGCGTCCTCGCCGGCGGGACGCGAAGTTGGCTGAGCCGGAGCTGCGGGCCGCGGTCGTGTCACGCTTGAACGATAAGTACTCGCCCCAGCAGGTCGCCGGGGAGCTGAAACTGACGTTCCCGGACCGGGTGGAGATGCACGTGTCGCACGAGACGATCTATCAAGCGCTTTACGTTCAAGGAAAAACTGCTCTGCGGCACGAGCTGACCGTCGTGAAGGCGCTGCGCTCGGGACGCACCGGACGGATACCGCAGTCGAAGCTGCCCGCCCGCAGCAGCCGGCCCTGGCTGGACGGCGCCCGGCTGACCGAGCGTCCCGCCGAGGTCGAGGACCGCGCTGTTCCCGGGCACTGGGAGGGAGATCTCGTGGTCGGGCCGGGGAACTCCGGCATCATCACCCTTGTTGAACGCCAAACCCGGTTCGCCCTGCTCGGCCGGTTGCCCGGAATGCGCGACAGCACAACGGTCACCGACGTCCTCGCCTGCATGATCGCTGACCTCCCGACAGCGCTGAAACAGACCATCACTTGGGACCAGGGCACCGAAATGGCCAACCACGCCTGCTTCACCGTAACGACCGGATGCCCGGTGTTCTTCTGCGACCCACACTCGCCCTGGCAGCGCGGCAGCAACGAGAACACCAACGGGCTGGTCCGCGACTTCTACCCCAAGGGCACCAACTTCAACGAGATCACAGACGCCGACCTTGCCGAAACGCAGCGCCTGCTCAACATCCGGCCCCGACGAATCCACGGCTACCGCAAACCCTCTGACATGCTGGACAAATTGATCAGCGGTGTTGCGCTAACAACCTGAAACCACCCGTGAATGAACAGCACTTTGGGACCCCTGGGTCCCTGTACGCCCTTTCCGACCGTCGACCGTCGACCGCGGGAAGATTGGCTCAGGATCGGGAGCTGAACCGGATCGCCTCGCGGATCGCGTGCCGCGCACGCCGGCGGTCGCCGGCGCCGTCATAGGCGAGGCCGAGTCGATACCAGACGCGCCAGTCCTCCGGCGCGGCCTCGACTGCGGCACGGTACCGGGGGAAGACGGCGTCGACGGCATCCCTCTCGGGCCGACCGCTCGGGCGCACCGGCAACTCGTCGGCAGGCAGGGCGTCCTCCGCTTCGAGGATGCGCCCAAGACGCTCCGCCTTCACACCGAACATCAGCTCCCGGATCAGCGCCCAGGCGCCGATGACCGGGAGGATGAGCAGCGCCACCCCGATCGCGACGGCGATCGGCTCACCGGTGGCGAAGAACTTGAACGCACGATCACCGACGAGCACGAGGTACAGCACGAGAAGCGCGGCCATCACGACCACACCGATGCGAGTGATCATGCGCGGGAGATCCCCAGGTCCATGAGATTCTCGAGCCCGACGGTGAGCCCCGTGGCGGTGCGGGCGGCGTCGAGCGCAAGAAGGATGCCCTGCTCGTACGAGCTGGAGTCGATCGTGTTGTGGGTGATCGAGAGGGTCTCCCCTGTGCCCCCGAAAACGACTTCCTGACGGGCCACGACACCGGCGAGGCGCAGGCTGTGGATCGGGATGCTTGACACCTGCTGTCCGCGGGCACGCTGGTCGGTGTGCGGCGCCTGAACCGGTCCGAGACCGACCCTGGCTTCCCCGATCAGCTCAGCGGTGCGCACGGCGGTGCCGCTCGGCGAGTCGATCTTCGCGGCCCGGTGTGCCTCCACGATTTCGATCGAGTCGAAGAACCGGCCGGCGATCGTGGCCAGGGTCGTGCCGAGCACGGACCCGAGCGAAAAGTTGGGGATGATGACCACGCCGCTGTCGGTGTCGGCGATCTGGGTACGCAGCGTGGCGATCCGGTCGCGGGACCAGCCCGATGTTCCGACGAGAACGTTCGCGCCCGAGCGAAGCGCATGCGCGACGATCCTGGGCGAAACGGCGGGAGCGGTGACGTCGACGACGATCTCAGCGCCGTCCATCTCGCTCAGAGAACTCGACGAACCGAGCCTGGCTGACACCTCGAATCCGGGTGTCTCCTCGATGAGCCGGGTGAACAATCGCCCCATCGTGCCGTTCGCACCCACCACTGCCACGCTCGTAACCATGTTCCCAATCTACAGGCCGCTGCCGGTCGACCCGTCGGCGCCGGATTAGGCTGAACCGGTGCCCGACTTCCTGCCAACGCCAGTCACCGACGCCACCGCCCACGAACTGCTGTCGGAGTATTTCCACAGCCGGGAGCTGACATTCATCGGCGGAACCTACGCCGTCAGTTTCCCCGCTCCCGAGCAGTTCGAACCGCCGGCCGGTGTCTTCGTCGTCGTCCGTGATGGGGATCGTGCCGTCGGCTGCGGCGGGATCCGCAGGCTTGCGCCCACCCGGTATGAGGTCAAGCACCTCTTTCTGCGCCCCGAGACCCGCGGCAAGGGCTGGGGAAAGCTGCTTCTGGCCGACCTGGAGCGCCGCGCGGCCGAGTTCGGCGCCACTGAGGTGGTGCTCGACACCAACGCGACCCTCACCGCCGCTGGTGGGCTGTACCAGTCGATGGGTTACGAGAGCGTCGAGCCGTACAACGACAACCCGAACGCCACGAACTGGTACCGCAAGCTGTTCGCCGGCTGAGGCAACCGGCTCCGCCGGAACGGCGGATGCCGCCGGCTCAGATCAGGGGCGCGTCCGGTAACCCGGTGCGCAGCTCCATCGGCAGGTGCGCGAGGTCGTTGTGGCTGAGGAGCGTCCACGGCCGGCCGGGCTTCCGCTGGATCACCGTCAGCCCGCAATGGGCCTGGTCGAGCGTCATCCAGCGCCAATCCGGCGCGCCGAGCACTTCGCGGATGAACCACGCGATGACGAAGTTGTGGGTGATGAGCAGATCGTGCCGGTCACCCTTGCGCGGTGCAAGGAACTCGGCGACGGCATCCGCCATCTGGGCCGCGCCGGCCTCGATCTCCGCGTCTGTGACCGACCCGAAGAAGGGCAGGTAGGCGGACGGCATCTCGGCCATCCGTCCAGTCGGAACGCAGTCCATCAACAGCGCAGACGGATCGGACACGATCGACGGCATCCGCTCGCCGACGATGAGCGCGGTCTCGGACGCGCGCTGCAACGGGGAGTGGTGCGCCGCCGTCATCGGGAGACCACCGATGCGTTCGGCGAGCAGGTGCGCCTGCCTGCGACCCCGAGCGGAGAGCGGGCCGTCGCCGAGCCCGTGCTGGGCATCCTGCTGTTCGCCATGGCGAACGAGGTAAATGTACTGGGACACGAGTGTTACTCCTGGTGGTCCTTCCCGAACCCGGCGAACACGTCTTCATCGACGGCTCCGACTACGGCGAGGGAAAGAGGTCGGGAGACGAGGTCGGCGGCAAGCGCCTGCACCTCGTCAGCGGTGACGAGGGCCAGCCTTCGAAGGCTCTCGTCAAGGTCTAGGAATTCACCGAGGGTGATTTCGGCGCGGCCGAGTCTGGACATGCGTGTGTCCGAGTCCTCGAGTGCGAGCGCGGATGCGCCGGACAGCTGGCCGTTTGCACGGACCAGTTCTTCGGGAGTGACGCCTTCTGACGCGAGGCGACGCAGTTCGTCGAGCATGAGATCGGCGACCTGGCGTGCTTTCGACGGTGAACAGGCGCCGTAGAGGCCGAACACCCCGGCGTCCGAGTACGACGCGGCGAACGAGTAGACGGAGTAGGCAAGCCCGCGCTTCTCACGGATCTCCTGGAAGAGCCGCGAAGACATCCCGCCGCCGAGGATGGAGTTGAGAACTCCCAGAATCAGTCGCCGGTCGTCGGCGGCGGAGAGGCCAGGGAACCCGATCAGCAGGTGCACCTGTTCGATCGGGCGCGTTTCGACCGACAGGGCCGAGCCCCGCGTCACAGGCGACTCGCTCTGGTGTCGGCGTTCGACCGGGCGAGCCGTCGCCGAGAGGTCCCAGCCCGCCGCGGTCAGGGCGGTGGTGACGTCGGCGACGAGGGCGTCGTGGTCAACCGCTCCCGCCGCTGTGATCACAAGGTCCTGCGGGCGGTAGTTCTCGCGGTAGTGGGCGTGGACGGCGTCCCGGGACACCTGGCGGATGGCATCCGGTGTGCCGCCGATCGGACGGCCGAGGACATGATCACCGAGGACCGCTTCGAACAGTTTCTGGCTGGCGACGTCGGCGGGGTCGTCCTCGGCCATGGCGAGCTCCTCGAGGATCACGCCCCGTTCGTTCTCGAACTCCACCGGGTCCAGCAGGCTGCTGGTGAGCATGTCGGCGATGACGTCGACGGCCATGGCGAGGTCGTGGTCGCGCACCCGTGCGTAGTAGCAGGTGTGTTCCTTCGCGGTGAGCGCGTTGTGTTCGCCGCCGACGGAGTCGAACGCGATGGCGATGTCCAGAGCGGTGCGGGTCGGCGTGCCCTTGAACAGCAGATGTTCGAGGAAGTGGGTGGAACCGTAGCCGGATTTCCGCGCCGGGCGTGTCGGGGTGGCGGCTGCTGCGCCGAGTTCGTCCCGCGACCCGACAGCGACCCAGTAACCGAGGGTTGCGCTGCGGCTGCCAGGAACGTGTTCGCTCAGGATCCGAACACCGCTCGGCAGCACGCTGCGGCGGACGAGTGCGTCGCCGGATGCGACGAAGGACAGCTCGGCAACATCGAGCGGAAGGTCAACGGCGCCGTTCATCCCTTCCACCCTACGGCAGCAGGCGCGTGGTGTCGCACGCCCCTCCAGAAACGTGTGCGGCGTCAGACCCGAGCGGCGCGTTCAAGCTCAAGCAGCTGGCCGCGGGTGAGCCGGATAGCGGTCGAGCGCACGAGCGCGTCAACCTGCTCCGCCCTCGATGCGCTGGCAACCGGAGCCACCACCCCGGGCTTGGCGAGCAACCAGGCGAGGGCGATCGATGCGACAGGGGCATCCTGCTCCGCGGCAACGCTGTCCAGGGCGTGGAGCACGCGCAAGCCGTTGCGGTTGAGATGACGCGCGACACGGGCGCCCCGAGCAGAACCATCCAGGTCTGCACGGGACCGGTACTTGCCGGTCAGGAAACCGTTCTCGAGCGCGAAGTATGGCATCACCCCGAGCCGCTGGCCGCGGCTGACCAGCCCGAGGTCACCCTCGAACGGCTGGCGGTGCAACAGGCTGTAGTGCGTTTCGAGCGCCTCGAGGCGCGGGTAACCTGCCGCACTGAGGATTCGTGCTTCGACGAGTCGTTCCGCCGAGAAGTTCGAGGCACCGAGGTAGCGCACCTTGCCTGACTCGATCAGCCACTGTGCCGTGCCGAGGCTGTCTTCGAGCGGAACCGTACGATCGTCGAGGTGGAAGTAGAGCAGGTCGATGTGGTCGGTCTGCAGCCGTTCAAGGCTGGCCTCGACGGCACGGACCATGGCGACAGGGCCGAGGCCCGGGTTGTCCGGGTGGTTTCCGACTTTCGTGGCGACGACCATGTCGTCTCGGTTGCGTCGGCGCGCCATCCACTGGCCGATGATGTGCTCGCTTCGCCCGGCCGAGTAACTGTCGGCAGTGTCGACGAAATTGCCGCCGAAGTCGAAGTAGCGGTTGAGGATCGCGGCACTCGCGTCAACCTGCGCGGTCCAACCGAAAACACTCGTGCCGAGAGCGAGCGGGAACACGCTCAGCTCGGTCTCGCCCAGCGGGCGACGGATGGCGGCGCCGAGACCTGCTCCATCGCCCATGACCGGGATCGGTGACGAGGGGTGACGCGACGAATCGGGCTGTGTCTGGCGGACATCGGATGCTCCGGTATTCGACGCCTCGGATGCGAAGATGCGAGGCACCATCCTGGCCATCCGATTCACCTTCTTCGCCCGTAATCTCGCGGGATGTGAGGGTCGTTGTGCCCCCGCACCTGTGGCCAGAATATGCCAGTCCACCGACACCGTTGAACCGCATCGGCGCCAGCGCGCCAAATACTTCGTAACGATTTGGTATCAGCGTTTCACGGCCGGGCGAGGCCGCTTCTGCGGAGCACGGATCGGGCGTGTCTGAGCACCGGTTCGTCGACCATTTTGCCCTCGAAACGGAACACCCCACCGGCGTTTTCGGCGGCCGCGAGGACCGCCTCTGCGGCAGCGATTTCGATTTCGTTCGGAGCGTATCCGGACCGGATGGTGGCCACCTGCCCTGGGTGGATACATGCTGTCGCGGCGAACCCGGAGGCCGCCGCGTCGTGCACCTCGGCAGCCAGCCCGTCGAGATCGGCGATGTCCAGGTACACCGAATCGATGGCCGCCCGACCGTTCGCGCCGGCGGCGAGAAGCACGCTCGACCGGGCGTGGAGGGCGAGCGGGCGATACCGGCCGTCCGCATCTCGGCTCGCCGTTCCGCCGAGTGAGGCGACGAGGTCCTCCGCGCCCCACATCAGGGCGGCGACCGCCGGGTGCGCCGCGATGTCGGGCGCTGCCAGCACGCCTCTGGCGGTCTCGCAGAGCGCGATCACGCGGAACCGGTCGCCGATCCGGTCGACCTCGGCCGCGGACTCCGCCTTGGCGAGCATCACCGAGCGATAGTCGGTCGACGCGAGGGCGGCCAGGTCGGCAGCGAAGTCGTCGGTTCCTGCCGGATTGAGGCGCACGATCGTCGTTGCCGGGTCGAGCGGATGCTCAGCGAGGGCGCGCCGGGCGGCCGGCTTGTCCGCCGGCGAGACGGCGTCCTCGAGGTCGAGGATGACGGCATCCGCCCGCGCCGCCGCCTTCTCGAAACGGTCCGGGCGATCGGCGGGGCAGAAGAGCAGGGCAGGACCCAGGTCGAAATCGGTCACGGCGCGGCGTCCCTGCACCAGACGAGCGTGTTGCGGACAGCGACCACGACGACGTCACCGTGCTGGTTGCGACCGGTGTGCTCGAGGGTGATGATGCCCTGACCGGGCCGGGATGCGGAGAGCCGACTGCCCAGGACGACGGTCTCCGAGTAAAGGGTGTCGCCGTGGAACAACGGTGCTGGGAAGCGCACCGACTCGAAGCCGAGGTTCGCCACGATCGTGCCCTGGGTGAGCTGCGTGACGGAGGCGCCGACGACGGTAGCGAGGGTGAACATCGAGTTCACGAGCCGTTGCCCGAACGGCTGCTCAGCGCTCCACGCGGCATCGAGGTGAAGCGACTGGGTGTTCATCGTCATGGTGGTGAACAGCACGTTGTCGGCTTCGGTGACCGTGCGACCCGGGCGGTGCAGGTACCGGACCTCACGATCGAACTCCTCGAAGTACAGCCCCCGCTGTTCGATCGCACGCCGTTCGTCCGCCATCGGCTCCCCTTCTCTCTCCTGGCCTTGCTTCGCCACAGCCTAGGCCTCGAAGCCCAGCTCCCGAGCGATGATCATCAGCTGAACTTCGCTGGTTCCCTCGCCGATCTCAAGGATCTTCGAGTCGCGGTAGTGACGCGCCACAGTGTTCTCGTTGAGGTAGCCGTAACCGCCCCAGATCTGGGTCGCATCCCGAGCATTGTCCATGGCGGCCTCACTGCCGACGAGCTTGGCGATCGACGCCTCCTTCTTGAACGGCTTGCCAGCGAGGAGCAGGGATGCCGCATGGTAGTAGGCCATCCGGGCAGCGGTCGCTCGGGCCTCCATCCGGGCGATCTTGAACGCCACGTATTGGTGTGAACCGATGTTCTTGCCGAAGACGTTGCGGGTCGACGCGTACCGGACCGCCTCGTCGACACAGCCCTGTGCGGCTCCCGTGCACAGCGCCGCGAACGCGATGCGTCCTTCGTCGAGAACTTCGAGGAAGTTGGCGTAACCCCTGCCCCGGTCCCCCAGCAGGTTCGCCTCAGGAACGCGGACGTCCTCAAGGGTGAGCGGGTGGGTGTCCGACGTGTGCCAGCCGACCTTGTCGTAGGCCGGTTCAACCGTGAACCCGTCGATCGGAGTCGGAACCAGGATCGTCGACAGTTCCTTCTTGACGGTTCCATCCGGGCGGTCGCTCTCCCCGGTCACTGCGGTGATGGTGACGAGGCGGGTGATCGGGGTGCCTGAGTTGGTGATGAACTGTTTGGTGCCGTTGATGACCCACTCCCCGCCCTCCAGGTGCGCGTGGGTCTTCGTGGCTGAAGCATCCGACCCGGCCTCGGCTTCGGTCAGGCCGAACCCGGCGAGCGCCTTCCCCGTCGCGAGCATCGGCAAAAACTGCTCACGCTGGGCGTCGGTGCCGAAGCGGTACACCGGCATGGCGCCGAGACCCACGCCGGCTTCGAGGGTGACGCCGATGGACTGGTCGACCCGGCCGAGTTCCTCGACGGCGAGGCAGAGCGCGAAGTAGTCCTGTCCCTGTCCGCCGTACCCGACGGGGAACGGAAGCCCGAACAGTCCCATCTCGCCCATCTGGGCGATGATCTCCATCGGCAGCCGACGTTCGGTGTCGTAGGAGTACGCCGCAGGGGCGACGACGGTCGTGGCGAAGTCCCGGACCTCGTCGACGATCTTCCGGTGAGCTTCGCTGAGTTCGGTGTTCATTCGGTGTCTCCTTCGACAGTCGAGTTTTCTGGCTGGTCTGTGGGAACGAGGGTGGCGACGAGCTGGTCGAGTTTGACGAGGTCACCGGGGGTCACATGCACGGTGACCTCCCCAGGCACGGAGGCGACGAGTCTGTGCTCCATCTTCATCGCCTCGACGACGACGAGCGTGTCGCCTGCCTCGACACTGTCGCCGGTGGCCGCCTCAACGCTGATGACCGTCCCGGGCATCGGGGACCTCACCTCGGGGCTCGACGGTGAATCCTTACGTGAAATGAGTGCCAGACGGGCGGCCAGCCGTTGCTCCCGGGTGAGGATGCGCAATTCGACGCTGAAACCGTCGTCAGCGACCCAGACCGAGGTTCCGGTGTGGGTGAGGCGAAGCATCCGGGTGCCGTTCCCCCAGGTCAGGGCATGGTCGATGCCGCAGATCTGCCGGAGCGTGGCGTGAATTTCGTCGCCGTCGCCAATTCGTACGGATGCTGCCCGCTCCCCGCCGAGGACGGCAACGGTCGTCGTGTCGTCGCCGAGGACGAACGCATACGACGTCGGTCGGGGTTCGCCCAGGCGCCAACCGCTCGGGCGGGACCACGGTGAGCCGGTCGATGCGCTCTCCCGTTCGGCGTGGAGCACGAGCGCCGCCGCGGCGAAGTGTTCATCGGCGGGTCGCTGGAACCGGAGGTCGGGCAATCGTCGGTCGATCAGGGAGGTGTCGAGATCGCCTGCGCGGACGTCGGCGTCGGCGAGGAGCAAGCGCAGGTACTCGAGGTTCGTCCGCACGCCGAGGATGGTGGTGTCGGCGAGCGCCCGGTCCAGTCGGGAGAGCGCTTCAGCCCGGTCGGAGCCGTATGCGATGACCTTGGCCAGCATGGGGTCGTAGTCGCTGCCGACGACGAGCCCTCGCCGGAGGGAGCTGTCGACACGGATGCCATCGCCGGTCGCTTCGCGCAGTTCGAGTACGGTGCCTGTGGCTGGGAGGAATCCCCGCTCGGGGTCTTCCGCGTAGAGTCGGGCTTCGATCGCGTGCCCGGTCATGGTGATGTCGGCCTGACTGACCCGAAGCGGTTCGCCGGCGGCGATACGGATCTGTTCCGCGACGAGGTCGAATCCGGTCACCTCCTCGGTCACCGGATGTTCGACCTGGAGCCGGGTGTTCATCTCCATGAAAAAGAATTCGTCCGGCCGTTCCGCCGACACGAGGAATTCGACGGTGCCGGCTCCGACGTAACCGACGCTCTCAGCTACCCGGCACGCCGCCTCCCCGATCCGCGACCGGGTGTCGGCGTCGAGGAGCGGCGACGGCGCCTCCTCGATGACTTTCTGGTGGCGGCGCTGCAGGGAACACTCGCGCTCCCCCAGGTGGATGACGGTGCCCTGGCTGTCGGCGAGCAGTTGCACCTCGATGTGCCGTGGGCGGAGCACAAGCCGTTCGAGGAAGAGGGTGTCATCGCCGAACGCTGCCGCAGCCACCCGGCGGGCGGTGACAAGCGCTGCGTCGAGCTCCGCCGGATCCGCGACGGCGTGCATGCCCTTGCCTCCCCCTCCAGCGGACGGTTTGATCAGGAGCGGGTAGCCGACCTTCGCTGCCGCCTCGGCCAGTTCCGCGTTGCTGAGGCCCGGCCGGGAATGACCGGGGATGACCGGCACCCCGCTCGCCGCGACGTGGTTCTTCGAGCGGATCTTGTCGCCCATCACCTCGAGGGCGTCGACACCGGGCCCGATGAACACGATGCCGGCGTCGGCGCAGGCTCTCGCGAAGGCGGCGTTCTCGGACAGGAAGCCGTAGCCCGGGTGGATCGCGTCCGCACCACTTGCCACCGCGGCGCCGATCACCGCCGGGATGTCGAGGTAGCTCTGTGCGGCAGGTGCAGGTCCGATGCGCACGGCGGTGTCGGCATCCGTCACGTGCTTCGCATCGCGGTCGGCGTCGCTGTAGACGGCGACCGAGCGGATGCCGAGGGTTCGGAGGGTGCGGAGGACGCGGCAGGCGATTTCACCGCGGTTGGCGACGAGGACGGTGCGGAACGGCGGCTTCGAGGTGTCGGTCATCGGGTCACATCCGGAACAGGCCGAAAGCCGGTTCGGGGAGCGGGGCGTTCGCGCACACGTCGAGGGCGAGGCCGAGGAGCGTGCGGGTGTCGGCCGGGTCGATGACCCCGTCGTCCCAGAGCCGGGCGGTTGAGTAGTAGGGGCTGCCCTGCGATTCGAACTGGTCGCGGATCGGCGCTTTGAACGCTTCTTCGTCGTCCTGACTCCACTCGGTTCCCGCACGCTCGTGCTGGTCACGCTTGACGGTCGCGAGCACGCCGGCCGCCTGGGGGCCGCCCATCACCGAGATGCGGCTGGCAGGCCACATCCAGAGGAACCGGGGTGAGTAGGCGCGGCCGCACATCGAATAATTGCCCGCTCCGAAGGAGCCGCCGATGACGACGGTGAGCTTCGGCACGCGGGTGGTTGCGACGGCGGTCACCATTTTCGCGCCATGCTTGGCGATGCCGCCGGCTTCGTAGTCGCGGCCGACCATGAAGCCGGAGATGTTCTGCAGGAAAATCAGCGGGATGCCGCGCTGGTCGCACAGCTCGATGAAGTGAGCGCCTTTCTGCGCGGATTCGGAGAAGAGGACGCCGTTGTTGGCGACGATACCGACGGAGTGGCCGTGGAGTCGGGCGAAACCGGTGACGAGGGTGGTTCCGTATTCCTTCTTGAATTCGTGGAACTCGCTCGCGTCGACGAGCCGGGCAATCACCTCGTGCACGTCGTACGGCGCCTGCACGTCGACCGGAACGGCACCGTAGAGTTCGTCGATCGGAGCGACCGGCTCACGGCTCTCGATGATCGACCAGTCGGGGGCGGATGCCGGCGGCAGCGTCGCGACGATGTCACGGACGAGAGCGAGAGCATGCGCGTCGTCTTCGGCGAGGTGGTCGACGACTCCGGACACACTCGCGTGCAGTTCCCCGCCGCCGAGCTCCTCGGCGGTGACGATCTCACCGATTGCGGCTTTGACCAGAGGCGGCCCGCCGAGGAAGATCGTGCCCTGGTTACGCACGATGACCGTCTCGTCACTCATGGCGGGCACGTAGGCGCCCCCTGCGGTGCAGGACCCCATCACGGCTGAGATCTGCGGGATCCTGCGCGCCGACAGTTGGGCCTGGTTGTAGAAGATCCGACCGAAATGGTCGCGGTCGGGGAACACGTCGTCCTGCATCGGCAGGAACGCGCCGCCCGAGTCGACGAGGTAGATGCACGGGAGCCGGTTCTCGAGGGCGATCTCCTGCGCCCGGAGGTGCTTCTTTACGGTGAGCGGGTAGTACGTTCCGCCCTTGACCGTCGCGTCGTTGGAAATGACGAGCACGTGGCGATTGTGGACGAGGCCGATCCCGGCGATCACCCCGGCACCCGGGCTGGCGTCGTCGTAGAGGCCGGTCGCGGCGAGCGGCGCGATCTCGAGAAACGGGCTCCCCTCGTCAAGGAGCTCGTCGATGCGCTCCCTCGGCAGCAGTTTGCCGCGGGCTGCGTGCCGCTCGCGGGAAGCCTGTGAACCTCCGCGGGCGGCGACGGCGAGTCGCTCCCGCAGGTCTGCGACGAGCGCGCGCTGCCCGTGGGCGTTGAGCGCAAATGTCTCGCTCGACGACGAAACCGACGAGATCAGTGTCTGCATTGACAGTCCTTTGTCCACCGACATCGCCTGGGCGACTCGGTTAGGCGGTACTAACTGATGTCGAGGTTAGTAGCAACTAACTGAAAAGTCCAGAGTCGTCCGAGCTCGGATTCTCGCTCACCCGTTGGGGTGCCCCAGGGGCCCCGTGCCCGTCCCATCCGGCACCTGCTCGACCGAGATCAGTTCCTCCCTCGCCGACCCGCCTGACACCCCGAGGACCAGGACAGGCCCAACGCCCGGCGCATAGAGCTTGTATTCAAGGACGTCGGGTTCGATTGTGATGGTGTCCTTCGTCAGAAGCACATTTTCCGCATGGCCGTGCGGCACGTCCACCTGTTCGCGAACACTGAGGACTTCACCGTTGTCCTCCGCTTCGCCCTTGAGGTACTCCTGCCGGTATGCCAGGCCGGGCCGCGGATCAGCGGGCATGGCGATCCCCGGCAGGGCCCCGTCGACCCCGGCCTCGAAGGATCCCCCGGTCGACACCACCTCACCGTTTTCGAACTCGGCAGTGTCCTCGCCGAGATACCAGATGTTGCCGACGGCATCCTGCGCATACCAGTCGAAGGTGTCCTCGACAATCTCGCCGCCCTCGGTGACCGTGTCCCGGACGACGCGTGCTGTGATGCCGTTCGCGATCTTCCTCGTCTGGCCGGTGGCCGTGATCACGACGCGCTGCTCACCGCCCTCACCGT
>NZ_JBKJWH010000055.1:0-17823 GCF_046716805.1 Mycetocola sp. | reverse complement strand
CTTCCTGGCTACCCTGAGCCCGGACGCCAGCCGCTATCACACCGACCGCATCGAGGAGCCGCGTCTTCGCCCGGTAAACCGCCACCGGCGGCAGCGACTCTAAAGTCGCTGCCGCCAGGTGGTCTGTAAGAGTGATCGACAGGTTCTCAGTCACGCGATGCACCCGAGAACTCGTCCACGTCCACGCGTGCTGCTTCGAGGAAGGCACGTACCGAACCGGAGTCGCCATTGCGCTGCGCCTTCTGGTGCTCGAGGATCCGCGCGCGTCCGATGCTGCCGAGGTAAAAACGCTCATAGAGTTCAATGCGAGACCCGAGCGCAGAACCGGCGAAGTCCCATGCCGTGCGGAAGATCCGGGCGCGCTCTCGCGCCGAGACATCATTCGCTCCAGGCAGGTACTTCTCCAGCAACGGGCCGAGTCGCGGCTCATCGAACGCAGCCTGCGTCGGAGTCGCGAGGAGGTTGTGTGAGCCGATGGTCTTGATGATGTCATTGACCCTCACCATCCACTCGGACATGATCGTGCGAAGAACACCGATGTCATCGTGGAGGAAGTACGCTCCCCCGCCCCAATCCAGAGCACGCGTCTCTGCGGAATGAATGATGGCGCGCGTCATCGTGAGGTAGCCGTGAACTTCACCAAGCATGGTGGCGATGTCGGGACGTGACTCGGAGCCGGTCGTCCGTGCGATCTCGGCAAGGAGGTCGTAGGCAAACTCGAGTTTGACGGCTGCGCGGATGGCGGTCTGCTGCTGCGTGCACCCCGTCGCAGTTCCCTGGTTCACCGAGTTGTAGAGATCGAGTTCGCCGTCGATGAAGACGCGGTCGTGCGGAATGAGCACATCTTCGAAGATGACGACGCCGTCCTGCTCATCGAATCGAGACGAGAAGGGGCGGTCTTCCACCGACTGATCCACGCCGTAGTGATCGCGGCAGACAACAACGACCCCGGGTGTGTTCATCGGAATAGCGAACGAGATCGCATATTTCTCGTAGCCAGGGCGGATGGGGGTTGCCGGATAGACGTAGCACTCGTCTGCGATCGGCCCCAGGGTTGCGAGCAACTTTGCTCCACGCACGATGACGCCTTCGTCCGTGCGGTCAACGATCTGGAGGGTCAGCTCGGCGTTCGCTCCGTCGAGTTCACCGATCGACTTGTCGATGTTGGCGTGAACGATCGTGTGCGTCAGCGCGAGGTCGTTCTCGGCGACGTACTTCTGGTAGTTCGAGATGCGCTCGTAATAGACCGGGTCTGACGCCTTCTTCCAGATGTCCGTACGCGACACATGACCGGCGAGGACCACGTTCACGTAGTCGGGGGTGCGGCCAAGCATGCCCATCGAGTACCGGGCGAAACGATCGAAGGCACGGTGACGGCGCGCAATGTCTTCATCGTTTCTCGGCCGGATGTGCGCGGCGCTGATCAGGTCGCCCGTCTCGGGGCTCGGGAACAAGCAGTCGTCCTGGTGCTCCCACTGGTAATCGAAGTATGCGGCCATCCCGGCGACGGAACCGGCTAATGTCGGATCTGCAGCGACGTTGACGCGCTCTGCCCCGTACCAGACTTCGCGTCCGTCATCGAGGCCCGCCAGGTACTCGTACCCTCGTCGTGCGCCCATTGCACTCTCCCTTTATTCCACCAAGCGTGAAGAAGTACCGCGTCGGACCTCTACATTTATATTACATTCCTGAGCAGATAATGCAATATGTTTACCGGAATGCTCTCTGCGCGCCGTTCGCTGCGGCATCCGCCCTTTCACCCTCGGAGGACCCCAGATTCAGGAGATCCCTTCGCGACGGACGTTCCCTTCTCTACTTGCTCTCACTTGTCTTGCGCCAGGACGCCAGCTGCCCACCCCAAAGATTCACACTGTTGGGAGCCGGAGTCCACCGGCGCGCCTGGTACGTCACGGTCTCGTCGTAGAACTTCTCCATCTCTGCGGAGAGCTCGATATGGTTACCGGCCGGGTCGTCGAAGAAAACGAAGAGGTTGTTCCCGGGGCCATGACGCCCTGGCCCCCAGGTGACATCGACGTCCAGTTCGGTGAGGCGATCGCACCAGGACTTGAAGTCTTCCCACTCAGCGAGGTCGTAGGAGTAGTGATCGATATCCCCGGCGGAACCCACATCGACGATTGCGAGCGTGTGGTGATCCTTGTCGCTGCGCAACCAGCAGAACCGTCCATCGCTCAGCTGGTCACTGATGCGGAAACCGATCGTGCTCGAGAAGAAGTCGACCATGCGCTGCACGTCTGTTGTGCCCAGCGTTGTGTGCTGGAATTTGATCGGGCGGCGTCCCGTGTCAGCAGCGTTCTCGCCGTCACGCTGGACCGGTGTATGGAAATGGACCGGCGTGCCATCCGGGTCATGGGTGAGAAGCCCCTCCGGTGTGCCGACAGCTGCATCCATGTAGGCGTCATCGAGGTTTTCGGCATCTCGTCCTGCGGCTTCGAGTCGCTCACGGATGCCCGCGATCCCGGCCTCGTCCCGCACCTCGAAGCCGTAGTGTGCCAGCCCTTTGGCGCCCGGCAGCAGCTCCATCACGTGATGACCGCTGCCCCATCCGAGACGAACCCCGCCATCAGGCAGATCGGCATGCTTTTTGAGCCCGAGGACCCGGTTGTAAAAGGCTGCTGCAGCCGTAACATCGGGTACCCGAAACCCGATGTGCGATACCGCGGTCTTGCGAAGCGTTCCTGCTGAATCGCTCTCCTGGAGCACGATGCGTGTGGGACGTTCCATGTGGTTTCCTTTCCTGTTTCAGCTCGATGAGCCCTGAGATAGATCGTCGTCAGATACTCGATAGTTCTTATCGTTCCCGGGCGAGCTCGGATACGGGCAGCCACCACTTCCGGATGGCGAAGAGGGCGATATTCAGCTCGTCCGGCAGCCACGCAGCAGCCACGACATGGTCGGGGCGGACGAGCACGTAGCGCCCCCGGTAGGGCTCGAACTCCGCCGTGAGGCGACCATCGACATCAATGAGTGCGCTGTCGGCCGAGCTGGTGCGGGGGAAGATTTCTGTGAGGGGGACGTCGAACGTGCGGATGCCGTTCGTTCCCGCGAAATCGACGAGGACACGGGGCCACGGCCGCTCGAACTCTTCGATCCGGAAGAGAGCCCAACCAGAGCCGGTCTGGTCGTCGAGCAGTGACACCGCGGAGTTCGACGTATCGAAGCATCGGGGTTGCCCGATGGGCAGGCCGATGGGCGCACCAGGCGTCGGCGCCAACAGCCCGCAGGTGAACCGCGGACTGGGCCGGTAGCGCATGTGCTGGAAGAAGTCGCGCCCGGCTTTCGTGGTGATGGCTTGCGCGACTGTTCGATCGCGGAACGCCGCGAGCCGTGGCGATGTCGTCATGACGACTCGGCCGAGGCGTTCGGACAGGCGAATCGTGGCACGTGCGTGCGTGAACCGTTCAGCCTGATAGCTGGCCAGTATCTGGGCTGGTGCGCGGCCTCCGGCGACAGCGATCAGTTTCCAGCAGAGATTCGCGGCGTCACGAATCCCCGAGTTCAGGCCCTGCCCCGCAAAGGGAGGCATCATGTGGGCGGCATCGCCCAGAAGAAAGGAGGAACCGACCTGCCAGTCGTCGGCGATGAGCCCGTTGAACCGGTAGATGACCGCACGGTCGATGTCTGCCGGGTCGAGATTCCGGTAGGGGGCAAGGACCTTTTGCAGCAACGAGAAATCCGGCAATTCGCCGGCCTTCCCTTCGCCCTCGAATAGACGGAACTCATACCGGCACCGTCCGTTCAACCCGGGGACGATCACGTGCGGCCTGCCGGGGTTCCCGTGGTGCATCCCGAACCGCTCAACGTGGGCATCCCGCAGCGTGTCGACGACGAGCCAGTCCTCATCGTGGGCGCGTCCGCTCATGGTGATCCCGAGCAACGAGCGCACCGTGGACCGGCCACCGTCGGCACCGAGCAGAAACCGGGCGTGGACCGTCTCCGTTCCGCGTGCCGAGGTGTAGCTGGCCCGGATGTCGCGCTCCGACGATTCGAGTCCGCTGAGGCACGCACCGAATGTCAGCGTGACATGAGGGCGTTTCCGGAGCTCCTCGACGAGGAGCAGTTCGAGTTCAGGCTGAGCGAAGGGGTTCTTGAACGGGAAGCCGAGGCGGTAGGGAACCTCTGCACCGGCAGAGAAAAGCATGTTTCCATCCGCGCCGTAATAGGCGGTGCCCGTGCCCGGCACAACGAGCGAGAGAATCTTCTGCGCGAGCCCGGCTTGTGAATAGGTGCGGAGCGCTTCGTCGTCGATGGATATAGCCTTCGGCTCGTTGCTGGTTGAGCCGCTCTTTTCGATGACGAGCACCGATGCGCCCGATTCGCTGAGCAGGGCGGCTGCGGTCAGGCCAACAGGCCCGGCGCCCACAACGACGAAATCGAAATCCCACGGAGCCTGTGTCATCTGTGTCCTCCTCGACGGTCAGCCATCGGCTGGCTCGACAAACCTACGGGCGGAGTTCCCCGCCACGAAGGCGACCAGTCCTGCATTGTGAGACAGTCTCGCGGGCCTTGGTAATGTCGACCCATGACACTCGCGGCGAAAGTGCGCTCGGGACGAAATACCACCGCCGACCGCACGCTGGAAATTCTCGCGCTGTTCAGTGACGACCGGCTCAGCGTCTCTGTCCGGGATCTGATCGAGGAACTCGGCGTTTCCCGCTCATCCGCCTACCGGTACCTGCAGTCGCTTATCCGCCAGCAGTACCTCGAATCGGCACCCGACGGATCGTTTCGACTGGGCATGCGCGTGCTCGACCTGGCTCGGCTGGCCCGCGTCGGCTACGGCCTCTCCGAACTCGCGGTTCCTGAGATGCGGTCGCTGGCCTCCACGCACCGTCAGACCGTCGTGCTCACCTCGCTCATCGGACGATCGGTCGTCTGCCTCGAACGCGAGGAGTGGCACGGGCAGTTCGTCCGGTTGTCCTACGAACCGGGTCTCGAGCTCCCGGTCAACGCCGGAGCATCCGCGCTCGTGCTCCTCGCCTGGCTGCCGCAGACGGAGGTCGAGCGCCTGCTCGACCGGCCGCTTCACAAGTTCACGAAGAATACGCTCACCGGCGCCCCCGAGATACTCCAACGACTCGCGACGATCCGCGAGGAAGCACAAGCGGTTTCATTCGCCGAAGTCGACCCCGCCGCTCTCGGCATTGCCGTGCCGATATTCGGCGCCGACGACAGCGTGGTCGCGGCACTCAGCATCGTCTCGCTCGAGGAACGGATTTCGAAGACCCAGTTGGCACAAGCACTCGATGATCTTCACCGGGCGTCGAACAAGATCTCTCAGCGGCTGCGTGCCGCAGCCTAGGCGCACCAGTTCGGCCCTGACTCACGTGCGGTTCCGTTCCGTCCATCCCGGTTAGCGCCCTTCGGACGCGTCCGATATGGTTCGTATACGATCATCGGCGATCTCACGGGAACTCAGCCCCGGCGGGATCCTGACCCGAAAGGCCCAGCGCATGCTCGAGAAATCCGTCATCGACGGTATCGCCAACGAACTCTATGAGGCAGAACAGTCGCGTACGACTATTCCGCGCCTCACCGCCCGGTACCCGGAGATGACGGTCGAGGATTCCTACGCTGTCCAGAATGTGTGGAAGGAACGCGGCCTGGCGTCAGGCCGACGACTCGTCGGCCGCAAGATCGGTCTGACCTCCAAGGTCATGCAGGTGGCCACCGGCATCACCGAACCGGACTACGGCATCATTTTCGACGACATGGTCTACGAGAACGGCTCGGTCATCCCCCACGACACGTTCTCCAACGTGCGCATCGAGGTGGAGCTCGCGTTCGTGCTCGGCAAGCCGCTTTCCGGCCCGAACTGCACACTTTTCGATGTCCTCGACGCCACGGAGTACGTGATCCCGGCACTCGAGATCCTGGACTCGCGCATCGAGATGCAGGGCCGCACGATCGTCGACACCATCTCGGACAACGCGGCGATGGGCGGCATGGTGATGGGCGGCACTCCGGTGCGCATCGGCGAGGTCGACCTGCGCTGGATCTCCGCCCTGCTCTACCGGAACGAGACGATCGAGGAGTCCGGTGTCGCGGCTGCTGTGCTCAACCATCCCGCCGCCGGCGTCTACTGGCTCGCCAACAAACTCGCCCAGCACGGCACCAGCCTCGAGGCGGGCGAAATCATCCTCGCCGGCTCGTTCACCCGCCCGATGTGGGTCGAAAAGGGCGACTCCGTTCACGCAGACTACGGACAGTTAGGAACCATCACATGCCGCTTCAGCTAGCGCCCACCTTCCGCGACGACCTTGCCGGGGCGGACCGTCCACTCATCGGCATGTGGGTCTGCTCCGGCAGTCCCCTCGTCGCCGAAATCTGCGCGGGGTCCGGTCTCGACTGGCTGCTCATCGACGGTGAGCACGGGCCGAACGGGCTCGAGTCGATCCTCGCCCAGCTGCAGGCCATCGCCGGCTACCCGATCACGCCGCTCGTGCGGGCGCCATCCGGGAACACGGTGATCGTCAAGCAGTTCCTCGATCTCGGCGTGCAGAATCTTCTCGTGCCGATGGTGAATTCGGCCGACGACGCCCGCGCGGTCGTCTCGGCCGTTCGCTATCCCCCACGCGGCGTTCGAGGGGTCGGCAGTGCGCTCGCCCGCGCCGCGCGCTGGAACCGCGTCGACGAGTACCTCGTTCGCGCCGACGAATACGTGTCGTTGTTCGTGCAGATCGAGACGGCGGATGCTGTCGAGAACGCCGCCGAGATCGCATCCGTCGACGGCGTGGATGGAGCATTCGTCGGCCCGTCCGACCTCGCCGCGTCGATGGGGCTCCTCGGCCAGCAGGAGCACCCGGACGTGGTCCAGGCGGTCGAGCACGCCATCCGGACAATCGCTGCCCTGGGCAAACCGGTTGGCGTGAACGCATTCGATCCGCGGGTGGCGGAACGGTACCGCGCAGCCGGCGCCTCGTTCGTTCTCGTCGGAGCCGACGTCGCCATCCTCGCCCGAAGCTCTGAGGCACTCGCTGCGTCGTTCATCCCGGCCGCGGCGACGGCCGACGGAGAGAAACCGCGCGCAAGTTACTAGCGCGCCGGATGTCGCAGGAGGGGAGGGCAGCCAGGGACTGCCCTCCCTTTCTTCGCCGCAAAATCGTATACTTTGAGATATACAATTTCTCTTGTATTCCACCTGGGATTGTATATGATCGGGAGTACCGCTCGCCCGCTTCGACCAGACAAGGATGTCTATGACTACCCTCAGTTCTCCTCTCGCACAGCCCGGCAAGATCATCGCCGTGCACCTCAGCTACCGATCGAGAGCCGAACAGCGTGGCCGTTTTCCAGCGCACCCCTCCTACTTCTTCAAGCCCGCGTCATCGCTGTCTGCCTCAGGCGACGCGCTGGAACGCCCGGCCGGCACGGAACTGCTCGCTTTCGAAGGCGAGATCGCACTGATCATCGGCACCCCCACCCGTCGCGTCTCTCCCGAGCAGGGCTGGGCTGCCGTCAGCGGCATCACCGCCGCCAATGACTTCGGCGTCTACGAGATGCGAACCGCCGACAAGGGTTCGAACGTGCGCTCGAAGGGTGGCGACGGGTTCACCCCGATCGGACCGGTCGTTCTTCCCGCGGAGGGCCTCGATCCCGACGCGATCCGGGTTCGCACCTGGCTCAACGGCACCCTCGTTCAGGACGACACCACGGCCGGCCTGCTTTTCCCGTTCGGCCAGATCGTCGCCGACCTCTCCCAGTTGATGACGTTGCATCCGGGCGATGTGATCCTTACGGGAACCCCCGCTGGCTCGTCCGTCATCGTCCCCGGCGACACCGTTGAAGTCGAGGTGGACGCTCCCGACGCGCCCGGTTCGCCGTCGACCGGCCGCCTCGTCACCCACATCACGCAGGGAACGGAACCCTTCGGGGACTTCGGCATGAAGCCGAGCGTCGACGACAAACAGCGGGAGGAAGCCTGGGGAAGCGCCGAAGCCGCCGGCCTCCCGACATCCGCGCCGTTCGAACTCACCGACGAGCTCAAGCACCGGATCAACTCCGTCGGCACGGCGACGCTGAGTGCGCAGCTGCGCAAACGGGGGCTCAACAACGTCTCCATCGACGGCCTTCACTCGACCCGTCCTGACCGCAGACTCGTCGGCCGGGCACGCACGCTCCGCTACATCCCGAACCGCGAGGACCTCTTCGCCGCACACGGCGGCGGGTACAACGCCCAGAAGCGGGCGTTCGACGCGCTCGGCCCTGGCGACGTCCTCGTCATGGAGGCGCGCGGTGAACGCGGCACGGGCACCGTCGGCGACATCCTCGCGCTTCGGGCCCAGGTTCGCGGTGCCGCCGGAATCGTCACCGACGGCGGGGTCCGCGACCTCGCCGCCGTCGCCGCGCTCGACATGCCCACCTACCACGCGGGCGGTCACCCGGCCGTGCTGGGCAGACGGCACATCCCCTGGGACGTGGACGTGACTGTGGCGTGCGGTGGAACATCCGTGCAGCCGGGCGATGTTCTCGTCGGCGACGCCGACGGACTGATCGTGATCCCGCCGTCGCTCGTCGACGAGGTCGTCACCGACGCCATCGAGCAGGAGCTCGAAGAGACCTTCATCGCCGAGCAGGTGGCGAACGGCGAAGGCGTGGACGGCCTGTACCCGATGAACGCCACCTGGAAGGCTCGCTATCGAATCTGGCTGACGGAACGTTCATGAGCACACCGACCGCCATCGGCACCCTGAGCAAATCCCAGCATGCGTATTCCTGGATCCGGGAACGCATCGAGAACGGCACTTTCGTTCCGGGATACCGTCTCGTGCTCGGATCCATAGCGAAGGACCTCTCGATCAGCGTCGTCCCGGTTCGGGAGGCCATCCGCCGGCTCGAAGCAGAGGGCATGGTCACTTTCGAACGCAACGTCGGTGCACAGGTCGCGATGCTGAACAATGACGAGTACGTCTCGACGATGCAGACGCTCGGCATTGTCGAGGGCGCGGCCACCATGCTGTCCGCGCCCTTCATCACCGCGGCGGACCTCGCGGCGGCGCGGGCGGTGAACAAGCAGATGATCGAGACACTTGAGCATTTCGAACCACGCCGCTTCACCGAACTCAACCGCGAGTTCCACTCGGTGCTGTTCGAACGCTGCCCGAATCCGCACCTCCTGGACCTCGTCCACCGCGGCTGGAATCGGATGAACGTGCTCCGCGACTCGACGTTCAGTTTCGTGCCCGGTCGCGCCAAGGCATCCGTCGACGAGCACGAAGGCATCCTGAAACTCATCGAAGACGGAGCAGACAGCCTGGAGATCGAGATGGCGGCGCGGGCACACCGGATCCGCACACTCGACGCATTCGCGGCCTACCAGGCCGACCACAAACACGCATCCCCCGCCCAGTCCTAACAGCAACGGAGCAGCACTATGGCCCACTACATTCCCGAGAACCTGCCGGATAGAATCCAGCACTACATCGACGGCGAGTTCGTCGACAGCATCTCCGGTAAGACATTCGACGTGCTCGACCCGGTGTCCAACCAGAACTATGCAACGGCGGCCGCCGGCCAGCAGGAGGATATCGACCGCGCTGTCGCCTCAGCCACACGCGCCTTCGAGTCGGGGCCATGGCCCCGGATGCTTCCCCGCGCGCGGGCCCGGATCCTGCACAGGATCGCGGATGCCGTCGAGGCGCAGGACAGCCGGCTCGCCGAACTCGAGACCTTCGACACCGGGCTTCCCATCACCCAGGCGCTCGGCCAGGCGCAGCGCGCCGCCGAGAACTTCCGGTTCTTCGCCGACCTGATCGTGGCTCAGACCGACGACACCTACAAGGTGCCCGGCCGCCAGGTGAACTACGTCAACCGCAAGCCCAAGGGCGTCGCCGGTCTGATCACCCCGTGGAACACGCCGTTCATGCTCGAGAGCTGGAAACTTGCGCCCGCTCTCGCCTCCGGCTGCACCGTCGTGCTGAAGCCTGCCGAGTTCACCCCGCTGTCGGCGAGTCTCTGGGCGTCGATTTTCGAAGAGGCCGGGCTCCCCAAGGGGGTCTTCAACCTTGTCAACGGGCTCGGCGAGGAAGCCGGTGATGCCCTGGTGAAGCATCCCGGCGTGCCGCTGATCTCCTTCACCGGCGAGAGCAGCACCGGGCAGACGATCTTCGGCAACTGCGCCGTGAACCTCAAGGGCATGTCGATGGAACTGGGCGGCAAGTCCCCGGCCGTCGTGTTCGCGGACGCCGACCTCGACGCCGCCATCGACTCGACCGTGTTCGGTGTCTTCTCGCTCAACGGAGAACGTTGCACGGCCGGAAGCCGGATCCTCGTCGAACGGCCGATTTATGAGGAGTTTCTCGAGCGCTACGCCGCCCGGGCGAAGAACATCGTCGTCGGCGACCCGCACGACCCGAAGACCGAGGTAGGCGCTCTCGTGCACCCCGAACACTACGACAAGGTGATGAGCTACGTCGAGATCGGCAAGTCCGAGGGCCGCCTGCTGGCCGGCGGCGGCCGCCCCGATCACCTCCCGGACGGCAACTACGTCTCTCCGACGGTCTTCGCGGATGTCGCACCGGATGCCCGGATCTTCCAGGAGGAGATCTTCGGGCCGGTGGTCGCGATCACCCCCTTCGACACGGATGAAGAAGCCCTCGAGCTCGCCAACGGTGTCCGCTACGGCCTCGCCGCGTACATCTGGACCCAGGACCTCACCCGTGCGCACACCTTCGCCCAGGCGGTCGAGTCCGGAATGGTGTGGCTGAACTCGCACAACGTCCGTGACCTGCGCACTCCGTTCGGCGGGGTGAAAGCATCCGGTCTCGGCCATGAGGGCGGCTACCGCTCGATCGACTTCTACACCGACCAGCAGGCGGTGCACATCACCATCGGCGAGGTGCACACCGCCCGTTTCGGTGCGAAGGCACCGGAGTCCGCCCCCGTCGTCGCCCCGACCCCGTAGCCGCTCGCGGCGATTCGTTTCTCACGCAAGGAAGCTGATATGAACCACAACCCAAGCCCCATCCCCGAGCCCCACGCGACGCCCCGGATCAACCCGAACCCCAACCCGATTCCGACGCCGGCCGCGACGCCGCCGGACATTCTCCGCTGCGCGTACATGGACATCGTCGTGACCGACCTGGCGGCATCCCGCGAGTTCTACGTCGACATCCTCGGACTCGTCGTCACCGAGGAGAACGAGAACGAGATCTACCTGCGCTCGTTCGAGGAATTCATCCACCACAACCTCGTGCTGCGGAAGGGCCCCGTCGCCGCCGTCGCCGCGTTCTCCTACCGGGTCCGCAGCCCCGAAGACCTCGACCGGGCCGTCGAGTTCTACACCGAGCTCGGTTGCCGCGTCGAACGACGCCCCGGAGGCTTCACCCGGGGCATCGGCGACTCGGTTCGGGTCGAGGACCCGCTCGGTTTCCCCTACGAGTTCTTCCACGACGTCGAGCACGTCGAACGCCTCGCCTGGCGGTACGACCTGTACGGCCCGGGCGCGCTCGTGCGGCTCGACCACTTCAACCAGGTCACCCCGGACGTGCCGCGGGCGCGCGCCTACATGGAGGACCTCGGCTTCCGGGTCACCGAGGACATCAAGGACGAGGACGGCGTCACCTACGCCGCCTGGATGAGACGCAAATCCACCGTGCACGACACCGCCATGACCGGCGGCAACGGCCCGCGGATGCACCACGTCGCGTTCTCCACCCACGAGAAGCACAACATCCTCTACATCTGCGACAAGCTCGGTGCTCTGCGCAAGTCCGACCTCATCGAACGCGGCCCCGGCCGCCACGGGGTGTCGAACGCGTTCTACCTCTACCTCCTCGACCCCGACGGTCACCGGGTGGAGATTTACACGCAGGACTACTACACGGGCGACCCGGACAACCCGGTCGTCACCTGGGACGTGCACGACAACCAGCGCCGTGACTGGTGGGGCAACCCGGTCGTCCCGAGCTGGTACACCGAGGCATCCCCGGTTCTCGACCTTGACGGCAATGTTCAGCCGATCGTGATCCGTGAGGAGCCGAGCGAGATGGCGGTCACCGTCGGCGCAGACGGCTTTTCGTACACCCGCGAGGGCGACGTCACCAAGGGTTTCAAACTCGGCGACACCCTTTAATTCGGTGCCGGCATCCGCTCGCTGGGACCGCATTCGTGTGGTTCAGGCGGGCGGATGCCGTTTCTAACGCGTGCGCGTGTGCATCCGGTCGAGAGCGTCAGTCGCCGTCGCTTGAGATGAGGACCGCGCCCGCGTGCCCCATCTCGGCGATCGCCGCGTCGCTGGTTTCCCGGGCCACCCCGGCGATGAGGTCGGTGAAGACGCGGACGTGCCTGCCGTGATCGACGGCATCCAGAACGGATGCCCGCACACAGTAGTCGGTGGCGATCCCGGCCACATCGACGTCGGTGACGCCGTGCTCCTCGAGCACCTCGGTGACCGTGGCACCGTCTGAGGCCCCGCCATCGACGTGGCCGTCGAAGATGGAGTACGCCGGTTCGCCCTGGCCCTTCTTGACGTGGAGAGTGATCCGGGACTGATCCAGGGCGGGGTGGTATTCAGCACCGGGCGTGCCCGCGACGCAGTGCGGAGGCCAGGTGTCGAGGAAGTCCGGTTCCTCACCGACCGGGGCGAAGTGCCCTCCGTTGTCACCGTCGGCGTTGTGCCAGTCCCGGGAGGCGATCACCAGGCTGTAGGTGTCCGCTGCCCGGTCGAGGTAGGTGGTCAGGTGTGCTGCTACGGCGGCTCCGCCATCCACGCCGAGTGCACCGCCCTCGGTGAAATCGTTCTGCACGTCGATGATGAACAGTGCCCTGGTCATGGTGGCCTCCCGGTCTCAGCAGTCGCTCTCAGGGTACCGTCGAGGTTTGTGCGATGTCTGCCCCGCCACCGCGCCGCTACTCATCCCTGCTCAGTAGGGCAATCCGGGCCTGACACAGACTCGACAGGAGAAACCGGCACATCCGGGCCACCGCACCCTGTTCAGCGTGCGTTCCGCCCGCAGTCGCGCGGCAGGCCAGCAACCACCCGCTCGGGCCTTCTCACCCGCGGAGAGGGCGCACCGTGCAACGCCCAACCGGGGATTTTGCACCAGACGCACGCTTGACAGGAGAAACGGGCGCTTCCGCACCACTGCTTCCTGTTGGCCGTGGGCGAACGCTATGTATTGGAGCGGTTGTCGCCGCCGCGGTAGAACGCCGTCGCCAGGGTGTCGATGGTTGTGCGGGCGTTCTCGCCCACCTGGCCGGTGGCGAAGATGGCAAAGATGGCGAAGGCCAGAGTGGAGCCGTCGACGAACGCGGCCCCGGCGCGGCCGACCGGGTCGTCGCCGCGCTGGGAGCCGACCCGGGTGGATGCCCGGAAGTCCGGCCCGAGCACGTTCAGCGCCGCCGCGGCGGTGAGCACCTTCATCGACCTCGCGGTCTGGGATGCCGTGTCGGCGTCGCGTTCGAACAGCACCTGGCCGTCGTCGCGAAGCACCTGCGCCTGCAGGGTCCCGAACCGACTGTCGCCGAGCAACGAGGCAACCGAGCAGGTCCGCAGTGGCGAGGCGGACTGCTCGATCGTCGACATCGGGCGCGGACGATCGGTTGGCGTCGGAGTCGCGGTGGATGGGGCAGGAGCGACCATCGGCGACGACACAGCCGTGGTCGCGCCGAGGGCGACAGCGCCTTCCATCAGGGCGAAGGTAGCAACCGAAGCGGTCACGAGCCACCCCGTGCGGGAACGGCCCCTGAGCGTGCCGATGCCGCCACGTCGGTGCGCCGGTGCACGCACGCTTGACGCGGCATCCGTCGCGGGTGACGGATCGGTGAGGTGATTCTCGCCCGGTTCGCGGGGCACGGGGTTCCGCACGCGACGATGTTGCCTGCGGTGGCGGTTCATTCGCCCGGGTAGACGAGACCGATCTGGCGGCGGATGTCGTCGAGCGTGTGCATGATCGACACCGTCTCCGCGTGCGGAAGCACATCGGATTGCAGCTGACCGGCGGCGACGAGGCGTTCGACTTCGAAAGCCTGGAACTGCATCCCGCGACCGACGACGTTGGACGTGTACGACTCGAGGACGTCGTTGGCGTTGTTGTAAACGGTGAACGAGCTCGCCGAGTACCAGACGGAATCGATGTCGATGCGTCCCTCGGTCCCGATCAGGCTGGCCACGTTGGGCCCGTGCGCGTTGCTCGCGGACAGCGTCGAGGCGATCCGGTCGTCGTTGTAGGTGAAGATGGTGGCGACGGCTGCGTCCGCGCCGGTGTCGCGGAAGGTGGCGGATGCGGTGATCTGCGCTGGTGTTCCGAAGACGGCGCTGGCGAAGGAGATCGGGTAGATCCCGAGGTCGAGGAGGGCGCCGCCGCCGAGTTCGAGGGCGTTGATCCGGTGGCCAGGGTCCGATGGGAGGTTCTGGGTGTGGTCCGCAACGATGGAACGCAACGTCCCGAGGGTTCCTTCGGCGAGGATCTCGCGGATCCGCACCATGTGCGGCAGGAAGCGGGTCCACATCGCTTCGAGCACCACGAGCCCGAGTTCGCGGGCACGGGTGGTGACCGCTTCAGCCTCCGGCGCGTTGAGGGTGAACGGCTTCTCGACGAGAACGTGTTTGCCCGCTTCGAGCGCGAGCAGCGCCTGTGCGGCGTGGAACGGGTGCGGGGTGGCGACGTAGATCACGTCGACCTCGGGGTCGGCGACGAGATCCTCGTAACTGCCGTGCACGTTCGGGATGTTGTATTTCTCCGCGAACGCCGCCGCGGCATCCGTCCGGCGGGACCCGACCGCCTGCAGAGTCAGCCCGTTGAGGACCAGGTCGTTGGCGAAGGCCTGCGCGATGCCGCCCGGCCCCAGTATGCCCCAGCGGAGCCCAGTAGTAGTCACCGGTTCAGACTACTGGTCGGCTCAGGCGAAGAGTCGCTCTCTCCGACAAATCGATCACCTCCCCGCGGTGGCGAGCTGCCGCGGTTCCATCGGCCGTGCCGGCTGCCGCACCGTCGGCATCCGTCGGTCGTGGACGAGCGCCGTCGGTCTGCGGGTGTGAACCGGGGCGGCGGGTGTGGCCGGTTGAACGGATGCCGGCGGCGGCTTCGGTTTGGTCAGGCGCTGGAGCTCACGGGCGGTTCCGCCACCGGTCACGTGGAACTGCGGCGGCAGCGACCTCTCGTACAGCCCGTACACGTTCTGGACCGCCTCCTCGAGCGACCCCCAGTAGCCGACCAGCTCGCGCCGCGCGGGGTTCGGGCGCCAGGTCACAGCCCGGAAGTAGAGCTCGCGCTGTGCGCCCAGCCGGAGCCGGCGCACCAGGGCGATGGGCTCCTTCGACGCCGAATGTGTGACGACCCATTCGACGGGGGTGGTGACGTTGGACAGGTCGGGCATAACGCAGACGATACGTCGAGCGACCGACATCCATTCTCCGCTCTCCGGAACGGGGCCGACGGGCTGCGATCGAAGACGCTTACCGGTTCAACTGCTGCAGCGCCCAGGAGTTGCCGTCCGGGTCGCTGAAGAACGCATACCGAACGCCCCCCATGTCGAGGATGTCTGAGACGGTGACCCCGTTGCCGGTCAGGGTGGCCCGAGCCGCCTCGACGTTCTCGACGACCAGATGCAGATTCCGCACCGGTGCTGCGTCGGGGTCGCTGATCCCGATGCCGAAGACGATGGAGCACGCAGACCCAGGAGGGGTCAGCTGCACGACCCGCATCCCGTTGCCTGGTTCCACGTCGTGATCGACGTGGAAGCCCACCTTTTCCGCGTAGAAGGCCTTACTGCGGTCGACGTCCGTCGAGATCAGCGGAACCAGTTCCAGTCGCATGTCCACGACGCACTCCCTTGTTCGAGGATGAGGCACCTCGGCGGGTAGCCGGGCGGCACCCTATGAATGTACTGCGCCCGGACCGTCGCCGACGCTGGCGGCCGAAGCCGCGTCGGCATCGAAATTCATCGGGTTACGACGGATAGCACTCTGAGAACGCCGACGACAAGAAACCACAAAACCCCCTCACGAGGAGGGGGTTGAATGGAGCCGCCTGTGGGAATCGAACCCACGACCTTTTCATTACGAGTGAAACGCTCTGCCGACTGAGCTAAGGCGGCAGAGCGAGACAAAAACCTCGATTCACCGTGACTGATCTGGGATTTAAGGCATCCCTGCAATCGTTGCTGCCCCTTCACGATACCCGATACCTCGGCCGATCTTGCTTCGATTGGCGTCATAAATGGACAATACGTGGCGAGCGTCCAAATGGATGGCTGGACGAAGCCCAGGCTCAGCTGCAGTCGACGTCGCCTTCTGCGATTACTCCCCCGCTGGACCGCTCCCCAAGCGATTCGGACCCCCCAACCTTCTGATCCGTGGTCCGATGCTTCAAACCGCATGGAACCCACGGAATCACGCGGCCTTTAGCCGCTTGGACTGCAAGAACCAGTCGATTTCCACTCCCTCTGAGCCCGCGAGAATACCGGCAAGTTCCGACTGTCTTAATCTCAAATGTGGGGCAAAGTGTGGGGCAAAGGGGGTGGCTCCTCGTTCGGCCAGCGCAATAACCGTGAGCGGTGTCCAACGAAGGCACGCACCTTCCCGTCGGGGAGAGGGCAAGCGCGCTGTCATTACTGAGCACCGAGGCGTTGGAAACTCGACCATGCTCACGAACCGCGAACAGGCCAAGGTAGGTGAAACCTTCACCATCAAGTTCTGGGCGGGGTGCTCGCCTACCAAGTCACTGACATGCAGGTAATCGAGCCCGTGACAGCGGATTTTTGAAAGTGGTCCAAGGGAGAGACCGCGTTTAGTCGATCACCTGTACGCCTCTCGGCGTCGACTCGCACCGAATGCCAGAGCGCTCGCTGTGGCGCATCTGCTTCCCCCGACAGGTCCTGTTAATCGCTTTCACCGTCACCATCGGCTACATAGGTGTAAGCTCTGTGGTCTGACCACAGGGATGACAGGAGCAGTGTGACCGACGAGCCTCGCGCATGGCAAGTGGTCCTCGATTCCATCGAGCGAGATCTGCTCGAGGGGCGGCTGCGCCCAGGCGATCATCTCCCAGGCGAGCGGGCCCTTTCCGCTGCCTTGGGCGTTGGGCGATCAAGCGTCCGTGAGGCGCTCCGCGTCCTCGAAGTGCTCGGACTTGTCCGTACCGCTACCGGCTCAGGACCGAACTCCGGCGCGATAATTGTCTCCCTTCCCGGCGGCGGCATGTCCGCCCTCATGCGCTTGCAGGTGGCGGCCACTGGATTCGCCGTTGCCGACATCGTGAAGACCCGCCTCGTGCTCGAGACAGCCGTCGCCTCAGAACTTGCCGCAGCGCCCCAGCGTGCGAGCCTCGCGACAGCCGTCGAACTGCTCGACGTGATGGAGTCGCGCCCGCTCCCGGAGGCAGAATTCCTCTCGATCGATGCGCAGTTTCACCTGACCCTGGCGGAGGCATCCGGCAATCAAGTCATCGCGGCGACCATGGCGGGTCTGCGGAACTCGATCGAGAGCTACGCGCGCCTCGGTGCGGCGACCCTGCCGTCCTGGTCCCGGACCGCCGCCCGGCTCATGCTTGAGCACCGCGACATCGTCGCCGCGATCCAGTCAGGCGATGCGGCAAGCGCCCGCAAAACCGTCCACGCCCACATCTCCCGCTACTACGCGGAGATCAGCCTGCCCACCTTCAGCATTTTGCCGACCGGTGTTTCGGATGCCGCCCCTCGCGGCACATAGACGACGACTTCCATATCTTTTCGACAATAGAAAGTAGCCCCGCATGGTTGAGAGACGAATCCCGAAGGTGCGTGACCTGGCGCCGCTGATGCAGTTCAAGAAACCCGAGCTCAACGCACGTACGCGCCGGCTCGCCGCAGCGACGAGCATCGCCG
>NZ_JBKJWH010000054.1:0-48323 GCF_046716805.1 Mycetocola sp. | reverse complement strand
CGATGTCGATGAGCGCGTGGTAGAGCGCGATCTGGCGGGGAGTGGACGGCAGCAGGTCTTCGCCGCGGAGCACATGGGTGATGCCCATCAGGGCATCGTCGACCGGGTTCACGAACGGGTAGAGCGGATGCCCGTTGGGGCGCACGACGACGAAGTCGGTGAACGAGCCGGCCGGGAAGGTGATCTCACCACGGACGAGGTCGTCGAAGCTGAGGTCCGTGTCCGGCACCTTGAGCCGGAGCGCGGGCAGTCGACCCTCGGCCCGGAACGCAGCCTTCTGGTCCTCGGTCAGGTCGCGGTCGAAGTTGTCGTAGCCGAACTGCTTGGGCCGACCGGCGGCGGCGTTGCGCTCGTCGATCTCCTCCGCGTTCGAGTAGCTCTCGTAGACGTGTCCGGCAGCGGTGAGCTTCTCGATCACGTCGCGGTAGATGTCGGCGCGCTGCGACTGGCGGTAGGGGCCGTGGTTTCCCCCGACTCCCTCACCCTCGTCCCAGTCGAGCTTCAGCCAGCGCAGCGCCTCGATGATGAGGCCGTAGCTTTCCTCGCTGTCCCTCGCGGCATCCGTGTCCTCGATCCGAAAGACGAGGCGCCCTCCGGTGTGCCGCGCATAGGCCCAGTTGAACAGGGCCGTGCGGATGAGCCCGACGTGGGGGGTGCCGGTCGGAGACGGGCAGAATCGGACGCGGACGTCACTGCCGGAAGCCGTTGAGAAGAGGGGGGAATTTTCGCTTGACATCACCCGCAATCCTAGCCGCTGACGGGGAGCGGGGAGGCGGGTCTCCGGCCCACCACGACGGCGCCGACGACCACGGCGAGCACGAGCGCTGTGGCAGTGACAGCCAGCCCGTCGAAGCCGACGAGGGCGAGTGTCGGCCCGGCCAGGGCTCCCCCGGCCGCACCCGACAGGTTCATCAGCGTGTCGGTGACGCCCTGCACGCGAGGCCGGCGGAGTGGCGCCGTCGACTCGGTGACGAGCGCGGAACCGGCGACGGTGGATGCGCTCCAGCCGAGACCGAGCAGGACGAGCCCGACGGTGACCGCTGAAGCAGTTTCGGCCCCGACTGCGAGGGTGACCAGCGCCCCAACGAACAGGCCCTGGCCAAGCAGGATGATCGGCAGGCGGCCGAGCCGGTCGGCGAGGATGCCGAACACCGGCGACAAGGCGAACATGCCGGCGACGTGAAGGCTGATCGTGAGCCCGATGACGGTGAGGGAGGAGCCGTGATGCAGGAGGTGCACCGGCGTCATCGACATCACGGCCACCATCGTGGCGTGGCTGAGGGCCACGGTGAGGATGGCGAACCGTTCCCGCGCGCGAGACTCGAGCGCCGGAGCCTCCGCCCGCACGGCTGCGTCCGCCGCGGCCCCCAACGCACGGGCAATGAGGAGCGGGTCGGGCCGGAGCGCGAAGAGGTAGACGGCGGCCGCCAACAACTGCGCGGCGATACCGAAAAGGAAGGGCCCGGTGAGCGGGACGAGTCCGAAGATCCGTCCGACCACCTCCCCCGGTTCCAGAAGGTTCGGGCCGATGACGGCGCCGAGCGTGGTGGCCCAGACGACGATCGAGAGGTCCCGACCGCGTGTGCGGTCGGTGGCCAGGTCGGTGGCGGCGAAACGGGCCTGCAGAGCGACGGCCGCACCTGCGCCGACCAGGGCGAGTGCAAGAAGAAGGAGCGGAAAGCTGCGAACGGATGCCGCCACGATGGTCAGCGCGGCGCCGAGCGCTGAAATCAGTGCTCCGCTGCTGAGAGCGATCCTCCGTCCACGTCGAACGGCCACCCGGGCGAGCGGGATCGCCGCCACGGCCGCCCCGAGGGTGGACATCGTCGCCGCCATGCCGGACCAGGCATCCGATCCGGAAACATCAGCGACGAGAAGGGCTCCGAGCGAGATCGTGGCCCCGATGGCGAATCCGCCGAGCACCTGCCCGGCCGACAGCAGCCAGACGGTCCGCCGTTGCAGCGCGGCGAGCTCTGCGTGACCGATCGCGCCGGCGCTCATGAGCGATCAGGCAGCCGTGTTGCGCAGGATGCCGAGCCCCGAGACAGCGACCTCGACGGTGTCGCCAGAGACGATGGGGCCGACACCGGCGGGCGTACCGGTGAGGATGACGTCGCCGGGCAGCAGCGTGAACACCGCGGATGCGTAGGCGATGATGTCGGCGACCGAGTGGATCATGTCAGACAAGGGGGCCTGCTGGCGGATGTCGCCGTTGACGCGAGTCTCAATGGTTGCGCCGTCGAAGGAGAACTCGGTGTCGATGACCGGACCGAGGGGGCAGAACGTGTCGAAGCCTTTCGCCCGGGTCCACTGTCCATCCTTCTTCTGAAGGTCGCGAGCCGTCACATCGTTGCCGATGGTGTACCCGAAGATGACGCTCTCGGCATCCTCCGGCCGGACGTTCCTGGCGACCGAACCGATGACGACGGCAAGTTCCCCCTCGTGTTCGATCCGCTCGGACAGTGCCGGCAGGACGATCCGGTCGTTGGGGCCGATCACCGAGGTGTTGGGCTTGAGGAACAGCAGCGGCTCGGCCGGTGGCTCGGTCCCGCCCATTTCCTTCACGTGATCGGCGTAATTCTTGCCGACGCACACCACCTTCGAGCGTGGGATGACCGGGGCAAGGAGCACGGCATCCGCCAGCGGCACCCGCTCACCCGTCGTTTCGAACCCGCCGAACATCGGATCGGCTGCGAGGACGACCAGGTCGGTCTCGTCGAGGATCCCGAAGTTGATGGCACCGTCATGGCTGAATCGCGCAATTTTCACGAGTCGAGCCTAGCCTCTTCGGAGCATCCGTCGTCAGGCGTCGTGTCGTCAGGAATCCAGGCGGTACAACCAGCCGTGGGTGTCTTCACGGCGCCCGTACTGGATGTCGGTGAGCTCTTCACGAATCGACATCGTCAGCTCTCCTGGTTCCGCGTCGGGGTTGCCGATGGAGAACTCAGCGGTCTTCAGCTCACCGATGGGCGTGATCACCGCCGCGGTACCGCACGCGAACACCTCGGTGATCTCACCGGAATCGACTCCGCTGCGCCATTCTTCGATCCCCACGGCGCGCTGCTCGACGGTGTACCCACGGTCGGTCGCGAGCTGGATGATGCTGTCTCGCGTGACGCCCTCGAGGATCGATCCGGTGAGTTCAGGTGTGACGATTCGCCTGTCCTTGTGGACGAAGAAGATGTTCATGCCGCCGAGCTCTTCGATGTGCGTGCCGGTTTCGGCATCGAGGAAGAGCACCTGCGCACAGCCGTTCTCGGCGGCCTCCTGCTGCGGGAGCAGGGACGCCGCATAGTTCCCGCCGCACTTCGCTGCCCCGGTACCGCCCCGGCCGGCACGGGTGTATTCGGTGGAGAGCCAGATCGACACCGGCTTCACGCCGCCCGAGAAGTACGCGCCGGCGGGGCTCGCGATCACGTAATACCCGACCTTCTGGGCGGCTCGCACACCGAGGAACGATTCGTTCGCGATCATGAACGGCCGAAGGTAGAGGCTGGTGTCTTCGCCTGACGGCACCCAGTCCTTGTCTGCGGCGACGAGCTGGCGCAGCGACTCGAGGAAGTCCTCGACGCTCAGCTCCGGCAGGGCGAGTCGGTGCGCCGACCGCTGGAAGCGCTCGGCGTTCTTCTCTGGCCGGAACGTCCAGATCGAGCCGTCCGCGTGCCGGTACGCCTTCAGGCCTTCGAAGATTTCCTGGCCGTAGTGCAGAACCGATGACGCCGGGTCCAGCTGGAGCGGCCCATACGGCTGGACGCGGGCGTTGTGCCAGCCCTCATCAACCGTCCAGTCGATGGCGACCATGTGGTCGGTGAAGTGCTTGCCGAATCCCGGGTTCGCGAGGATCTCTTCGCGATGAGCGACCTCGCCGGCCGTAGCCGATGGGCGGTGCTCGAAGGCCAGCCGGAAGGAGTCGGTGTCGGTTCCTGGTGCGAGAGTCATGTGCGTTCCTTTGCGTGCTGAAATCTAGTGTGCGCCGAGTGATGCAACGATCGCATCTCCGACGTCCGACGTCGAGCGCGGGCTTCCGGTCCGGGCTGCGATGTCTGCGGTGACGGCGGCGGTGACCGCTGCCGATTCGGCGGCGAGGCCGACGTGTTCGAGCAGAAGGGCGACGGAGAGGATTGCCGCGGTGGGGTCCGCCTTTTGCTGCCCTGCGATATCGGGAGCAGAACCGTGGACCGGCTCGAACATGCTCGGAAAGGCGCCGTCCGGGTTGATGTTTCCTGAGGCCGCGAGCCCGATGCCGCCGCTGATTGCGCCGGCCAGATCGGTGAGGATGTCGCCGAAGAGATTGTCTGTGACGAGAACATCAAATCTAGCAGGGTCGGTGACGAGGAAGATCGTGGCGGCGTCGACGTGCAGGTAGTCGACGTGAACCTGCGGGAACTCCTCGGAGACCGCGTGCACGATGCGCTGCCAGAGGCTTCCGGAGAAGGTGAGCACGTTGGTCTTGTGCACGAGCGTCAGTCTGTTGCGACGAGCGGATGCCTTCGCGAACGCGAACCGGACGACTCGCTCGACGCCGTACGCGGTATTGACCGAGACTTCGTTGGCGATCTCGTAGGGCGTGCCCTGCCGGATGGCGCCGCCGTTGCCGACGTAGGGCCCTTCGGTGCCCTCACGGACGACGAGGAAGTCGACCTCGCCGGGGTTGGCGAGTGGGCTGGGCACCCCAGGGTAGATCCGGGTGGGACGGAGGTTGGCGTAGTGGTCAAGCGAGAAACGGAGCTTGAGCAGCAGCCCGCGCTCGATGTTCGCGGTGGCGAGGCGCGGATCGCCCGGCACTCCCCCGACTGCACCGAGCAGGATGGCGTCGTGCGCACGGATCGCCTCGAGGTCTTCGTCGGTGAGAACGTCTCCGGTCGCGAGGTATCGCTCGGCCCCGAGGGAAAATTCGGTCTTCTCGAAGCGCACGTCGCTGTCGCGGGTGACGGCATCCAGCACCTTCACGGCCTCGGCGATGACTTCAGGGCCGATCCCGTCCCCTGGGATTACCGCAAGCTTGACCTGACGCGACATGAACGCTCCATCCTGGAACCGAGGGGATATTTCCGACCGCTCCAGCCTATCGCCGCGGCGTGCGGCTCATCGCACGTGCCGGAGGGAGACCAGCGCGACGATCGCTGCGGCGACGATGAGCCCGCAACCCAGCCAGGCCGACAGGCCGACTCCGCTGTCGAATGCGTGACGCGCCGATTCGAGGAGCGCGCCGGCGGCATCCGCCGGAAGCTGTCCGGCGACATGCACCGCTCCCCCGAGCGTCTCGGCGGCCGCTGTCTGCTGCTCGGGAGTGAGAGTCTCCGGAAGCACAACGGCGTTGCGGTATGAGGCGGTGAGGATGCTGCCAAGGGTGGCCGTGCCGAGCACCGCGCCCAGCTCGTATGCCGTTTCGGAGACAGCTGACGCAGCGCCCGCCTTGTCGACGGGGGCGTTGGCGAGGATGAGCTCATTCGACACCGTTTCGGCGGCACCGATTCCGAGGCCGAGGAGCACGAAACAGATTGCGATCCCGACTGCGGACACGGCACCGCCGGTGAGCCCGATCGCGCCGTAGCCCACGGCTGAAATGACGAGACCGACAGGGATCACGATCGATGGACGCACGCGGGCAGCCACCGGCACGACCAGCAGTCCGGCGAGGATCATGGTGATCAGACCGGGCACGAGGACCAGACCCGCGGTGAGCGGGGACAGGCCGAGCACGAGTTGCAGGTGCTGTGAGACGAAGAACAGCCCGCCGACGAATGCGACGACGCTGAGCAGGTTGATCAGGACGGCACCGCTGAACGCGGGCGTGCGGAACAATGCCATGTCGAGCATCGGCGTTGTGAGCCGCCCCTGCCGGTGCACGAACACGGCGCCGGCAACCAGTCCGAGCGCGATCGACGCGACACCGACGACATCCACGCCGTCCGTCGCCAGGTGCTTGATCCCGTAGACGATGGGCAGCATGGTGACGAGCGACAGGGCGATGCTGGCCAGATCCAGCCGGCCCGGATTCGGATCCCGCGACTCAGGCACCAGGAACGGTGCGAGTGCGAACAGCGGAAGCAGCACGGGGACGGCGACGAGGAAAACGGATCCCCACCACAGATGCTCGAGCAGGATGCCGCCGAGAATCGGTCCGAGCGCGCTTCCGGCTGCGAATCCGCTCGCCCAGATCGCGATGGCGAGGCGTCGCTGGTCCCGGTCGCGGAAGATGCTGCGGATCAGCGAAAGGGTCGACGGCATGAGCATGGCGCCGAAAAATCCCAGTGCCGCCCGCGCGGCGATGAGCAGCTCGATCGACGGCGCTAACGCGGCCAGAATCGACACCAGCCCGAACCCTGCGGAGCCGACCAGGAGGAGTTTCTTGCGGCCGATCCGATCACCGAGGCTGCCCATGGACACGAGCAGTCCGGCAAGCACGAGCGGGTAGATGTCGATCATCCACAGCAGCGACGTACCGCTGGGCGTCAGCGCCTCAGAGATCGCCGGCAGGGCGAAGTTGAGCACCGTGTTGTCGACCGAGACCAGGACGACTGGCAGCATGAGAACGGCCAGCGCAGCCCAGCCCCGCCGACCCACGCGAACCGACGCCGGCTTGGAGCCCGTTGTGAGCGTTGGCGCAGTCATGAGGGTCCTTTTTGATTCGGAAGAGTGACGGAACCCCACTATACCGGCTGGACGGTATAGTTGGCGACATGACCTCCTCCCCTGACGGACCAGACAAGCGGATGCCGCCCGCCGCGTCGCCCCGCGACCGAATCCTCAACGCGTACGAAGGCCTTCTGATCGAGTCCGGGGAACGCGGGGCGACGCTCGACGCCGTTGCCGCTCGCGCCGGTGTATCCAAGGGCGGCCTGCTCTACCACTTCGGCTCGAAGGACGCCCTCACCGAGGGGTTCATTGAACGGCTCCGGATCCTCACCGAGGAGGACATCGCGCTCATGCTCGAGGCCCCGGCCGGCGTGGTGGATTACCTCATCCGCACGTCGGTGAATGCGGGCACCGCGCTAGACCGTGCCCTCATCGCCGCAGCCCGGCTGGCGCAGACCTCAGATCCGCGCGCCGGAGACGCGCTCGCCGCCATCCGCGCCCGTTGGCTTGAGGTCGTCACGGATGCCGTCGGCGATCCCGCCGTTGCCCGCGCGATCATCTTGATCAGCGATGGGCTCTATTACAACTCGGCCCTCATGGGGATGGGCGCCCCGGACCCGGCGGACACATCCGAAGAAGGCCTGAACCAACTCCTGGCACTGATCGCGCGACTCAGCGCATAGCACAGACCGGTCGCGACACTGTCAGAAGCGCAAACCCTAGCCCGCGAAGCGGAAATGGCCCTAGGGTGATCCCACCAGCACCGGAAAGGGAGCAATCACCATGAGTATTGGTTTGGGAATTTTTCTCATCGCCATCGGGGCGATCCTCACGTTCGCACTCAATGTGAGCGTGGATGTCGTCAACCTTGACCTGATCGGCTGGATCCTTATGGGGGCCGGCCTTGTCGTTGTCATCATCGGCATCGCGCTTCTCACTCGGAAACGCCGTACCGTCGCGACATCGCGCGTCGACGTGGACCCGGCGACGGGATCCCGCGTGAACACCACGGAGCGCGACGACACGCTCTGATCAGCACCGCATACGAAACGGCCACCGCTTCTGCGGTGGCCGTTTTGCGTGTCGCTGGTGAGGCTGCTTACTGCTCGGTGATCTCGATCGCCCGCAGAACGCTGGCGTCGATGTCCGACCGGACGGCGTCGAGGATCGCATCCGGCACCGGCGAGTCCACGGTCAGCACGCTGAGCGCCTGGCCACCCGCCGCACGTCGGGCAACCTGCATCCCCGCGATGTTGATGGATGCTTCACCGAAACGACGGCCGTACACGGCAACGATTCCGGGGCGGTCGGTGTACAGCATGACGATGTGGTGCTGCGCGATCGGAACTTCGACGTCGTATCCGTTGATCTCGACGAGCTTCTCGATCTGCTTGGTGCCGGTCAGGGTCCCCGAAACCGAAATCTGTGAGCCGTCGCTGAGCGCGCCGCGCAGGGTGATGATGTTGCGGTATTCCTCGCTCTCAGCATCCGTCAGGAGGCGCACGACGATGCCACGCTGGTCGGCGAGCAGCGGCGCGTTGACATACGACACCGTCTCGCTGACGATGTTCGTGAAGATGCCCTTGAGCGCGGCAAGCTTGAGCACGCTGACGTCGTACTCGCTGAGTTCACCGTGGACCTCGACGTCGACGCTGGTGAGCGGCGAATGCGCCAGCGCGGCGAAGATCTGACCGAGTTTCTCCACCAGGGGGATGCCGGGGCGAACGTACGGGTCGATGACGCCGCCGGCGACGTTGACTGCGTCTGGCACCAGTTCGCCACCGAGGGCGAGCCGCACGGAGCGGGCGACGGAAACGCCGGCCTTCTCCTGCGCTTCGTCGGTGGAGGCGCCGAGGTGCGGGGTGACGATGATGTTCGGCAATCCGAGCAGCGCGTCGTTGGTCGGAGGCTCAGAGACGAAGACGTCGAGCCCCGCGCCGGCGATGGTCCCGGTGATCAGGGCTTCGTGCAGCGCGTCCTCGTCGATGAGGCCACCGCGTGCGACGTTGACGATGTAGGCAGTCGGCTTCATGAGCGCGAGCTGGTCGGTGCTGATCATGCCGGTGGTCTCCGGCGTCTTCGGCATGTGGATGCTGATAAAGTCCGACCGCTCGAGCAGTTCGTCGAGCGTGACGAGCTGCACACCGAGCTGCTGGGCGCGTGCGCTTGTGACGTAGGGGTCGTAGGCGACGATGTTCGTGCCGAAGGCCTGCAGTCGCGCGGTGATGAGCGCACCGATCCGGCCCAGGCCGATGATGCCGATCGTCTTTTCGTACAGCTCGGTTCCGGTGTACTTGGAGCGCTTCCACTGGCCCTGTGCGAGAGCGTTGTGCGCCTGCGGGATGTGACGGGCGAGGCTCAGGATGTGGCCGACGGTCAGTTCGGCGGCCGAGATGATGTTCGACGTGGGCGCGTTCACGACCATGACGCCGGCTGCGGTCGCCGCCTTGATGTCGACGTTGTCGAGTCCGACGCCCGCTCGAGCGATGACCTTCAGTTGCGGGGCTGCGGCCAGGGCTTCGGCATCGACCTGGGTCGCTGACCGCACGAGGATGGCGTGAGCGTCAGCGAGCGAGCTGAGAAGCGCAGGCCGGTCTGTGCCGTCCACCTGGCGGATGTCGAAATCGGGCCCGAGAGCGTCGACTGTTGCTGGTGAGAGTTCTTCGGCGATCAGTACGACCGGTTTTGACACAGGGACATCCTTTGCTAGCAACGGGGAGGCCGGGCGTCGCAGCCGTCGGGACGCACGTGCTCCAACTTTATCGGACGCGCAGGCGGTGTTACGTCAGCACCGATCCGATGCCGAACAGCGCGAGAAGACTCAGCGATACGGCGGCGACCGTGCCGAGCCCGGCAAGGTAGAGGAGTACCTGCGCGAGGACGTTTCTGCGCCTGCCGAGCCAGAAGGCCAGTGCGAACACGGCGATGGGCAGGAGGATGCCGAGAATCAGGACCACCCAACCGAGCGGATTGATCGTCGTTTCCAGTCCGGATGCGACGACGCTCACTCCGACCAGGTTGCCGACCGCCTCCCAGACGTCGAAAGCGAAGAGGAGGCCGAAGAGCACGGCGAGGCCAAGAGCCAGCCAGGCCGGGGTGGTGGGACGGGTTTCGGGTACCGAGGATGTCGTCATTCTCAGTTCGCTCCGACAATGAAGGGCCACGGGGCGAGGACGAGAACACCGACGGCGAGGGCGAGCAGACGGGCGCGGAGGGACGCGGAGCCGCGGGTCACCCAGAAGGTGGCTGCGATCCAGAACGCGGGAGAGAGCACGGCGAACCAGAGCCCCACGGTGAACATCGCTCCCCCGACGATGTCGGCCGGAGCGCCCGTCGCGCGCTGGGCAGCGATGAGCCAGCCGATCGTGTACAGGAGATAGATTCCGGCGAGGATGCCGTAAGTCACGAGGGCGACGGAGCTCAGCTGCCCTGGGCGGTGGTCCGCCGGTGCCGTGGCGATCCGACCCGGTTTCCCGACCACTTTCCATCCGCCGGCGACAGCGGGTTCGGCGTCGGCTCCCGGGCGGCTCTTCGAACCAGGTGTTTCGACGGGCTCGGGGTCGCCCGCCCAGGTCAGCGCCTCGTCATCATGCGGATCCGAACTCATGGCCTCCAGCGTACCGGTCTCGCAACCTGCATCGAGATGGCAGTAGCGCACCCAAGATCGCCCGCTGCGACCGTTTTGGGTGCGCAACTGCCATCTCGCGTCGTCGACACAACGACGAACGGCCCCCGCCTGTGGCGGGAGCCGTTCGGAACGTGCACGTGCGACTAGCGCGCGACGGAACCGTCGGTGTAGTCGTCGTCGTTCGAAGCGTTCCAGGCGAAGAGCTTGCGCAGTTCGCGGCCGGTCTCCTCGATCGGGTGAGCCTCGCCCTTGGCGCGGAGTTCGAGGAATTCGGGTGCTCCGGCATCCTGATCGTCGATGAAACGCTTCGCGAACGCACCTGACTGGATGTCGGCGAGAACGGCCTTCATGTTCTCCTTGACGTTCGGGTCGATGACGCGAGGGCCTGAGACGTAGTCACCGTACTCGGCGGTGTCGGAGACGCTCCAGCGCTGCTTGGCGATGCCACCCTCCCACATGAGGTCGACGATGAGCTTGAGCTCGTGCAGCACCTCGAAGTAAGCGACCTGCGGCTGGTAGCCGGCCTCTGTGAGGACCTCGAAGCCGTACTGGACGAGCTGCGAAGCACCACCGCAGAGGACGGCCTGCTCGCCGAACAGGTCGGTTTCGGTCTCTTCGGTGAAGGTGGTCTTGATGCCGCCGGCGCGGAGCCCGCCGATCGCCTTCGCGTAGCTGAGGGTCAGCGGCCAGGCCTGGCCCGATGCGTCCTTCTCGACGGCGACGATCACGGGCACGCCGCGTCCTGCCTCGTACTCGCGACGAACGGTGTGGCCGGGGCCCTTCGGGGCGACCATGACCACGTCGACACCCTCAGGTGCTTCGATGTAGCCGAAACGGATGTTGAAGCCGTGGCCGAAGACGAGCGCCTTGCCCTCGGAGAGCTGGTCCTTGATGGACTCTGCGTAGATGGTGCGCTGGAACTGGTCGGGCGCGAGGATGACGATGACGTCCGCCCATGCGGCGGCGTCGGCGACGGTCTTGACGGTGAAGCCCTGCTCTTCGGCCTTCGCAATCGACTTCGAGCCTTCCTTGAGCCCGATGACGACATCGACACCCGAGTCACGGAGGTTCAGCGCGTGCGCGTGGCCCTGTGAGCCATAGCCGACGACGGCAACTTTCTTCCCCTGGATGATCGAGATGTCAGCATCTGCGTCGTAGAAAATCTCAGACAATTGTTGTTTCTCCTTGGTGGTGAGGGTGGTGGGCGGTACCGAAAGACTTCGGCGGGTGCCCGTCTAGTTCTTGAATACGCGGTCGGTGATCGATTTGGAGCCTCGACCGATCGCGAGCAGGCCGGACTGCGCCATCTCCTTGATGCCGTACGGCTCGAGGACCTTCAGCATTGCGTTGGTCTTACCGGAATCCCCCGTGACCTCGATCACGACGGCATCGGTCGACACGTCGACGACGCGGGCCCGGAACAGGGTGACGGCCTCGAGCACCTGGGACCGGGTGGTGTTGTCGACCCGGACCTTGATGAGGAGGTGTTCACGCTGGACGGACTGGTCGAAATCGAGCTCCACGATCTTGATCACGTTGACGAGCTTGTTCAGCTGCTTGGTGATCTGCTCGAGCGGGAGGCCCTCGACGGTCACGACGACAGTGATGCGGCTGAGCCCGGGCACCTCGCTCGTGCCGACGGCGAGGGACTCGATGTTGAAGCCGCGCCGGGCGAACAGTCCGGCAACACGGGTGAGGAGACCGGGCTTGTTCTCGACAAGCAGGCTCAGGACGTGTCTCGACATGGCTTAGGCCTCCTCATCGAACGACGGGCTGTGGTCTTTCGCGTACTGGACGTAGCTGTTGCTGACACCCTGGGGAACCATCGGCCAGACCATGGCGTCCGCGCTCACGACGAAGTCGATGACGACCGGACGGTCGTTGGTCTCTAGAGCGAGCTTGATGGCGGCGTCGACTTCCTCTTCCTTCGTCACGCGGATGCCGAGGCATCCGTACGCGTCGGCCAGCTTCAGGAAGTCGGGGATCCGGACGGTGTCGTGACCGGTGTTCAGGTCGGTGTTCGAGTACCGGCCGTCGTAGAACAGGGTCTGCCACTGGCGAACCATGCCCAGGGAGGAGTTGTTGATGACGGCGACCTTGATCGGGATCTTGTTGATCGCACAGGTGGCGAGTTCCTGGTTGGTCATCTGGAAGCATCCGTCACCGTCGATCGACCAGACGACGCGGTCGGGTTCGGCGACCTTCGCGCCCATCGCCGCAGGCACCGAGTAGCCCATGGTGCCCGCGCCGCCGGAGTTCAGCCAGGAGTTCGGTCGCTCGTACTTGATGAACTGCGCCGCCCACATCTGGTGCTGTCCGACGCCCGCCGCGTAGATGCCCTCTGGGCCGGTCAGCTCGCCGATCCGCTGGATGACGTACTGGGGTGCGAGAAGACCGTCGGTCGGCGTCGTGTAGCCGAGCGGGAATTCCTCGCGGAGCCCGTTCAGGTAGGTCCACCACGCTTCGGTTTCTGGCGTGGTCTCAGCCAGAGCTGTGCGCAAGGCGGCGGTGAGGTCGACGATGACGTCCTTGGCATCGCCGACGATGGGGACGTCAGCCGTGCGGATCTTCGAGATCTCCGCGGGGTCGACGTCGACATGCACGACCTTCGCGTGAGGCGCGAACAGTGCGGTCTTGCCCGTGACCCGGTCATCGAATCGCGCACCGAGCGACACGATGAGATCGGACTCCTGCAACGCGAGCACAGCAGGGACTGTGCCGTGCATCCCGGGCATACCGAGGTGCTGCTGGTGCGAATCGGGGAACGCTCCGCGGGCCATCAGCGTGGTCACGACGGGTGCGCCGATGAGTTCGGCCAGCTCGAGCAGTTCAGCCGACGCCTTGGCACGGATGACACCGCCGCCGACGTAGAGCACCGGCTTCTTCGCCTCGACGAGCAGCTGTGCTGCCGCCAGGATCTGCTTGCCGTGTGCCTTGGTGACCGGCCGGTACCCAGGCAGGTCGATCTTCGGCGGCCAGACGAACGGTGCGTCCTGCTGCTGGGCGTCCTTCGTGATGTCCACGAGCACTGGACCTGGTCGCCCGGTCGACGCGATGTGGTACGCCGCAGCGAGAGTGGCCGGGATGTCGTTCGCGTCGGTGACGAGGAAGGAGTGCTTCGTGATCGGCATGGTGATGCCGACGATGTCCGCCTCCTGGAAGGCGTCCGTTCCCATCAGGTTCGAAAACACCTGTCCGGTGATCGCGAGCAGAGGGACGGAGTCCATGTGCGCATCCATGATGGCGGTGACGAGGTTGGTCGCTCCGGGGCCGGAGGTTGCGATCGCGACACCTACCTTGCCGGTGGCTGCCGCGTAACCCTCGGCGGCATGGCCGGCACCCTGTTCGTGCCGAACGAGGATGTGGCGGATCTTGGAGGTGTCCATCAGCGGGTCGTAGACAGGCAGGATGGCGCCACCTGGCAGGCCGAAGACATCCGTGATGCCGAGCAGTTCGAGGGTTCGGACGACGGCTGAGGCACCGCTCATCGTTTCGGGGTCGCCCTGGGCGGCCTTGAGGTCAGCGGGCGATATGGCGGTGCGAGGTTCCGCAGGCATCGTATGGATTCCCTTGTCGATGGTTGGATCTGGACAGGACGCGCAACTATCCCGTGATCGCGCCTTCCGCGGCGGAGTGCACGAGCTTGGCGTATTTTGCGAGAACTCCACGGGTGTAGCGCGGGGGAAGCGGGGCCCAGCCGATGCGGCGGGCAGCCAACTCTTCTTCGTCGACAAGTAGGTCGAGCGACCGAGCTGCGATATCGACCCGTATCAGATCACCATCGCGCACGAAGGCAATGGGACCGGCGTCCACTGCTTCGGGTGCTATGTGGCCGATGCAGAGGCCGGTTGTGCCGCCTGAGAATCGACCGTCCGTCAATAGTAGTACATCTTTTCCGAGCCCAGCGCCCTTGATGGCCGCTGTGATCGCGAGCATCTCGCGCATCCCTGGCCCTCCCTTCGGGCCCTCGTATCGAATGACGATGACGTCCCCTGCGGCGATCTGTCCGTCGGTGAGCGCGTCCATGGCGGCACGTTCGCGTTCGAACACGCGGGCGGGGCCTTCGAAGATGTCGGCGTCGAAGCCGGCGGTCTTCACGACGGCGCCCTCAGGCGCGAAGGTGCCGTGGAGCACCGTGATACCGCCGGTGGCGTGGATCGGGTTGTCGAGCGCGCGGATGACCTCGCCGTCGAGCGGCAGCGGGTTCAGGTCGGCGAGGTTCTCGGCGACCGTCTTGCCGGTGACCGTGAGAGCGTCGCCGTGCAACAGGCCGGCGTCGAGGAGCGCCTTCATCACGACGGGCACGCCCCCGTGGCGGTCGACGTCGTTCATGACGTACTTGCCGAACGGTTTGAGGTCGCCGATGTGCGGAACGGTGTCACCGATCCGGTTGAAGTCATCGAGGGTGAGCTCGACCTCAGCCTCGCGCGCGATCGCGAGCAGGTGCAGCACGACGTTGGTTGACCCGCCGAACGCCATGGCGACGGCGATGGCGTTCTCGAACGCCTTTTTCGTGAGGATGTCACGGGCGGTGATTCCGAGGCGCAGCATGTTGACGACGGCTTCGCCTGAGCGGTGAGCGAAGTAGTCGCGGCGGCGGTCGGCTGAGGGCGGGGAAGCAGAGCCAGGCAGGCTCATGCCGAGAGCTTCAGCGACGGACGCCATCGTGTTGGCCGTGTACATACCGCCGCACGCACCTTCGCCTGGGGCGATGGCGCACTCGATGCGCTTGAGGTCTTCCTCGCTCATCGTGCCGGCCTTGCAGGCACCGACCGCTTCGAACGAGTCGATGATCGTGACGTCCTTCTCGGTGCCGTCGCTGAGCTTCACCCAGCCCGGAGCGATCGAGCCGGCGTAGAGGAACACCGAGGCGAGATCCAGTCGTGCGGCGGCCATGAGCATGCCGGGCAGTGACTTGTCGCAGCCGGCGAGGAGGACGGTGCCGTCCAGGCGCTCAGCCATGACCACGGTTTCGACCGAGTCGGCGATGACCTCACGGGAGACCAGGGAGAAGTGCATGCCTTCGTGGCCCATGGAGATGCCGTCGGAGACGGAGATCGTGCCGAACTGCAGCGGGTATCCGCCTCCGGAATGGACGCCTTCCTTCGCCCCTTGTGCGAGCCGGTCAAGCGACAGGTTGCACGGGGTAATCTCATTCCAGCTCGACGCAATGCCGATCTGGGGTTTGTCCCAGTCCTCGTCGCCCATTCCAACGGCGCGGAGCATTCCTCGCGATGTGGTGGCTTCGATTCCGTCTGTGACTGCTCGGCTGCGAGGTTTCAGGTCGATCTCTGACATGGTTCGAGTCTAGAACCTCGAACATGCCCCGGCTTTCATCGACCGGTCGCTGCGCGGAAGCTGGCCAGACTGTCGAGGACCTCGGCGACCTCCGCCGGGGAACCGACCCGGAACGGCGCGATGGTGGGCCCCTCCCCGCTTTTGAGTGCGAGGTCCCCCGTATTGAGCACGGAAAACGCATCCTCGTCGGTGACATCGTCGCCAGCGTAGAGCACGGCTGTGGCACCGGTGTAGTCACGCAGGTGCAGGATCGCGTCGCCCTTGGTCGCGTCGAGGACCGAGAATTCGAGGACGTCCTTGCCGTCGCGCACCGTGGCATCCGGGCAGACGTCCGCGACGATCCTGCGTGCGTCGTTCTCTGCCAAAAATGCTGCCTCAGAGTCGAGGCCGCGGGTGTGGACGGCGAACCCTGCCGGTTTGCGTTCGATGCGCGCGCCGGGGTGGGCGTCCGAGAACCCGGCGAATCCGGCGGTCAGGGCTCGGAGCCGTTCGGTGTCATCCGCATCCAGCGGAGGGTGCGCATCGACGCCGTCGAAGCGGTATTCGGCACCGTGGGATCCAACGAGGAGAACACCGGCCGGTGCCTCGGAAGCGAGCTGGAGGCTGTCGACCGCGCGCCCGGAGACGAACGCCACCGTTGTATGCGACACCTCGAGCAGCCGTTCGACGGCGAGCCGTGCCTCCGGCAGGGCCCGGGCGTCCTCCGGTCGGTCGACGAACGGCGCGAGCGTACCGTCGAAGTCGAGCGCAACGAGGAGGTGCTCCGCGTCGGCGAGCTGCTTCAGCGCGCTGTTGAGCGCCGCATCGATCGCACTCATTTCCGTGCGTCCGGGTGCTCGTGCGAGACCGGATGCGCCGTGGTGGAGTTCGCGAGTTCCTCGAGGAACACCCTCGACCACTTCACGACGTCATTCTCCAGCACACGTTTACGGAGGGCCCGCATGCGTCGGCGCCGTTCGGAGCCGGGCATCTCGATGGCCTGCATGATGGCATCCTTCACCCCGTCGATGTCATGCGGGTTGATGAGCAGCGCCTGGCGAAGGTCGTCGGATGCCCCGGCGAACTCGCTGAGGATGAGGACACCGCCGAGGTCGGCGCGGGTGGCGACATATTCCTTCGCCACAAGGTTCATCCCGTCGCGGAGCGCGGTGACGAGCATGACGTCTGCGGCGAGGTAGAGGGCGACCATCTCCTCGCGTGGATAGCCCTGGTGCAGGTAGTTGATGGCGGTGTGGCCGATCGACCCGTAGTCGCCGTTGATGCGGCCGACGGTCAACTCGATCTCGTCACGGAGTTGCATGTAGCTGGCCACACGCTCGCGGCTGGGGCTGGCCACCTGCACGAGGGTGACGTCGTTGACGGCGAGGCGGTTGTCGGCGAGGAGCTCCCCGAACGCCTTGAGCCGGTGTCCGATGCCCTTGGTGTAGTCGAGACGGTCGACGCCGAGCATGATCGTTTTCGGGTTGCCGAGCTCTGCACGGATCTGCTTCGCCCGAGCCTGGACCGCGGGGTCCTTCGCAAGCTCGACGTAACTCGTCGCGTCGATGGAGATGGGAAATGCGCGAGCGACCACCCGGCGCACCGGGGCGCCGCGCACGTGCGAGCGGTCTCCGGTGGTGGGGTCTGAGGAGTCCCCGACCGGAACCCAGACCCGGGTGCCTTTGGTCTCGTAGCCGAACAGCCTGCGGACGGCGCGGGAAAAGTTGCCGGCATCCGCAACCCGTTGGAAGCCGATGACGTCTGCTCCGAGGAGTCCCGAGATGATCTGCTGCCGCCACGGAAGCTGGGAAAAGATTCCGTAGGCAGGGAATGGGATGTGGTTGAAGAACCCGATGGTGAGATCCGGGCGTGCTTCGCGCAGCATGCCTGGGACGAGTTGAAGCTGGTAGTCGTGCACCCAGACGGTGGCACCGATGTCGGCGATTCGCGCGGTGGCGTCAGCGAAGCGACGGTTCACCTCGACGTACGTTTCCCACCACTCCCGGTGGTAACTCGGCTGCGCGATGACGTCGTGGTACAGCGGCCACAGGGTGTCGTTGGAGAATCCCTCGTAGTAGTTCTCGATCTCTTCGGCGTTCAGCGCGATCGGCACCATGCGGATGCCTTCGTGTTCGAACGGTTCCAGTTGGACGTCCGGCGCCCCCGGCCAGCCCACCCAGGCGCCGTCCGACGTCTTCATCAGCGGTTCGAGCGCCGCTACGAGACCACCGGGAGACATCCGCCATCCGACTGTGCCGTCGGGCTGGGTGACGCTGTCGACTGGGAGCCGGTTGGCCACCACGACGAAGTCGTATGTGTCGCCTGTGCTGGGTGTGGTCACGGTTATTTCTGTCCCCTCGGCCGTCGATCGGCATCGTCGTTCGCCACTCTCGGCTGGCCTCACAGGCTACCAGCCGTCGATCAGCGGGGACCCCCCGTCGCACACATGCGCGCGGTTGTGCGAGGGGTTGGAACTCTCGTCCGACTCCCGCTAGCGTCAGAGACCTTGGAGGTGCACCCGAATGCGCAAATATGTCCTGAACTTCACCGTCATCAGTGCCTTCGCTGGTGCGTTGACGCTGATCAAGACGAGCAAGAACGCCCCGCGGGACTGGCGGCTCGCCCTGCTCTGGGTCGGATGGCTCGTCACGGTCGCCAACGCGTTCGCCGCGGTCTCGGAGCGAACCGATCAGAAAGAGGTCGAAGCGGAGGGCGGCAAGAGCAAGCTGAAGCGCAGGAAGGCCGGAAAAATCTGACGCGGAAGCCGTCAAGACCCGGCTGAAAGGCGGATCACCGGGCATTTATTCGCTCGTTCCCGCGGCATTCGGCGTGTCAGGGCGCCGGTTGAGAGCCACTCCCGCACACTGGAAGGATCACCGCAGCCAGTAGCAGGGAGCACCGGACATGTTTGGTCGCCGTCGTCATCGCGCACCAGTAACCGTCGCCCCTCCGGCGCCGGTGCCAGCGCCTGGTATCGAGCTCTCGGAAGAGCAGCTTTTCGAGAAAATCCGAGCACGTCTCGATACACACATGGGCGCACACGGAGACTGGACGCTCGTTCGTCGCACCGGTGCAGACACGGATGCGTTTTTCCACGAGATGGCTGCATTCTCCCTGGCGCGAGAACTTACGACGGCCATTGTCGGGACCCAGGCAACGGCTGTCGCGGAGGCCGCTGAAGCGGCGCGTGCGAGTGGGACGCCCACCGGCATCGTGCAAACGATCACCGTTACGACCGTGCCGTCGTCCGGGGCCTCCGATGTCGACCCGTCCGTTTTCGACGCAGCCGTCAACCTGGCCGACACCCCGCGTGACCTGACCACAGCCGAACATGTCATGTTCGAGTTGAACTCCGTCGCCGTGTGGGCTGACCCGCAACGCCACGACCCCTCCCACGTGAACCCGGAAATGGTGACCCCGACTCTGTCCCGCTCCAAGAAGCGCTGGAACGGCACCCGCGTCTCCTGACTGTCCCTGCTCCCGGGCTCAACGCTCGGCGTTTGCAATCATTCGCGCCCGCCTCGCCTGTCGCACCCTGAACATCGGCCAACCGATCAGAAGCGCGAAAAATCCGAGGACCGACCGGTCGTGCCGGCCGAGCGCCTGCCGCCGGTCCCACGCCCGCCGCAGTGCACCGCCGCTGCTTCGCCGCGCTTGAGCGCGGGCCGGTAGAGGACCGCTGTCTCGCTCCGCCATGCGGCTGACGAGCCTGCGCACGAAGGTGTTGTCTGATGCCGGATGAGCGTAGTTCTCTGCGAGCCAGGCGCGGTCGACCGCGGGGAAGCGCAGGCCGATGAGATCCGCTGACGGTGCCAGAAGACCGCTGTCGGCAAAAACTTCGTTGATGAGCAGTGCGTCGATGCCGAAATCGTTCAGCAGGATGCTCGGGATCTTGCGAGCGGCTGCTTCCAGCACCGCCGTCGAGCTGATCGTTGCGAATCCCAGGGCCCGGCCCAGATGGTCGCTCATCGGTCCGGACTCCACCACCAGGTTTCCGGGCGGGTTCGGCGGCAGCAGATCGGGCAGCGGGAAGAACTCGGCATGAGTCTGCTCCTCCCCTGGCAGGGCACGGACCTTGAGGACGACGCGCACGTCCGGTTGTTCCCGAGCAAGTTCGCACAGGATGTCCACCACCCGTTGCCGGTCCGCGCGCTCTCGCGGAACGATCGCTTGTGCGGCGAAGATGACACTGTCACGTTTGCCGACCGACGCGGGCGAAGCCCCCTGGCTGCGCGCGAACGGAAGCGTGGCGAGAACAAACTCCATCTCCGTATCGTGTTCAGCGGCAAGTTCCCGGTAGGCGGCTACCTCCTGGTGGCTGTGCAGCACAAACAGGTCGGCCTGTGCGCGGTAGAAGATTCCTTTCCATTTCGCCGGGATCGAGATGCCCGGCAGTCCGCTCACGAGTACCGGGCGCGAACTGCCACCCCGGCTGAGCGCATGAAGGAGCACCTCAGCGACCGGGCCGCGGCACGCGACCAGCACGGCATCCGCCCGTTCGACGGAGGCGTCGCGGAGGACGTCCGCGATCGTCAGGAACCGCACGTCGCCCGGCGTGAACCGCGTGCCCGCGATGGCGTCGACGACCTGCCGGGGGCTCGCCGTGAGCGCGCTCGACACGACGAGCAGGGAGAGTTCCCAGCCGAGGGGCAACGTGTCGAGGAGACTTGCTCCCCATTTGGCGAAGGAATCGGAATCGACGATCCCGACGACCTTCCTCCCCATCTACGCGTCGACCCGGCGCAACTTGGCGAGCGGCGCGAGCTCACCGGGGAAGACGCGCTTCACGCCGTCGCCGAGCGCCTCTTCGAGGATGCGGATGTCACGCACGAGTGTCGAGAAGCCGTGCGGCTCGAGCGACGCAGCATGGTCGGATCCCCACATGGCGCGGTCGAGAGTGATGTGGCGTTCGACGATGCAGGCGCCGAGCGCGACGGCCGCGAGGGAAATCTGCAGTCCGCGTTCGTGCCCGGAGTATCCGATCGGGATGCCAGGGTACCGCTCGGCGAGCGCGGGGATCATGCGCAGGTTCGCTTCCTCCGGCGGCAACGGGTAGGTGGAGGTGGCGTGAAGCACCGCGAGGGTAGACGGGTCGAGAAGGGAGACGGCGCGGTCGATCTGCTCGGTCGTTGACATGCCGGTCGAGAGCAGAACGGGCTTACCTGTGGCCTCGATCCGACGCAGCAGGGCGTCGTCTGTGACGGATGCTGACGCCACCTTGTACGCGCACACCCTCAGGTCTTCGAGGAAGTCGACGCTCGGCTCGTCCCACGGTGACGCGAACCAGTCCAGGCCGCGCAGCGTCGCGTGGTCGCCGATCTCGACGTACTGCTCCCGGTTGAACTCGACTCGGTACCGGTAGTCGAGGTAGGTCATCTCGCCCCACGGCGTGCTCCGCAGCACGTCTTTCATGTGCTCAGGAGTGGAGATGGCCGGTGTTCGCTTTTGGAACTTCACAGCCTGCGCACCGGCGTCGGCAGCGACGTCGATCAGCTCCTTCGCCAGGGCGACGTCACCGTTGTGGTTGAGGCCGATCTCGGCGATCACGTACACGGGGGAATGTGAGCCGATGGGATTGGCTCCGATGTGCAGGGTCATGACTGGCTGTCCTTTCGTTAAGAATGAGATCGGTGAGTTCGCGGACGGCGCCGTCGCCGCCGTTGCGCGTCAGAACGAGCCGGGCGGAGGCGAACACGTCGGGATGGGCGTCGGCGACGACGACCGGCCAGCCCACGATGTCCAGACATCCGAGGTCGTTGACGTCGTTGCCGAGGTAGGCGATCCGGGTGAGCGGAATGTCCACGCTCGCCGCCCAGTCGCGCAGGGCCGATGCTTTGTCGCTGACGCCGTGCTGGACGTCGACGCGAAGTTTTCTGGCGCGCGCGGCGACCACCGGGTTGGTCTCGGTCGAGAGAATCAGGACCGGGATTCCTGCTGCGCGCAGAAGAGCGATGCCCATCCCGTCACCGCGATGGGCGATGACGGTTTCGCTGCCGTCCTCGGCCACCGAAACCCGGTTGTCGGTGTGCACCCCGTCGAAATCGGTGACCACCGCGTCCACGTCGATGCGCTTCACGGGTCGGACATCCGCCTGCATCCGAGTTGCCGCCGAGAGATCGGATTCGACGTCGATGTCGATGGCCGTTGCCGGGTCGACCAGTCCCATTCCGATGCGACCGAAGAACCTGTGGCGTGCCTCTCGGAAGCCAGCCACCCGCAGAACGTAGAACGCGCCTGTCTCCCGGTATTGCGGAACCATGTCCTGGCGGCGCGGACGGCTCTGGGCCTCGTGATTCAGCGCAACGGCACCGGCCGGGGTGTCGTGCCAGAGGAAGGCGTGCGTCTGGACGGCGGAGAACACGACGTCGGATTCCCCGAGGGCGACTCTCTCGATCGCGTCGTCGAGGTCCTCCGACGAGATGAACGGAGACGTCGCCTGCAGGAAGACGAGGATGTCGGCGTGGATGCCGTCCTTCTCGAGTTCGTCGAGGGCGTGCAGCAGTGCGCTCTCGCTCGACGCCGTGTCCCCGGCAAGGTCTTCGGGACGGTCGATGACGTTCGCACCGTGCGCGGATGCCACGTCGGCGATGTCGGCGGCGTCGGTCGAGACGAAGACCGAATCAATGAGCGTGGCGTTCCGAGCGGAGAGAACCGCACGGCCGACGAGCGGAACTCCGCCTACCCGCCGGATGTTCTTCCCGGGGACGCCACGGGATCCACCGCGCGCCGGGATGACGGCGACGACGAGGTTGGGGGACGCCTGGGACATCCCCTCAGGCTAGGAAGGATCCCCACCTCGCCGGTGGCCGCGAAGAGTCGGATCGGTGAACGGGGGGTGACAGCTCGGCGTTGGCTAGGTCCCGACGCCGATCGGTTCCCACCCGGCCGGGCCGGCGGAACCCGCGGGGTAGTCGTCGAGCGGGACAGCTCGTGAGCGCCAGGCGGCGAGGAACGGTTCGACGATTCTCCAACTCTGCTCGGCGGTGTCACCGCGAACCGACAGTGCCGGGTCGTTGTCGAGGATGCCTTCCAGCACCTCCCCGTATGCACCGAACTGGCCGGGATCGAAGGTCGTGTGAAATGTCGTCCGTTCGAGTTCATACGGATCCCCTGCGCCATTGATGTTGATCGAGAGCGACATCTCGTCCGGGGCGAGGAACAGCCGCAACACAGTGGGGTCCGTTCTGCCGCTGAATCCGGCGGGCACACGATTGGCGGGTTTGAATCGCACGACGATCTCGCGTCGGCGTTCGCCGAGGGCCTTGCCCGATCGGAGGGTGAACGGCACACCGGCCCAGCGCCAGGTGTCGACCTGGAGGGTGATCTCCGCGAGAGTCTCGGTGTTCCGGGAAGGATCGACACCGCCCTCATCGATGTACGACGGGTAGGCGCGGCCGTCGACGCGCCCCGCGGTGTACCGGCCGCGCCGTCCGGCTGATGCGGCGTCGTCCGCCCACGGCCGGGTGGCCCGGAGTACGAGACCCTTGGCGTCACGGAGGTCCGCTGCTTCCAGCGTGGACGGCGCTTCCATGGCGAACAGGGCGAGCACCTGCAGCAGGTGGCTCTGGATCATGTCGACGAGGGCACCCGCTTTGTCGTAGTAGCCGGCTCGCTTCTCGAGCCCGAGCTGTTCGTCGTAGACGATGTCCACTCGCTCGATGTGCTCCGAGCTCCAGAGCGGTTCGAAGATGCGGTTGGCGAAGCGCAGGCCGAGGAGGTTGAACACCGTCGACCGGCCCAGGAAATGGTCGACGCGGTGGATCTGGTTCTCGGGCACGAGCCGCGCCAGCTGGTGGTTGAGTGCCGCTGCGCTGGCGGAGTCGGTGCCGAACGGCTTCTCCAGCGCCAGTACCGTTCCCCCGGGAAGGTTGACGTTCTCGAGGGCGGCGCAGGCCTTCACGGTGACGGCCGGTGGTAGTGCGAAGTACAGGGCGGGGGTGCCATCGGTCTCGGCGAGAAGTTTTTCCAGGGCGGCGGCGTCGGTGACGTCGGCCTGACGGAACATCGTGCCATGCAGCAGGGCGTCGACGGCGTTCCCGGATGCCTCCACCGTCGCGAAAGAGGATGTGACGATCTCGCGCCAGGCGGCATCCGTCAGATCGTCGACACCGACACCGATGAGCTGAACGCTCCGGTCCTTTTGGCTGGTGAGGAGTTGCCCGAGTGCCGGGAGCAGGAGTCTGGAGGAGAGGTCCCCTCCCCCGCCGAGCAGGAACAGAGTCGTCGTGGGGCGCGTCATGTTCCGACCATACGCCAGGGGCGGTTCCCGTGCCGGGATCCTGATCCCAGCCGCAACTCGCGGGACGCGGCTCAGGACGAGTGCCCGGTCACGCCCGCCAGGAACTCGGTCACGTCGGCTGCAACCAGGTCCGGTCGTTCCCACAACACGAGATGGCCGGTATCGCTGTAGCGGCGCAGCTGCGATCCGGGGATCGACCGAGCAAGAGCCTCGTGCTCAGCGTCGGGTATCACCTCATCGCGCTCGCCGCGGATGATCAGAGTCGGGCACAAAATCTCCCCCACCTCGGTGGGCGCCCTGGCCGATCCGAATCCGGCGAGAGCCATTTGCCAGACGTGAGCAGGCGTCCGGACACCGTCACGGACGCGGTCGTTGAGATACTCCTCCGGGACCGGTGCGGCCAGCGGAAACCACTCCAGCGATTGCCGGACCCACGCCGGATCGATCGGGTCGCTGAGCGCGTTGACCTCGGCCGCGAAGGAGGGTGTCCCTGCGAGGCTTCGGGGGGCTCCGACGAGAATCAGTGCCTTCACACGAGGAGGCCACGAGACGGCGACCTGTTGGGCGATGTACCCTCCACTCGACGAGCCCAGAAGGACTGCGAATTCGACGCCGACAGCATCAAGAAACGCCCGAACGTCGTCGGCGGTGTCCTTGAGCGCGTATCCGGAATGCGGTTTCGTCGCTTCGCCGTGACCCCTCTGGTCGAATGCGAACACCCGGTATCGTTCGGGCAGCCCGGGGAGCAGCCGCTCGAAGACGCCTGCTGACTCGCCCCAGCCGTGCAGCAAAACAAGGGGCGGTCCCTCAGCATCCCCGATCGACACGTACGGCACTGTCACCCCCGTGTCCAGGTGGGCAGTACCCCTGGTCAACGCTTCCATTCTCTGACACTACGGACACCTGAGGGTTCAGATAACCCCGTTCGCCGCCTCCTTCGGGGGGTTTCCTGGCGCGTTGAGGAGCCCCTACATTCAAAGACGTGGGGAATCCTCACGTTTCCGCACCTTGCTTCACCCGACTGAACGCCCGCTCGCTTACCCCTGAATGTCTGGCGCGAAACCGCGCACAGAACCCGGCTCTACCCGAGGATGTCCGATGCCCAGAAGTTCTACAAGCACGCCCAGACGCAAGCGCCAATGGGGAGCAGAACGCTCCACCCGGCCCTTGTCCGTCGTTCACGACCGACCAAGCGACGCCAAGATCACCTGGGGGCGACTCGCGATCCTCGCCACCGTCGTCGCCTGGCTCGGCTACCTCATCTATACGGTGATGCGCCAGTTCCTCAACAACGGCACCGAGGGGTTCCGATTCACCACCGAAGCCGTCTCCTATGTTGTCGTTCTCACCTTTCTCACCTTCTCAGCCCTCATGTACCTCGTCGCGCGGCAGGGTGCGCTGCAGCGCTTCCGGGATCACGTGCGCGTCCCACGCGCGGAACTGGACAGTCACTTCACCGACCACCGCGGAACCATCACGGTGCTGGTGCCCTCATACAGCGAAGAGCCTGCGGTCATTCGCAAGACGCTGTGGTCGGCCGTGCTTCAGGAATACCCGTCGATGCGCGTTGTGCTGCTTCTCGACGACCCGCCATACCCGACCGACCGAGCAGTCGCCGAGACCCTCGAGAGTTCACGCCGTATCACGCAGGAGATTGCGGATGCGCTGGCTGAACCCCGATCCCGCTTCAGCGACAGGCTGCTGCTCACCGAGATCCTGTGCATCGACGGCGGATCGGCATCGGTCGAGGCCGTTCGCGATCTCGCGGCAGATTACCGGTGGGCAGCGCAGTGGCTTCGGCAGATGGCGGCGGATGAGAGAGTCGAGGACCATGTCGACGTCTTCTTCGTTGAACAGGTTCTCGGCGGCCTGGCCGACGACCTCACCGTGACCGCCGACGCACTGGAAGCCGCCGCGGATGAGAATGCGCTGCTCGCGGCAAGCCGCGTACTGGAATTTCAGCGCCGGCTCTCCTGGATCTTCTCCGCCGATCTCGAAACATTCGAGCGCAAGAGGTTCGCGTCGCTCTCCCACGAGGCGAACAAGGCCATGAACCTCAACGCCTACATCGGCTTGATGGGCGGAAGCTACATCCGGGAAAGCGGGCCGGACGGGACGATCCTCCGGGTGGCGCCCAGCTCGGCAGAGGCAGAATTCACCGTCCCGGACTCGGACTATCTGCTCACCCTCGACGCGGACTCGCTTCTTCTCCGGGAGTACTGCCTCCGACTGGTGTTCCTCCTGGACCAGCCAGACAACGAACGCGTTGCGGTGACGCAGACCCCGTACTCGTCGTTTCGAGGGGCACCGACCCGGATCGAACGCCTCGCCGGCGCGACGACCGATCTTCAGCACATCCTCCACCAGGGCATGTCGTACTACGGCGCCACGTTCTGGGTGGGAGCGAACGCGGTCATCCGCAAGCGCGCTCTCGAAGACATCGTCGAAGTCGAGACGGTTGGGGGTTTCGACGTGCGCCGGTACGTGCAGGACCGCACCGTCATCGAGGACACCGAGTCAAGCATCGACCTGGGCAGGCACGGCTGGACCCTGATCAACTACCCGGAACGTCTGAGCTACAGCGCCACTCCTCCGGACTTCGGTTCACTCATCGTCCAGCGTCGGCGGTGGGCGAACGGCGGCCTGCTTATCCTCCCGAAACTCTGGCGACAGATCCGCGACCGGAAGCGGAGCGGGCATCCGCTGCGACTTCTGGAGATCCTGTTGCGGGTGAACTACATGGCCTCCATCGCCTGGGCGAGCCTGGGCCTGGTATTCCTGCTCGTCTACCCGTACGACAGTCGGCTGCTGAGCCCGGTGGTCGTGCTGGCGGCGCTGCCGTACTTCCTGGCGATGGGAAGCGACCTACGCTACTGCGGCTACCGGTTCAGCGACATCCTGCGCATCTACGGCTTCAACCTCGTTCTGCTCCCGGTGAATCTCGCCGGTGTGCTCAAGTCGATCGAACAGTCGATCACCAGCAAGAAGATCCCATTCGCTCGAACACCGAAGATCAAGAACCGCACGGCGTCACCGCTGCTCTACGTTGTGACGCCCTACCTGATTGTCGCGTTCTCCGTTCTGACCCTGTGGCGTGACGTCTCGGCCGAGAACTGGGGGAATGCCGCGTTCGCGGCCGTCAACGCTCTTCTCGGCACCGGGGCGATCATCGCGAACATCGGAATCTGGAACTCGATCGTCGACGCCAACGTCAGCATGAGCCGCTGGCTCTTCGTGGAAAGGAAGCCCACAGTGGCTCGCACCGCCGTCACCAGTTCACCATCGATCCCGTCGCCGGACTGGCGGGCCGTGCTCTACCACGGCTCCCTTGACGCGTCAGGAGTGTCCCAGACCAGTCCCGCTGGCGCAGGAACGCCGTCGGTTGTTCTCGCCCCGACCCGCAGGAGCGCACGATGAGCCGCGAGCGAGTTCCGCGCACCCATCCCCGCCGCAGGCTCTCCGCGGTGCGCGTCAGCCTGGCGATGCTCCTCGTGGCAACCCTGACCGGTGGCGCCTATGCCGGATTCCAGTGGTGGCAGTCGGCACAGGCGGCCGACGAGTACACCCCGTGGTTCGCAGGGTATGCCGACGTGACAGCGACCCCCACCTTCCGTTTCGAAGCCCCGGTTTCCGACGCTGCGCGGGATGTCGTGCTGTCGTTCATCGTCGCCGACACCGACGACGAATGCCAGCCGACCTGGGGCACCGCGTTCACCCTTGACGAGGCGGCGAAGTCGCTCGACCTCGACCGACGGCTCGCCGGGCTCAGCAAGCGCGGAGGGCAGGTCATCGTCTCGTTCGGCGGCCTGCTGAACGATGAGCTCGCCACGGTCTGCACCGATACGAAGAAGCTCGTTGATGCCTACGCAGAGGTGCTCGACCGTTACAACGTCAGCACCATCGACCTCGACATCGAAGCCGGCAACCTGACCGATACCGAGGCCGGAGAACGCCGGGCCAAGGCGATCCAGACGCTGCAGGAGGAGCGTCGTGGAGACGGCAAGGACCTCGCCGTCTGGCTCACCCTCCCGGTTGCGCCGTTCGGCATGACCGAAGACGGGACGACGGCCGTGACACAGATGCTCGACGCGGGCGTTGACCTGGCCGGCGTGAACGTCATGACCATGGACTACGGCAGCAGCCGCGCCGACGGTGACAGCCAGGCCGAAGCGTCGATCAAGGCGCTGACCTCGGCCCACCGGCAGATCCGGGGCTTGTACGCACGCGCCGGAACAGAGCTGACCGATGCAACCGTGTGGTCGAAGCTCGGTGCCACCCCCATGATCGGCCAGAACGACGTGGCCGCCGAGGTCTTCGACCTCGGCGACGCGGAGAAACTGAACGAATTTGCGGTGGAGAAGAAGCTCGGCCGAATGTCGATGTGGTCACTCAACCGGGACAGGACGTGTGGCTCGAACTATGTCGACCTCAAGCGCGTGTCGGACTCCTGTAGCGGGATCAAGCAGGGCGACGTGAAGTTCGCCGATCTGTTGGCATCCGGCTTCGACGGACGCCCTGACGAGTCCGCCTCATCGGTTACCACCTCCGAGGCGGACCAGATCGAGGCGATCGTCGACGACCCGAAGACTAGCCCGTACCCCGTCTGGGCACCGACCTCGTCATACCTTGAAGGCACGAAAATCGTCTGGCACCGCAGCGTGTATCAGGCCAAATGGTGGACGCGAGGAGACCTGCCGGATGACCCGGTGCTCAACGAATGGGAAACCCCGTGGACGCTCATCGGCCCGGTACTGCCCGGCGAGAAGCCGTTCGAGCCGATGACGCTGCCGGAGGGCGCCTACCCGGCCTGGTCGGGAACCACGGTCTACGAGCGGGACGATCGCGTGCTCTTCGACGGCTTGCCGTTCGAATCGAAGTGGTGGAACCAGGGCGAGAGCCCGGCGGCGGCCTCGGCCGACCCGGACGGCTCACCGTGGACACCGCTCACCGAAGAAGAGGTCGCGAAAGTACTGGAGGAGGGAACACCAACGGTCCCGTAAGCGGAGCGTCCCTCACCCCCTCAAACCCTCGGGAAAAGGGAAGAGCCCCGGTCACGAAAGTGACCGGGGCTTGAGGTGTCATGTCTTAGGTGTCACACGCGATGCCGTCTTTGTCACGATCAAGCTTGGTGCTGTATCCGGGCTGTCCTTGATGGATTGGAGCCGCTCCAGCCGCCCGGACGGCGGTGCAGTTCTCGTAGTAGACCTCAGGAGCCGGAGCAGGGGCAGGTACCGGTGCGGGCGCCGGCGCTGGCGCGGGCGCGGGTTTCGGTGCGGGAGCCGGCGCCGGTGCGGGGGGCGGGACGACGACAGGAACGGGCGCGGGGGCGAATGAAGACGTGAGCGCGAGCTCGCCAGGGCACGAGTTGAGGACTCGGGTCATTGCATCGTGCTCCGCTGGCGTGACCCAGAGACCGTATGTTGCTTTCACGGACACCTGACGGGCGACGTAGCCGCAGCGGAATGCTTTGTTGGAGGGCAGCCAGGTGGCGGTGTCCCCGTCGCCCTTCTGGGCGTTCGAGCGACCGTCTACGGCGAGGAGGTTGATGGGGTCATTGGCGAGGGAGATTCGCTGCGCTTGTGTGAGCTGCTGAGCGCCTGTCTGCCACGCGTTGGAGAGCGAAACGACGTGGTCGACCTGAACCAGAGCTGACGTGTCCTGGCCTCTCACGAACGCGATAGACGAGGCGGTGAATGGAGAAACGAGGTTTCCGGTCATCACCCTGCAATCCCCCGATTTGGCGATCGCAGTCAAGTCCCGGGCGAGGATGTCATTGCGGGTGTCACATCCGTTGCGGTCAACGTCCAGCCACGCCGTACCGAACATGCCAGTACGCTCATATCCCGTCTTCGGAGCCTTGCCCTTAACCGTGATGGTTGCGAGGAGCGCGAGCGCTGTCGTGTCGGTCGCGGAGGTGTCGCTGACGACCACCGATGCATCTTCAGACGGTGCTTCCGCTGTCGAAGGATCGACTGGTGCCTCATCGGAGAAGTCAGGCGTGGTGCTTGGAGACGGTGTCGTCTCCGCGCTGGGCTTCGGCTTCGCGCTGGGGGTGGCGGATGCCTGCACGGCGGCCGTCGGTGCGACGCCATGGGTCATACCGGCCGCAGTCCCGCCGATCAGCAGGAAGAGCCCAACGATTCCGCCGACGATCCACGTGCTCAGGGTCGGCCGAAACCGTGGAGTCTTCGTTGTGGCCGACCGGCCACTTCGAGCCTTCGGGTCGTCAAAAGGGCGCTGCAATTCGTCGGTCAATGGATCCCCCCGGTTTCTGGCACTCAATGCGAGCACAGACATACGGTTCTGACGCTAACGCAGGACGAGGGCCGCCGCGTGCCCCATAACGGGCAGACACGGGTCGCGGGCCACCGAAAACTCCTTCCTAGTGGCTGCGCCGGGCGTGCCTCAGCCGTCCGTTGTGCGGATGTAGACCCATGGAGTGCCCCGCGTATCGAGGCGGTGCCGTGTGCCGTCGGCGTCGAGGAGAGCAGCGTCGTCATAGGCGATATCGCCGCGCCAGAGCAACACGGCGCCAGCCGCCGTCACATGCGCGTGGGTTTCGAAGTGCTCGGCTCCCCCGGCGACACGGGCAAGAGCGGCATCGACGGTGGCATCGGAGGCAATCCGGTGGAGCATCACCCAGGTCGGCGGGACCAACTCGAACACGCCCTCTGCGTGCCGGCGCAGCGCCTCGGACGGGCGCAGCCATTCACAGGCGACCGCCTCCTGCGGCGAAAGAATGACCTCGCCCTGCGGAGCACGTGTCGCGTAGAACCACGTGCGATATCGCTTCGGCGTTATCGCCGGCGGCAGCCAGCAGGCGGCCTCCACCAGGGCATCCGAGCCGATCTCGAGCGATGTTTCCTCGCGCACTTCTCGCACTGCCGCTCGTCGTGCGGAAGCCTCCTCACCGTCGAGCTCGCCCGAGGAACCGACACGATCCCCAGGGTCGATCGCCCCGCCGGGGAAGACCCAGGCCCCAGGAAAGGAACCACCTGCCTGCGGCCGCTCCAGCAGCAGCACCTCTGGGCCGTTATCGCTGTCGCGCAGCAACAGGACGGTCGCTGCCACGCGATACACGGCGGCTTCGCCCGTGCGCTCGATGCCCTCACGCGTCATCGCGACCCCCCTCGGCTCCTCTACGTCTACCCGATTCACGATAGCGCCACGCGCAGAACACCGGGTTCCGGTCATCGCGTCAAGGGGGCGCCACCGCGAGCTAGCGCACCACCGTCGTTTGCACCCACGACGTGAAAAAAGCCCCGGACATGACAGTGACCGGGGCTTATGGTGCACCCCCCGGGACTTGAACCCGGAACCCACTGATTAAGAGTCAGTTGCTCTGCCGATTGAGCTAGAGGTGCGTATTCCAACCCGCAGACAGTGCGGCGGGCCGTGGAAAAGATTAGCATGCGATCCGCGTCCTCCGCCAATCGGGCGACGGCACCGAAGGGCGGGCCGGCCGCTGCTCGACGCTATCGTGGGAGCATGACGAGCACTCCCCCCTCCCTCTCCGATGACCTTGCCCTTGCTCTCCGTCTGGCGGATGCCGCCGATGCGATCTCCCTCGAAAGGTTCCGGTCGAAGACCCTTGAGGTGTCGACCAAACCGGATGCCACGCACGTCACCGACGCGGACCTGGCGGTCGAGCGGGCGCTCCGCGAAATCCTCGCCGCTGAGCGGCCCGCCGACGGCATTCTCGGTGAGGAATATGGAACGGCCGGCTCCACCGAACGCCAGTGGATCCTCGACCCCATCGACGGCACCGCAAACTTCCTTCGGGGCGTCCCCAACTGGGCGACCCTCATCAGCCTCGCCGTGAACGGCGTCCCCGTCGTCGGCGTTGCCAGCGCTCCGGCATTCGGCAAACGGTGGTGGGCCGCTGACGGAGCCGGCGCCTGGCTCGCCGAGAACGGGACGGAGCCCAGGCAACTCCGTGTATCCGGTGTGCAGAAGCTCGAGGATGCGTCCCTCAGCTTCCAGAGCATCGCCCAGTGGGACGAGGCCGGGTACCTCGACCAGCTCATCGGCCTGTCCCGCTCTGTGTGGCGTGACCGCGCGTACGGCGACATGTGGTCATACGGGCTGCTCGCCGAGGGACTTCTCGACATCGTCGCCGAGTTCGACGTCAAGGAGTACGACATTGCCCCTTTCGTCGTCCTCATCCGCGAAGCCGGTGGCCGTTTCTCCTCGATCGACGGCACGGACACCATCGCCGGCCGCAGTTCACTGGCGACCAACGGCATCCTCCACGATCAGGTCCTCGACGTCCTCACGCACGAGCCAACGACCGAACGCAAGGGCCTCTGATCCGAAGCCGTGCGGCTTAACATTTCGGTATGAGCAAGCGAACTCCGGAACCTGTGTACGCCACCGCGATCGGCGTCGGCAGGCTGGTTTTCGGTGCGCTTCGCCTCAAGCCGATCGTGACAGGTGCAGAACACCTTCCGGCGGCGGGCGGCGCCGTGCTCGCCATCACCCACTTCGGCTACATGGACTTCGCGCTCACCGAGTGGATGGTCTGGCACCGCAACCGTCGTCGCATCCGTTTCCTCGCGAAGAAGGGCGCGTTCGACAAGCCCGTCGTCGGCTGGCTGCTCCGCGGCATGCGGCATATCTCCGTGGACATGAAGTCCGGAGGTGAGGCGTACGGCCAGGCCATTACCGCGCTGAAGGCCGGTGAGCTGCTCGGGGTGTTCCCGGAGGCCGGGGTCAATCAGTCGTTCACCGTGCGGGACCTCAAAACGGGAACGGTCCGGATGGCTGCCGAGGCACAGGTCCCGATCATCCCCATCGCTGTCTGGGGCGGGCACCGCCTGCTGACCAAGGGCCGCAAGCCTTCGCTCGCGGAAGCGCGTAACGTTCCCATCCGCTTCGCGATCGGCGCTCCGTTTCACCCGGACGCCGGCCTGGACGTCCGCGCGCAGACGACAGCGCTCCGTTCGTCGATGCAAAAGCTCCTCGACGAAGCCCAGGCCAGCTATCCCGGCGACGGCACGGGTGTCTGGTGGCAGCCTGCGCATCTGGGCGGTTCGGCACCGACTCCTGAGGAAGCAGCGGTGCTGGAGGCAGAACGGCAGCGCCGGAAGGCGGCGGAGGCTGAGGCGAAAGCGCGCTGACCTCCGATCGGGGCACGGAGGTGTGGAGGTCGAGGCCCGAACGCAGAAAGGCCGCCCAGAGGGCGGCCTTTCGGTTCACGTCGCGTGACAGCAACTGATGGTGGAGATGCGGGGAATTGAACCCCGGTCCACTGCTGTGGTCATGTGCCTTCTACGGGTGTATCCAGTGGAGGCGTTCTACTCGGCTCCGGAATGTGTCACTGGCACCTAATCCGACGAGCCCAGCCTCAGTAAGAGTCCCTCTACGCCCTGAGACGAAACGTAGAAGCAATCTCTCTAAATGGCGCCAGGGTCCGGGTAGAGAGCATCCCCGGTCTGACGGACTTCTTTAGTGCGCTCGCTTAGGCAGCGAGGGCGAAGTCAGTGCGCTTTGAATTGGCACTTATTGTTTTCCAGAGATCGTTTACGAGATAACCCTGGATCCTCGACCCGCTTCTCACAGTTGCGCAGGCAGTGTCGAAACCGATCATCCCCATGCACACCCTTGAGAGAGTGAGTTGCTGTCACGCGCTGTGAAGTTACCAAACCGGCGAACCGGCATCTGAACCGTGCGGCCCAGTCGTCCCATTATAGGCGGTCGGCTCATGGTCTGCCAGACCGGCGGTCACTCACCGAGGTGGTTGCGGGCTGCGACGGCACGCGCTGCCTCGCGCGTCGCTTCGCGCTCGCGCAGCGTCTGCCGTTTGTCGTATTCCTTCTTGCCCTTGGCGATGGCGATCTCCACCTTCGCCTTGCCGTCGCTGAAGTACAGCTTGAGCGGGATGATCGTGTAGCCGCCTGGCGCCACCTTGTGGCTGATCTTGAGGATCTGCGCCTTATGCAGGAGCAGCTTGCGCTTGCGCCTCGGCGGGTGGTTGTTCCAGGTGGCCCCGGTGTACTCGGGAATGTGCACGGCATCGAGCCAGGCCTCGCCGCCTTCGATGAACGCGTACCCGTCGACGAGAGAGGCGCGGCCGGCACGGAGCGACTTCACTTCGGAGCCGCTCAACACGAGCCCGGCCTCGTACGTGTCCTCGATCAGGTAGTCGTGGCGCGCTTTGCGATTCGTCGCCACGACATTTTCGCCACGTTCCCTTGGCACGGTTTCACTCCGACAGTCGGTTGGCGGCACACGCCGCAGGATGGATCGCCGCACCGGTGGCGCGGCAGCCCACCAGTCTAACAACAGGTCGGATGCCGCGCGCCCGGCGATCTTAGATCTTCAGGTAGCGCTTGATGGCGAAGTTGGCGGACAACGCGGCCAGAATCATCCCGAGCAGGATGAGCACCGGCACAACGATGAACGCGTCGGAGATGTCGACGAAGCTGACGAACGGCATCCGCGGTGCTAGGTATCCTGCGATGAAGTAATGCACGATGCCGATCACCGCCCCACCGGCGAGAATCGAACCGATCACCGCGGAGAAGACTCCCTCGAGGATGAACGGCGTCTGGATGAACCGGTTTGAAGCGCCTACGAGTCGCATGATCCCGATCTCCTTGCGCCGCGAGTATGCGGACAGCCGGATCGTCGTGGCGATGAGGAGGACGGCGGCGATGAGCATGAGCCCGGCGATGCCGATGGCGGTGTAGCTGGCCACGTTGAGCACCTGGAATATGGCGTCGAGGTATTGGCGCTGGTCCGTCACCTCTTCCACCCCGGCTGTGCTCGAGAACGCTTCGACCAGCACCTCGGACTGTGAGGGGTCCTTGAGGTTGACCCAGTAGGTCTCGTTGAGCTGCTCAGGAGCGACGAGGCTGGCGAGGTCGTTGCCCGCGAACTGCTTCTGGAAGTTGTCGTACGCGAGCTGGTGGTCCTCGAAGTAGAACTCTTCAACGAACGGCGCAAGGGTTTCACCCTCGAGCTGGCCGGTGATACTGGCCTTCTGGTCATCGGTTGCTGCGCCGGCGGTGCACGTCTCGGTCAGGGAATCGGCGGTGCACAGGTAGATCGCGACCTGGGCGCGGTCGTACCAGTAGTTCTTCATCTGGCCGATCTGCATCTGCAGCAGAACCGCCGTGCCCACGAAGGTGAGCGAAATGAAGGTCACGAGGATGACAGAGATCACCATGGACACGTTGCGGCGGAGACCTGTTGTCGCCTCCTGCCAGATCAGGGAGAGCCTCATCGAACCGGCCCCACACTCTGCTCATCGTCTGCGTCCGGGTCCTCGGCGGCTCGCAAGCCGAGGCGCTCGGCCAGGGAGAGGTGATCCGAGACGTCGCCCAGGCTGTCCGCGTTCGGGATGTTGATGGCGCCGGTCGCGGTGGGGCTCAGACGTTCGACGTCGTCGGTGTGTGCGGAATGCGAGCGGCGAGTGGCCGGTGCGGGCTCAGCGGCGGGGGCCGGCGTATTGATGAGGATCTGGTGGGCCTGCGTATCGGCCTCGGCCTGCGCCGCGACCTCGGCGACCTCCTGGCGTGCGGCTTTGGCCGACTGGCCTTTCGCCACCGCCGGCTTGAGCTCCGGGACGATGCCGGTTGTGCCGTACCCGCCCTCGAGCTCATCGCGGACGATGACGCCGTCGACGAGTTCGATCACCCGTCGCTGCATCTTGTCGACGATGCCTGCCTCGTGGGTGGCCATGAGGACCGTCGTTCCGCTCGCGTTGATACGCTCCAGGATCTGCATGATCCCCGCGCTGGTCGCCGGGTCCAGGTTCCCGGTCGGTTCGTCGGCCAGAAGAATCTGCGGTTTGTTGACGACGGCGCGCGCGATCGCGACGCGCTGCTGCTCACCGCCGGAGAGCTCGTGAGGCAGCCGATCGGCTTTGTTCTCGAGTCCGACCATCTTGAGTACGTCAGGAACAGCTTCCTGGACGAAGCCGCGGGATTTGCCGATCACCTGCAGGGTGAACGCCACGTTCTCGAAGACTGTCTTGTTCGGCAGCAGGCGGAAGTCCTGGAACACGACACCGAGATTACGGCGGAAGTACGGGATCTTCCGGCTCGAGATCGAGCCGAGGTCGTTGCCCAAAACGAAGATCGAGCCTTTCGACGGCTTCTCCTCCTTGAGGATCAATCGCAGGCAACTCGACTTCCCGGAACCGGAGGCGCCGACAAGGAAGACGAATTCTCCCCTCGCGATCTCCAGATCCATCTCGTGAATCGCTGGCCGTTTCGTGCCGGGGTATTTCTTCGTGACGTTCTCAAACCGAATCATGACGACACGAGCCTAGGCAGGGTGGGCCGTATCGCGGTCGTGACACGCCTAGGCGCGCCGGGTTGGCCCATGAGCTCAGTCGTCGGTCGGCTGTTTCCGCCAGCGGATGCCTGCGGCGATGAATCCGTCGATGTCGCCATCGAAGACGTTCTGCGGGTTGTTGACTTCATGGTCGGTGCGGAGGTCCTTCACCATCTGGTACGGCGCGAGCACGTACGAGCGCATCTGGTCGCCCCAGCTCGCCGTGATGTTTCCGGCGAGCTCCTTCTTCTTCGCGTTCTCCTGCTCTCGCTGAACGAGGAGGAGCCGCGACTTGAGCACGCGCAGCGCGGCGGCGCGGTTCTGGATCTGGCTTTTCTCGTTCTGGCAGCTGACCACGATGCCGGTCGGAAGGTGCGTGATGCGCACAGCGGAGTCGGTCGTGTTGACCGACTGGCCGCCGGGGCCCGAGGAGCGGAACACGTCGACGCGCATCTCGTTGTCGGGAATCTCGACTTCTTCGGTCTCCGGCATCAGCGGCACCACTTCGACCGCGGCGAAGCTGGTCTGGCGTTTGCCGGCCGAGTTAAACGGGCTCATCCGAACCAGGCGGTGTGTCCCGGCCTCAACACTGAGGGTTCCGAAAGCGTACGGGGTGTCGATCTCGAAGGTCGCCGACTTGATGCCCGCTTCTTCGGCGTAGCTGGTGTCGAGGACCGTCGCCTTGTAGTTGTGCTGCTCAGCCCACCGCAGGTACATCCGGAAAAGCATGTCAGCGAAGTCGGCGGCGTCGACGCCTCCTGCTCCCGCGCGAATGGTGACGACGGCGGCGAGCGGGTCGTATTCACCGTTCAGCAGCGTCTGCACCTCCAGGTCGCCGATCTGCTTCTGCAGGTCGAGAAGTTCAGAACGTGCCTCCGCCGCCGATTCCTCGTCGCCTTCGGCGATGGCGAGGCCGACGAGAACTTCGAGGTCGTCGAGCTGGCTCTCGATGGCGGTGAGTCGAGCCAGTTCCGACTGCCGGTGGCTCAGGGCGCTGGTGATCTTCTGCGCCTTGTCGGTGTCGTCCCACAGGTCGGGGACGCCGGCCTGTTCGCTCAGGTCGGCGATCTCGGCGCGCAGCCGGTCAACTCCGACGACTTCGCGGATGTCGGCGAAGGTGGTCCGGATGGCGGCGATCTGGTCGTTCAGGTCTAGATCTAACATGTCGGCTCCAGCCTACCTTCCGGCGACTTCCTCCGGCGGGCGCCTCTAGACTCGAAAACACCATGACAGACGGCGATCAGGCATTCAGCGTCCGTTCCGTTGCCGTCGTCGTCTTCCTGCCGACCCTCCTGTTCTCCATCGGTGAAGGCGCCCTGATTCCGCTCATCCCGGTCGCCGCGACGAACCTCGGCGCGAGTCTTGCCATCGCCGGTGTCATCGCCGGAATGCTCATGATCGGGGAACTCGCCGGTGACATCCCGAGCGGGTGGCTGGTGAGCAGGGTCGGTGAACGAACAGCCATGATCGGAGCGGCGTTGCTGTCGATCGTTGCAGCGCTCGGTGCTGTGCTCGCCCCCAACCCATGGGTTCTCGGCGTGGCGATCTTCATCCTCGGACTTGCGACGGCGGTGTTCGCCCTCGCCCGGCACGCTTTCATGACCAGTTACGTGCCGCTGCGGTACCGTGCCCGGGCGCTGTCGACGCTGGGTGGAGTGTTCCGTGCCGGCCTGTTCATCGGCCCGCTGCTGTCAGTGCCGGTGATCCACCTCACCGGTGGGGCGCAGGGGGCGTTCTGGATCATGACGATCTCCTGTCTCGCTGCCGTGCTGATCCTCGTGTTGTTGCCGGACCCGGAGGGCCTCTTCGGCCAGGTGAGCCGAATCCGGAAACGTGGCCCGCACGCGCACACTCCCGGGGAGGAGCTCGCCGCCGAGGAGTCCCACGGACTGTTCCGCACGCTGTGGGCGTTCCGTGGCGTTCTTGCGCGGATGGGTTCTGGAGCCGCGCTCATCGGAGGGATGCGGGCAGCGCGCACGGTGATCCTGCCGCTCTGGGCGGTGAGCCTCGGCGTGGGTGAGGCGAACACCGCCCTCATCATCGGGCTCGCCGGCGCCGTTGACTTCGCTCTCTTCTATGTAAGCGGTCAGGTGATGGACCGGTTCGGCAGGATGTGGAGCGCGGTCCCGTCGACGCTTGGGCTGGGGCTCGGGATGCTGCTGCTCGCGTTCACGCACGACGCCCCGGATGCCGTGGTCTGGTTCATCGTCGCCGCTGGGCTGCTGTCCGTCGCGAACGGGTTGGGCAGCGGCATCCTGATGACCCTCGGCGCCGACCTGGCCCCTCACTGTCGTCCTGCTCCGTTTCTCGGCGCCTGGCGATTCACCGCTGACGCCGGTTCGGCGGCCGCTCCGCTGGTCGTCGCCGGTATCACTGCGCTGCTCTCGGTGTCGTTCGCCGCCGGGGTGATCGGTGCCGTTGGCGTTTTCGGAGCCTGGCATCTCGCCCGGATGATCCCCCGTTATGTTCCGGCGCGGCCTGGGCGCTAACGCAGCGACTCCCACGCGGCTCCCGCGATCATCACGACGCAGACGAGGGTGACGAGCGCGATGGCACCGAACACGCTCGCCATCGCCGTGAGCCGGCGTGACCCCCGGCGCACCGCGAACCGGATCGCGATCATCGCGGTGAACAGCACCACCACGAGGACGAGTCCGACCCATGCGGTGACCGGTTGCAGAGGTACCAGCGCGAGGAGCACCCCGGCACAGATCGCGGCGAGGATCGCCCCGAGGAGGATCCAGATCAATCCCGTCGATGACGTCAGCGCCGGCTGGCTGCGCACCCGGGTCGGATCGGTCATGGCAAACCTGTCAGCCCTCACGCCAGTCGTTGCTGGTGATGTGCGAACCGCCCTGCGGGCCCATCTGCAGCATCCCGCCGTCGACCACCCAGGAGGCACCGGTGACGTAAGCGGATGCCGGAGAAGCGAGGAAGGCGATGACGGCGGCCACTTCGCGGGCGTCGCCGGGCCGCCCGAGTGGAACGCCGGGGCGCTCCTCGGAGCGCGGGTCCTGGTCGGTCTGGTCGGTCATCGGAGTGGCGATCTCACCGGGGGCGACGGAATTGGCGGTGATCTCGTGCTGGCCGAGTTCGAGGGCAACCGTTTTGATGAGCCCTCCGAGTCCGTGCTTCGCTGCGTCGTAAGCGCTGGAGCCGACGCGGGGCTGATGCTCGTGCACGCTTGTCACCGCGATGATACGACCACCGTTGCCCGCACCCACCATCCGCTTCGCCGCCCGCTGGATGCAGACGAAGGCACCGTCGAGGTCGGCCGCCACCGTGTGGCGCCACTGATCGAGCGTCATCTCCAGGAGCGGGGCGTTGTCACCGGTTCCAGCGTTGTTGACGAACACGTCCACCCCGCCGAGCTCGTCGGCCAGGGCGTCGAGAGCGTCTCCACAGCCGTCGAGATCAGTGGTGTCCAGTTGAGCGACGACGGCGTTCCGTCCCGTGGAGCGCACCTCCTGGGCGGTTTCCTCCGCCCCGGCCTGGTCGCTGTGCCAGGTGATGCCGACATCCATTCCGGCTTCGGCGAGCGCAACAGCGGTCGCACGCCCGATCCCGGAGTCCGATCCGGTGACGATGGCGAATTTCGGGCTGAATGTCATGGTGTCCTCCGTCGGCGAAATCGATAGCCCAACGCAACACCCTGCCGAGGCCAGCCTCAAGACCCTTGACAGCGCCCGGCAGACGTTGCGGCGGGCGCCATGGCAACGCTGGCTGGCGCGCCGCGACTCGGGCGTCTGACCAGGGCTACCCGCTGAGCCCCAGCTGGGTGAGCTGGTCCGCGAGGTCGTAGTAGCGGCGTTCGTCGATGACCATTCCGTTCTCATCCACGGTGTCGAAGAACGCCATTGCGAATCGGAGGGATCTGCCGGTGGGTGCGACCTCCCCTGACGGCGAAGCCATCGGGCCGGTGTGGGTTCCCTCCATGGTCATCTCAACCGCAAGTTCCGTGCCGCTGACGACGCTGGACGTCACCTCCGCCCGCAGGTCTGGAAAGGCTGTGAAGAAGGCTGCGGCGTCGTCCTCGACCGCGGATCGACCGCGCAGGGGTTCGGGGTATTGCGGGTCGCGGACGACCGCGTCCTCGGCGTATGCGGCAGAGAGACGAGCGGCGTCGTGAGCGTTGATGGCGGCGACCTGCTCGTCGAGGGCTCGGAGGGCGGCGGTCCTGTCCTGCGCGTCGCCCGGTGTTCCTGTCATGGCTTGCTCCCTTGCATTGAGGTTCGACGCGGATATCGTCCCTCCGGAGGTGAGCTGTCGCAAGGGGTCCCGTCACCATTTCACCGGACGCAGACGCGGCCCCGACCGTTTCGGGCCGATTCGTCGCTTGCGGTCGCATCCGGTGCAACGACAGAGCGGCTGGCAGGTACAGGAGGAAGGTCACCCCGTAGATCCGCCCGTAGATCTCATAGACCGCCACGGACGACGCGAACTCGAGCAGCGGAGAGAACGCCTGTTCCACGACCGGCAGCCAGAACGGCGCAGCGTCATAGCCCGGATACGCGCGAAAGTACGCTGCTGCAAACGGTATCGTCAGCACGATGGCGGCCAGCCCGCCGATGATCGCCGCTATACCGGCCCAGAACGGTCGCCGTGGAGCCGGGCCGTTCGACGTCTCGTTCATCACCGAAGTACCGACCGCGCCACAGCCGTCACCTCCAACCGGATGCCATCGGGCACGAAGAGGGAAAGAATCGGCGGACGCCAGGCCGACGACACGGTGACGGAGGCGCTCCTTCCGTCCCGGGACGCCGCGTCCTCGAGCACGAGGGCGTCGAAGGAGCCGACCGGATCGTCCTCCAGGAATCCGGAGACGGCCGCATGCACCTGTGGGGAACGGAGAGTCAGGCTCGGGCCGCCTGCGTCGAGCGAAACCGACGAAAGTTCAAAGGCCTCTGCCCCGACCAGGGCGGCCGCGTCGGCGAGGCTGTAGAGACGTTTCCGCTCGAGGTAGAGCGAGGTGGCTGCCGTCACCATGAGGATCAGGACAAGCGAGAGCATCCCGAAGAACATGGCGAGGAGCAGGGTCGACCCGTCCTCATCCCGCGCACCGCGCAGCATCCGTTTCATTCCTCAACCCAGAACCGAGAGACCTGCTGCCGTGCTGTCGCCTGCACCGGCACACTCGCCGCCTGGGAGAGGTTCAGCACGTCGGGCACGAGCGGGAGCGCGACGTCCACTCTCACCGTGACCGTGACCACCGCGTTGCGGGACGGGCAGGAGACAGCCGGTGAACCGCTGCAGGAGATGGTGACTGATGCGGCATCCGAGGCGATTCCATAATCGGCGAGGCCGAAGTCGATGGCCCGCGCGGCCCGGTCGGCCGCCTGCTCTGAAGTGGACGCCTGTACGAAGACCCGGGCGGCCTGCCGTGCGGCGCCCTCGACGGCGAGCGCACCGCCCTGCACGGCGGACAGGGTGAGAATGAGGTAGACGAGCGGCACGAGAAGGATGAGACCCGCGGTGACGAACTCGAGGGCGGCGGAGCCCTCGTCCCCCTCTGCCGCTGTGCACGCCGGAGGCGGACTTTCACTCGTCGAGCGTTTCGACCGCGGCATGGCCGCTCACCTCCAGTGCGCTCTCGACTCCAACCAGGCCAAGCAACGGCAGGCGCGTCACTACCCGGACGTCGACGCTCGGGTGACCGAGGAAGGAGCCGGATTCGGCCGTGACGTCCCGGGCGAAGTCTCCGCCGATGGCGACGGTGATGAGTTCCTTCGTCCGCGCCACCCCGTCAGCCGGGCCGTTGTCAGCGAGCGCTGCGAACCTGGCGCCCTCCGCCGCCGCATCGATGACCGTGTTTCGCACGTGCAGAGCCAGACCGAGCTGGAGGACTGAGAGAGTCAGCGCCGTCAGCAGCACGGCCACGAATGTGAACTCCACGACTGCTGAACCGTCGTCGCTACGCCAGCGCGTACCGCACATCGTCTACATCCCGGAGACCCGGGCGATGGCCTGCTCGAAGATCGAACTGAGGGCCGGCCCGGCAAGGGCCCAGATCATCACCACCAGGCCTGCGGTCATCAGGGTGATCAAGACCCAGCCCGGCACATCGCCTTCCTCGTCGCTCAGGTGCGCCGTCAGTGAACTGTGCCATTTCGAGTGAGCGTTCATGTTGTCTCCTTCGCTTCGGTGATCTGTGGGGGTCGGTATCGCTGGCGGTATCAGAACCCGGACTGGAGCACGAAGATTCCGGGGAAAATGGCGAACAGGACGGACAGCGGCAGGATGAGGAAGACCAGGGGCACGAGCATTGCCACCTCTTTCTTGCCGGCGACCTCGATGAGGCTGCGCTTGGCTTCGTCACGTGCGTCCTGGGCCTGGGCGCGCAGCACCTCCGCCAGCGGGGAGCCGCGCTCAAGCGCCGCGGCGAGTTGCTCCACGCATCGCGTCAGCGCGGGAAGGTCCGCTCGTCCGGCGAACTCGGCGAGCGCCGATGTGAGAGGGATGCCCGTGTGAACCGAACTGACGACGGCCCGGAACTCGCGACCCAGCTCGCCCGACCCGACCCGCCCGACCCGACGGATGGAGTCGAGGATGCCTTCCCCCGCCGACAGGCTCAAGCTCAGGAATTCGAGCACTGTCGGCAATTCGGCGGAGATCCGGGCCAGACGAACCCTCGCGGCCCGCTTGAGCAGGGTGTCACGGGCGATCGCCCCGAGAAGGATCCCGGTGAGGGGCAGAACGACAACGAGTACCGCTGGGAGCGAGCCGTTCGACGCACCCACCGTCGCCACGAACAGGCCGACGCCGAGCCCGCCGACCGACCAACCGAGCTGTTCCGCGCGGAAACGGTGCACGGTCGATGGGCTCCCGGCCTGACCGAGCCGTTGCTTGACGACGGCGTTCCCGCCAAGAACCCCGGAGAGCAGCTCAACCAATCGATGAACGGTCGGAGCAAGGAGTGTGCCGAGAATGGGGAGCGGATCCACCATGCGCTTGACGGTGAACCGCCGCGCCCCCTCGGAAACATCGACGATGTACGGAGCCACCCGGTCGGCGAGCGTCGGCCCGCCCATCCGCGGCAACACGGCAAGAACCGACCAGAGCCCGAGACCCAGGGTTGCGCCGAGGACGAGCCCCCACGCCGCTGTGGAACTCACTGGAACCACCGTCTCTCCTGCGGTAGTCGCCCCACTGCCAGCATCACGCGGTACGCCACGCCGGACACCGCTGCGCCACCGGCGATGAGCAACGCCCCTCCGGCCGAGTTGTAGGCGAGCGCTGCCTCCGGCCTCGACGCGAGAAGGAGCAGGATGCACCACGGCGCGGCCACCCCGAGCTTCGCGGCGTTTCGGACCCACGACTGGCGCGCTTCGACCTCCGCTCGGATGGCGATGTCTTCCCGCAGGTACGCCGCGAGGCTTCTCAGGACAACGGTGAGGTCCGATCCGCCCACCTCCCTGGCCATGCGCAGCGTCTCAAGGATCCGGTCAGGGACCGGATCGGCGAGGGTGTCCTTCAACCGGTCCAGGCATCCGCTGAACGACGCAGTGCTGCGGTAGTCCTTCTCGAATGCGACGAAGTCCGGCCGCAACTCCTCCGGTCCGTTGTGAGCGAGACTCGCCACAGCGTCGGGCAGCGCGAGACCGGACCGGACGGCGCCGACAAGATGGTCCACGACATCGGGCCAGAGCGCACGGTTCGACGCGCGGCGGACTCGCGATCGCCACCCGACCAGCACGGCGGGCCCGAGCGAACCGGCCACTGCCGCGCACAGGGACAGCACGGAGACCCGGAAGAGAGCCTGCAGGAGCGCGCCGGACAGGACACCGACCAGAACGGACAGGGCAACGAAGATCCCGGGAGGGACCCGTCCGAGACCGGCGAGGGCAAGGGACGCCCGAAAGCGGGCCCTCCGGTGTCTCTCGCGTTGCCCGGTGCGACGCGGGAACAACCAGGGCGATGCCGCGAGAAGCAGCCCGGCGGCCAGGAGGAGACCGAGGAGGAACGTCATCACTGGCCTCGTCGGAGTATCGCTGCCGGGTTGAGGCCGGCATTCTCGAACTTCCCGAGGCGGGTCGGATGGCTGCCGGTCGCTTCGAGCACTCCGTTTCGCACGGCGAACAGTGTGCTGGCCTCGATCACCGCGCCGTTCACGGTTCCGCTCAACGCGAGAATCGAAACCACTCGGCGGTCGCCACCGCGCTCCAGTTCGCAGTGCACCACGATGTCGATGCATCCGGCGACGGTCGGGAGGACGAACGAGGAGTCGATGTTGCGGCCCGCGAGCAAAGGGAGCGTCGAGAGTTTCACGAGGGCGTCGCGTGCGGAATTCGCATGGATGGAGCACATCCCGGGGATGCCGCTGTTCAGCGCGATCAGCAGGTCGAGGCTTTCTGCCTCGCGCACTTCGCCCACAATCAGTCGGTCCGGGCGCATCCGGAGGGCTTCCTTGATCAGGCGACGGAGGGTGATTTCACCGGTGCCCTCGAGGCTGGGCTGGCGGCACTGCATGGCGACGACGTCAGCGACGGCGAGATCCAGCTCGAAGGTTTCCTCGACCGTCACGATGCGCTCATTGGTGCGTACGCTCGACAGCAGCGCACCGAGCAGCGTGGTCTTGCCGGCCTGCGTTGCGCCGGAGATGAGAATGTTCTGCCCGGCGAGTACACAGCAACGCAGGAACTCCGCGGCCTGCGCGCTGAGCGAACCGCCCGCGACGAGGCTGTTGAGATCCCGCACACGGCGGCTGAACTTGCGGATGTTGACGGCCATGTGCCGCCTGGTGACGTCAGGGATGACGACGTGGAGCCGAGACCCGTCGGGCAGCGACGCGTCGACGAACGGAGAGCTGAGGTCGACGCGCCGGCCGGTGGTCTGCAGCATCCGTTCGACGAGATCCCGGACGGCGCTTTCAGTCAGCACCGTGTTCGTCAACTCGGGGATGCCGTTCCGGGCGACGAAGACGCGGGTCGGCGAGTTGACCCAGATCTCCTCGATGTCCGGGTCGTCCAGGTACGGTTGCAACGGCCCGAAGCCGGTGAGCGTCGCAACGACCTCCCGTTCGGTGATCGACTCGTCGGTCAGGAGCGGGAGCGAGCTCCCGAGTGCCCGTTCGCTGTACCGGCGAACTTCTTCCTGCACGAACCGCTCAGCGAGCCCCTCGCCGGACAGGTCGACGCCTTCACGCCGTACTCGGTCACGAACCCGTTCGGTGATGATCTCGGCGGCCGACGTCATGGGGAAAGTCTGCCGAAAGCATCCGGCGCCCGTTCCGGTTATCCACAGGCGGGAGGTTCCCCTCCAAGAGGTCACAGGGAGCTGTGAGTGCTGCCCCTAAACTGGTAACCATTCGCGGGAGTGGTGAAATTGGCAGACACGCAGGATTTAGGTTCCTGTGCTTTCGAGCGTGTGGGTTCAAGTCCCACCTTCCGCACGAATCTGTGGCCGACCGGCCACGACGAGCAACGACCGACGGAGTAGCGGCTGCCCATGATTTCGACAGGCCTCATCCCCTGGCTCGACCCGGAGAGCATCATCAGCGCTGCAGGCCCGTGGGCCCTCGTCGTCGTCTGCTTCATCGTCTTCGCCGAAACCGGGCTGCTCGTCGGCTTCCTGCTCCCGGGCGACACCCTCCTGGTAATCACGGGCCTCCTGACCTTCCACGGCATGCACTCGGAGGCCGGCGGTCTCGATTTCGACATCTGGTGGGTGGCGCTCGCGATCGGTCTGGCCGCGTTCCTTGGCGGGGAGGTCGGGTATCTCATCGGCCATAAGGCCGGTCCGCGTGTGTTCGAACGCAAGGAATCCGGCGTCTTCAGCATCAAGAACGTCGAACGGACGAACGCTTTCTTCACCCGATTCGGCGGCCTCGCCGTGATTCTCGCGCGTTTCGTTCCGATCGTCAGAACCTTCGCACCCGTCGCCGCCGGCGTCGGCCACATGAACTACAAGAAGTACACGTTCTACAATTTCGTCGGCGCGATCATCTGGGGCGTCGGGCTGACCTACTTCGGCTACCTCCTGGGCTACATTCCGCCCGTTTCGATCTTCGTGCAGGAGTACATCGACGTCATCCTCATCGGCGCCGTTGTGCTCACCCTGATCCCGACGGTGTGGCACTACGTCCAGTCGAGCCGCAAAGCGAAGCGGGCCGCCGCGGCCGGTGAAGATGTCATCACCGATCACGACGAAGCGCGCCACCTGGTGCTCGACGCTGAGACCTTCGAGAAGAAGCCCGAACTCTAAGCAACCAAGGGCAGGATTCTTACGCCGACGCGGCCTCGGAGATCCGGACGGTGTTGCCCGATGGGTCACGGAACGCACAGTCGCGTGGTCCCCACGGCTGGTCCATCGGCTCCTGCAGAACCTCCGCGCCTGATCGCCGAACCGTCTCGAAGAGCGAGTCCAGGTCGTCGGTGCTGAAGACGAGCATCGGCAGCACGCCCTTGGTGAGAAGCTCCTGCAGCGCGTCGCCGTCGGCCTTCGACCGGCCGGCGTGCGGCGCGGAGAGCACGATCCCGAGCCCGGGCTGGGCGCCGCTGCCCAGAGTGACCCAGCGGAATTCGCCGGACGACACGTCGTTCTGCACGTCCAGGCCCAGGGCGTCCCGGTAGAAGGCGAGTGACTCGTCGACGTCGTTCACGGTGATGTTGGTGTATTGAAGCGTGATTGTCATGACCGGAACGTTACGCCGCAGCCCCGCCTTGCACTTCTTCGATCCTGCTCGATGTGTTCCGGGTTGGACGGGTGAGCGTCTTCGCGAAACAGGCCGGCATTGCCTGCACAGCACCGTGCCCGCGGTTGCGATAGGCACGGGGGCTCTCGCCGACGATCTCGGTGAATCGTGAGCTGAACGACCCGAGGGACGTACAGCCCACCGCCATGCACGCATCCGTCACGCTTGCGCCCGCACGCAGCAACGCCATCGCGCGCTCGATCCTGCGGGTCATCAGGTAGCTGTACGGTGTTTCCCCGTATGCAGCACGGAACTGGCGCGAGAAGTGTGCCGGTGACATGAGCGCTGTGCGGGCCAGAGTCGGCACGTCGAGTGGTTCGGCATAGTTCCGGTCGATCTCATCCCGCGCACGTCGCAGGCAGGTGAGGTTGTCCAGCTCCTGCGGGGTCATGGGTTGAAGCTAGCACCTCGCGCGCCGGAGGTCAGGCCCTTCCGCGCGCCTCAGGAGTGTTGCTGATGCTCGTGGCCGGCATGCTTCGCCGGTTCCAGCTGGAACGTCGAATGTTCCACATCGAAGTGACCGGCGAGGCATTCCGAGAGCGTGTCGAGCATCTCCCCCGTGCGCTCCTCGGCGAACACGGCCGCTTCGACGACGACGTGGGCGGTGAAGACGTGCTGACCTGTCGTGATCGACCAGACATGCACGTCGTGCACGTCGATCACCCCGGGCGCATCCCTGATGTGCCGACGGATGAGGTCGACGTCCGTGTCGGGGGGCGTGGACTGGTTGAGCACCCGCCAGACGTCTCGGAGGAGTGCCCCCGCACGGGGCAGGATGCCGGCCGCGATGACCAGCGAGGCGATGGCATCCGCCTGCACGAAGCCGGTGGCAAGGATGATTCCAGCGGCGATGATCACCCCGAGAGAGCCGAAGAGGTCGCCAAGCACCTCGAAGTAGGCGCCCCGCATGTTGATCGAGGTTTTCGCGGAGCTGCGCAGAATGACTGCCGATATGACGTTGGCGAGAAGCCCGACGACAGCGACGATGAGCATGGGCACGCCGAGCACCTCGACCTGGCTCGGGTCGAGGAGCCGCGAGATACCGGTGATCGCGATGGAGACGGCGACACCGAGCAGGATGAGTCCGTTCAGCAGCGCCGCGAGCACCTCGACCCTGCGGTACCCGTAGGTATGCCGCTGCGTCGCCGGGCGGGCGGCGACACCGAGGGCGACGAGCGCAAGAACCAGCCCGGTGAGGTCGCTGAACATGTGTCCGGCGTCTGCGAGCAGCGCGAGCGACCCGGTGAGGATGCCGCCAACCACCTCGGCGACGAGGACGACCGCGACGATGCCGAGGACGAGCCACAGCTTCCGCCGGTTGTCGATGTGTTGTGCGTGGTCGTGTGCCATGGTTCCTCCACGCTAATCCCGGTGGCGCCTCGGAGCCAGTTCCCGGCGGTTGTTGGGAATGATCGCCGTTCTCATTCCAGGGGCGGGCTGGGGTTACGGCAGCGCGGGTTTGATGTCGCGCACAATTGATTCGAGAATCCTCGCGTTGACCTCGACACCGAGCTGGTTGGGCACCGTTACGAGGACCGTGTCGGCCGCTGCCCCGGCTTCGTCCTGGGAGAGTTCGGCAGCGATCGCATCCGGTTAACCGACGTAGCTTCGGCCGAATCGGGCGAGTC